>CAZLRW010000102.1:0-13428 GCA_964561925.1 uncultured Flavobacteriaceae bacterium
CTTCGCCAGAGCCGTGGCCTCGTCCTCGCCGTAGGCGATCGTCGAGATCAACCGGCCCTGCGCATCCAGCAAGAACACCGACGCGGTATGATCCATCGTGTAACCGCCGCCGTTGCTGTCGCTACGCGCGAAGAAAACGCCGAGCGGCCTGGCCAATGCCGCGATCTGCTCTGTCGCACCCGTCAACCCGCGAATGCGCGGATCGAAGGACGAGAGGTAGTCTTTCAACGCCTTCGCAGTGTCGCGCTCCGGATCGACCGTCACGAAGAACACGCCGAGCCTGTCGGCATCGGCGCCCATTTTTCCCAAGAGAGCCGAGAGCGACGTCAAAGTCGTCGGACAAACGTCCGGGCAATAGGTGAAGCCGAAAAAGACGACGGTGGGCCGCCCGAGCAAATCCGCCTGACTGACGGCGCGCCCCTCATGATCGGCGAGTTCGAACGTCGCCACCACGGGCGCGCCCGGCGCAGGCGAGGGCGCGTCGGCGCGTTGCAGCCAGCCAAGCCCGATCGCGGCCCAAAGGAGTGCAAGCCCGCCGATCGCCGCAAACGCCGCGTAACGGATGATGCGTAACGTCTCAATGCTCATGGCCGCCCCCGCCCATGGCCCTAACCGCAAGCGTCGCTTCAACCGCGAGCCCGCCGTCGAACGTAAGCGTCAGCGGTACGCTTTCGCCTTGGACAAGCGGGTGCCTCAAACCCACGAGCATCAAATGCAACCCGCCCGGCTTCAATTCCACCGTTTCGCCGGCCGCGATCGCCAGCCCTTCCGGAAGCGGCCGCATCCGCATCACGCCGCCGTCCATCGACATCGTGTGAATCTCGACGCGCTCCGCAACGGCCGTGGAACCACTCACAAGCCGGCGCGCCTCCGCGTCTCCGTTGGTGATACGCATGTACCCGGCCGCTACCGACGCACCGGCGGGCGTCGCCATCGACCATGCATCGGCGACGGTCACGCCCTTGGGTGCGTTGGCGGGCGAGCACGCCGCGGCTACGACGATGGCGAGCGCAACTGCAAAGCTTGGCGATTTCATGACGAACGTTCCGGCGATCGGGAGTTGAGCGCAGAATTAGGCGCCACCCCCGCTCGCGGCAAGCCGCATCGCCGGTTCAAGGATGCGGCTTAGCGCGCCTTGCGTACGAACAAGAGGCGCACCCGGCCCGTCGGGTCGGTCTCCGTCCAAGCCTTTTCGAACGAGAGCCCGTCCGTCCAGGCCAGCATGTCCTTCTCGGTGCGGTAGTAGAGGTGCCAGTCGGTGATGAACTCCATCGGCCACAGGTTGCTGAGGTCCGTTTCGTTCATGTTTCCGATGATCAGCGTACCGCCCGGCGCCACGCGTTCGTAGAGGCGCGAGGCCAGCGTCCGCGCGCGCCGGTCGATCAGATAGTCGATGAGGCCGACGCTGTAGATCAGATCCTGCGGCCCCGCCTCGTCGAGCCAAGCCCCGCCGCGCAGCACGTCCGTGAACGAGACGTTCAACGCCTGCACGCCGGCCTTGGGCTTCATGGTCTTGGTCAGCGGAAAGGAATGCTCGTACGCATAAGCCAGCGCATTCGCCTCCTGATCGATCAGCGTGAAGCGCACAGGTCCGTCCGGCGCCTCGGGATCGTTGAGGTGCAACTCCACCTCGCGCGCCGAGCCGCAGCCCAGGCTAAGGATGTTCACGGGCCGATCGCGGTCGTTCGTCCGAACAACGTCGCCGATCACCTTGCGCACCACATGCATCCGCGTCCCGATGCACTCGGCGACGTCCAGGCCCACGCGATGCATCAACTGGCTGTAGACGTCGCCGCCTTCGCGTTGCCAGTCGTAGACGTAGTTCATGATTCCGAAGTCGCCGGGATAACCCGCCGGCTTGAAGTAGCTGCGCCACCAAACGGGACCATGGTTCAATTCGGGCGTAACGACGAGTTCGGTGTATTCCTTCATCGCCTCGAGCCGGCGCTTGTCGGCCATCACGCCGCCGACAAGTTGGTTGCCCTGAAGCCACAGGCTGCGCCATTGCGGCAGAATGCGCTCCTCGCACATCGCATAGGCTTCGTCCGCCGACATGCCGGTCGCCTGATGCGGAAACGGCTTGACGCTCGCCTCGACGACGGAGCGATACGCGCGCAGCAGTCGAAGCACGTCCGCACAATGTGCCCGGTATTCGGCGGAGACGAGTTCGCCCACATGCGGATCGAGTGTCGCCAGTTGCTGCGACACGCGGGCCTGCGCGTTGCGGCGCAGGAGCGAATGGAAATCGACGACGCCGTCGGTCAGATTGAGCGCGACCTTCGACCCGAAGATCGAGCGTTCGCTGCGCACGACCTTGGCCGTGCCCTCGAAGATCGCGAGCCCCGCCTGCTTGACCGTGAAAGTCACGAGTTCGCCGACGTCGAACGTCGCTTCGACGCTTTGGTTGGCGTTGATGCAAATGCCCGTCAGGCTGATGTCGCCCAACCGGAAGATCGCCGATTTCAAGAACACTTTCGGCGGCGTGCCGGAGAACAGTTCTGCCGCTTCGTAGCGCTTGGGCCTGAAAAAGATCTGCCGGCCGCTAGACCCCTTCAGTTCCTCATATGCTAGCATGTTCCCCTCACGCGCGAAAATGGAACCCAGGTCACGTACGCACGTTGTCGACCTATAGCGATGTTCCGCATGCGGAGGAAGTGCACGACACGCTTCAAGCCGCGTTTAGACATTGATAGGCAACGGTAAATGCCGCGTTAAACATCCGCGGGTTGAATCCGGAACGCGACCTGGCACAAGCGACATGTGACGGTGAACAAAAATGCATCACAAGCAGCCGGCATTGGCGGCCGACGCGGTCGTATTCGACAACGAACACCGGCTGCTTCTGATCAAGCGCAAGCATCCGCCGTTTGACGGCTGCTACGCGTTGCCCGGCGGTTTCGTCGAATACGGCGAGACCGTCGAAGCGGCCGCCATGCGCGAACTCAAGGAAGAGACCGGGCTCAAAGCGACGTCGTGCCGTTTGATCGGAGTCTATTCCGATCCGAAGCGCGACCCGCGCCGTCACACCGTTTCGGCCGCGTTTCTGATCGACGTCGCCAAAGGCGCACCGGAGGCGGGCGACGACGCCGCAGCCGCACGGTTTTTGGCCGGCTGGCGCAGCAAGACGCTCGCCTTCGACCATGCGAAGATCGTGGCCGACGCTTTGGCATTGCGAGCACGCCGTTAACGTGCGGCTTCCTTTACGGCGTCGATCGCCGCCATCGACTTGACGGGATCGTCCTCGGCCAGGGGAAACGGCGCACTGTCGGTCAGCGCAGCCGCAACGGCTTCGAGCTGAGAGGCAAACGTCGAAGGTCCATCGACCGTTTCCGAACGAACCGTCCCGTCGATCTCGGTTTCAAGCGCATGCCCAAACTGCGGCGCGAGCGGGTTCGTGACGCGCATATGCCCTCGTGCACCCTCGATGTTGAGGAAGGCGCGAAACGCCTCCCCCTCCATGCCGCACGACACGCGCGCCTCGACGCCGCCGGGAAAGCGCAGCACCGCTTCGGTTTCGGCATCGACGCCGTCGACCATGCGCATACGCGCGGATGCGACGTCGGGCTCCGCGCCCGCCACCACCCGCGCCCACTGCAGCGCATAGCAGCCAAGGTCCATCAAAGCCCCGCCACCGAGCCGCGGGTTCCAGCGAAACTCATCGGCGGACTTTGCGATCGGCACGTGAAACCCGGCCTCGATCGTTGTCAGCGGGCCTAGCGCACCGGAACGGACGATCTCGACGATCCGCCCCCACAACCGATGATGGCGATAGTGAAATGCCTCGAACGCGCGCCGCCCCGCCGCGCGCGCCGCATCCAGGATCGCCTTCGCCTCCGCCGCGTTCGCCGCAAACGGCTTCTCGACCAGCACATGCTTGCCAGCCCGCAAGGCTGCGATCGCGACATCGGCATGCAGCGTCGGTGGTGTCGCGACATAGACGAGATCGATCGCCGGATCGCCGATCAACGCCTCATAACTCTCGTGCACGCGCGCAATCCCATGCGCCTTGGCAAACGCCCGCGCTCGCGCGGGATCACGCGCCGCGATCGCTGCGACCGAGACCTGCGCATTGTCCTGTGCCGGGGCCAGCATGGCGTAGACCGCGACGCGCGCCGCCCCGATGATGCCGATCCGGATCGCATTGTGTCCGCTCATGCCCGTAGAATGCGCAAGTGACGCCACCGACGCAAACGACCATCCGCCCCCGCGCACACCAAGACGACGGCGCAATCGCCTCGGTCATCGAGGCCGCATTCGGCGGCCAAGCCGAAGTCGCGTTGGTCGACGCCTTGCGCCGCGACGGCGACATGATCCTCGAACAGGTCGCGCAAGATGCACAAGGCGCGCTCGTCGGCCACATCGCGTTCTCGCGCTTGGGCGCCGAAGCCGCGGGCCTGAGTCTACATGCCGTCGCGCTTGCGCCGCTTGCAGTGATCCCGGCGTTGCAACGCAAAGGCGTCGGCGACGCCCTGACCCGCACGGCGCTGACGGAACTGCGAAATGCCGGAGAAGAACTCGCAGTCGTGCTCGGCCACCCCGCCTACTACCCGCGCTTCGGATTTTCGAGCTTGCAAGGCAAACGCCTCGAAGCACCCTTCTCGGGCCCCTCCTTCATGGCGCTCGAACTGCGCCCCGGCGCTCTTTCGAGCCACCGCTGGCGCATCACCTATGCGCGGGCCTTTGAAACCGGTTAGAACGAAACGAATGTCCGACGCGCCCGCCCAAGCAGCCGCCCCGACCGCCAGCCGCGCCGCGGTCGCGTTCATCTTCATCACGCTGACGCTCGACGTGCTGGCGATGGGCGTGATCATCCCGGTCCTGCCCGAACTCGTCGAAGACTTCATGGCCGGCGCTGAGGCTGACGCCGTGCGCATCGGCGCCTGGATGGGCTTCGTGTGGGCATTCATGCAGTTCGTGTTCACGCCCGTGCAGGGCGCGCTCTCCGACCGCTTCGGCCGAAGGCCGGTGCTGCTGATTTCGATGACGGGCCTCGGCCTCGACTACATTCTGATGGCGCTCGCGCCCAATCTCTGGTGGCTTTTCGTCGGCCGCGCGATCTCAGGGATCACGGCGGCCAGCTTCGGCACCGCGAACGCCTACATCGCCGACATCACGCCGGTCGAAAAGCGCCCCACCGCCTACGGCCTGATGGGCGCTGCCTTCGGCATCGGCTTCGTGCTCGGACCGCTGCTGGGCGGCCAGGCGGGCGCGATCGATCCGCGCCTGCCGTTCTGGATCGCAGCCGCCTTGAGCCTCGCGAACGCGCCCTATGGCTACTTCATCCTGCCGGAGTCGTTGCCACAGGAGCGCCGCACGAAGCACTTCTCGCTCGCTCGCGCGAATCCGATCGGCTCATTCCGCCTTCTTGCACGCAACACACAACTCGCGGGCCTCGCGACCGCGCAGTTCCTCTACATGATCGGCCACAACGTCTATCCTGCCGTCTTCGTCTGGTTCACGAAGTACCGCTACGGCTGGGACGAGGCGATGAACGGCTGGGCGCTCGCGCTCGTCGGCGTGATGAGCATCATCGTCCAGGGCGGCCTCGTCGGCCCCGTCGTCAAGGCGCTCGGCGAACGCCGCGCGATCCTCACCGGTCTCGCCTTCGGCATCGCGGGCTTCCTGATCTATGCGTTCGGCGAAACCGCGCTTTGGGTGTGGGTCGCAATCCCGATCGCCGCACTCTGGGGTTTCTACGGACCCGCCGCGCAAACGCTGATGACGCAACGCGTCGACCCGACCGAGCAAGGCCAGCTTCAGGGCGCGCTCGGCAGTCTCATGGGCATCGCCGCGATCATCGCCCCGATCCTCTATCCGAACGTGCTCGCCGCCGCGATCGAAGCGAAAGCAACCGCGCCCGGCTGGCCGCTGCTCGGCGCGCCGTTCTTCGTCGCCGCCGCGCTCCTGATTGCAGCCATCATCGTCGCCGAACGCGCGACGCGCCGCTAAGGACGTATACCCTGCTCGCGCTGGAGCGCGAAGAACTCGCGCCGCGTCTTCGGCCCATAGGTCACGAAGCTCGGGTCGCGCTCGGCGAGATAAGCTTGCTTCTCCCGCGAAAGCGCATCCGACGCCGCGCGCTTCCTCTGCGCCGGCACGTCCACGCCGTAGATCTTCGCCGCGTTGAAGCCGAAGATCTTCGCCTTCAACTGCTTCGTCAGCTTCGGATAGCCGTGTTTGGCGATCATCTCGTCGGAAATCTGGAACGCGCGAAACGCCTGAATCTGATCCTGCGGCGAGCCGTACCAGATGCAGTCCGTCCCCCACATCACGTTGTTCTCGCCGACATACTTCAAGAGCTTGCCCCACACATGCGCGCCCTGTCCCGGATCGCGCATCAGGAAACGCCACGACGAACCCAACTCGACATAGACGTTCGCGTTGGGCTTCACCCCATTGTCGATCAGCGACTTGACGAGCGCGTTCACGCCGGCCGCCGCGTTCGCCGGATCATAAGCGCCCTCAGCCACCGTCGTATCGAAGCCCGAGTGATAGATCATGAAGATCATGTCGGGATAACGCTTCGCGACGACGCCGATGTCGCGGCAGGTCGAGTGTTCGTACGACTTGCGCCCGAACGGCAGCCCCTTGTGCACACAGATGATCTTGACGCCCATCGCGCGCGCCTTCTCGATGAAGGGAATGCCGTGCCGCGCATCGTCGAGAAAGAACCCGCCCGCCTCCCCGGGTCCCCACTGCGTGTAGGTCTTCCACGCGATCACGCCCCACTTGGCCTTGAGTTCCTCCATCCGCTCCAGGTCGCCGGGCAGGTTCGGGTTCACCTTGCCGTGCAGGAACAGCCGCTGCCCGTTGCCGAGCTTCTCGACCAGCGCCCGCGTCGCATCCGCCTCCTCGATCGTCAGCGGCGCGTCCTCGTGCGTCGACGGCACCATCGACATCACCGCCATCTGCGTGTCGGAATCGAGGAACACGTCCTTGATGTAGTTCTCGCCGTTGAAGCAGTTCACGTAGGCGTACTCGCCCTCGCCGATCTCATGCGCGCAGGAGGCGTTCGGAAAGCTCTTCAACCCGCGAATCCATCCCGAATCCGGATTGCGCCAGCGCCCGAGCGCATTCACGTGATGGTTCTGCACGTCGAAGATGAACTCGTCGCCCTCGAGCGTCGCCGCCGCGACGTCGCGATCGACGCCCGCGACCTTCGGCAGGTCGAAATAGCCGCCCGTCCGCCCTTGGCTTGCATGCGCGTCGTTGAGCGCGAGCAGCGCCGTCGCCGCCCCGCAGGTCGAGACCAGGAATTCCCGCCGCCCCACCCCGCGCCGCCGCGCATTGTCGCTCACGCAGGCATGCGCATGCGCGATCGCCTGCTCGTGATAGGGCTCAAGGTCGACCGGCTCGAACTCGCCGTTCGATGTCGTGTCGAGCTTGATCGGAAGCCGATGTCCTTCGGGGTCGTGGCGGTAGCGCATGGCGTCTCTCCTCCTGTGGAGCAGTGACTATAGCCGAACCCGTCCGGCGAACGTTCAACTCGCCGCGAGCTAGGCAAGCGGCGGGCTGTTCCGCAATTCGAGCCACGCATACTCTTCCGCGTGTTTCACCATGGCTATGCGCGGCAAGGGTCTCAGCCCGTGCCGAATGAGCATCACGATGACGCCCCGCCCGCGCGCGACGTCGATCGCGGGGTAGCCCGTGTATTCCGCCTCGACCGTGCGGCCGTCCACGGTCAGCGCCGGCGTGACCTGCCAAAGTCCGCACGGTCGGGTCAGCATCAGGAAGGCGCTGTCGAATGCGTCGCCCTTGATGGCAGGATCGACGATCTCCAGGTAGTCGAGCCCGGTCGGATCGCAACCAAGGAACTCCGCGATCCCCTCGCCCGCGCTCAAGAACGTCAGCGTATGGGCGTCACGATCCGGATCGACGACCGCGATCCAGGGCGCGAGGTCGGCGATCGCCGCGAAGTCGATGTCGCCCAACCGCGGCATGAGTCCCGGGAGCGAGGCCGCCAGCACCGCCGTTTCGAAACGCAAACTCTCGACCGAGCGCGACCGCATGAATCCGACGCTAATCTCCAATCCGGGATTCCGTTTCTATTCGACCGGCCGATCTCGACCCGCAAGCAGAATTGTCGCACATTCCCGCGAACGTGATGGAGCGCACATGGCCGAGCCGAAAACGAAACCGACGAAGCAGAGCGTCGCCGCATTCCTGGCGAAAGTGGCCGACGTTACGAAACGCGAAGACGCCAAGACGCTGATCGCGATGATGAAGCACGCGACGAAGCAGGAGCCCGTCATGTGGGGCACGAGCATCATCGGCTTCGGCACGTATCGCTACAAATATGCCAGCGGCCGCGAAGGCGATTGGCCGATCGTGGGTCTGTCGCCGCGCAAGCAGAACCTCACGGTCTACATCATGCCGGGCTTCGACGAGTTCGAAGACTTGCTTGCGAAACTCGGCAAGCATTCGACCGGTTCGTCGTGCCTCTACATCAAGCGCCTTGCCGACATCGACGTACCGACGTTGAAGAAAATCGTCGTGCGCGCCGTGGCGAAGATGAAAAAGAAGTACGCCTAGCGCGCAGGCATCGTTTCTTCGGGACTGGGCCGCGCGGCCGCGAAGGCGGGCAACGCCTCGCACCGCTCGGCCAAACCGGCCAATCGCGGAAACGCGCGCGCGACGGAGACGTCCGGCAGCCGCATCCGCAGATATCCGGCCATCGCCGCCGCGGTCACGTCCGCCTGCGTCAGCCGGCCGAGCGCAAGCCACTCGCCGGAAAGCGCCCCTTCGAGCGTGCCGAGCGCCCCGCGCAACTGATCGAGGCAGCGCGCGACCCATTCCTCGTTCACATGCGCCGGCGGATGGAAGTGGCGCTCGTAGACGACCGCCCCGGCCTTCTCGACGGCGCCGCTCGCCGCCGCGCACAACTGCAGCACCCGCCGCCGCGCCGCTCCCGACCGCGGCGTCAGCGCCCGCTCCGGCCCCGCGCTCTCGTCCAGATGGTCGAGGATCGCCCAGCTGTCGATCAAGACCTCCCCGTCGTCGAGGACCAGCGAGGGGATGCGCACGAGCGGATTGATCTTGGACATCGCGGACGCGTCCGTGAACACCGACATCGCATTGCGCGCAAACGGAATGCCGTAGTGGTGCAGCGTGACGGCCACACGCCGCACGAAAGGGGAGTCGTATTGCCCGACCAGAATCATGCGCGTTATCTTTCATCGTGTTAGCATGAAAAACTCGTCCGCGATCTTAGCATGACGGCCGCCACACTTGTCCGGCTTCGCGGATTGCGCGCCCGCGACCCTCGCTATACTTGGCGAATCAGTTCGCATCCGAGGGGGATTCGCATCATGTCGCGTTATCGCGAGCGCCGCGTCCGGCTCAAATCGTCGTCGCCCACGTTCGACATCTTTCCGCTGCTTCTGCTGCCGCTGCTCTACTACAACGTCATGGTTTTCTTCGTCATCGGCACCGATCCCGCCGCCGTCGCCGCGTGGCTGAACGGCGCCGCGTTCAAGATGACGATGTTCTCCGGCGCCACCTGGTCGATGACCCAGGCCGACGTGATCCTGGCGGCCGGCATGGGGCTTCTGTTCATCGAGGTCCTGAAGTCCGTAGGCTCGCCGATGCTTTCGCTCGTCAATCACGGCATCGCCGTGATGACGCTCCTGATCTACGTCGTCCAGTTCATCTCGTTTCCGGGCTTCACGACCTCGGTCTTCTTCCTGCTGGGCCTGATGCAGCTCATCGACGTGATCGCCGGCTACACGATCACGATCGTTTCGACCCGGGGGCTCTCGCGCTGAGCCCTTAGGGCGCGGGCCTGACCTCCGCTATGATGGCCGGGCTTGGGCGGACCGTTCCCGGTCCCCCGGCCAACCATGGGAGGACCGGTTATGGCGAAGAAATCGGGTGACAACGGCATTTATCGTGTCACCGAAGTCATCGGTACCAGCAAGGCGTCGTGGGAGGACGCGGCCAAGAACGCCGTCGAAACCGCGTCGCACTCGTTGCGCGATCTGCGCATCGCCGAAGTCACGAAACTGGACATGCGCCTCGACGACAAGGGCAAGGTCGTGGCCTACCGCGCCCGCGTTTCGTTATCGTTCAAATACGCACCCTGAACTGCACCGGGCGCGTTAAGCAATCGTCCGGGACCGTGCCAAACGGCACACCCGGACGAGCCACTCGACACCCTGCGCGCAGCGCGCTTAGATGTGCAGAAACCTGGGGAGTTTCCGCATGCGCCTGCCGCTTGTCGCCGCGATTGCAACGCTCGGTATCTTGGCGCCGATGCCTGCCGGCGCCGCCCCGGCTGATGACGCACCTGACGTCGAAGTACGTTTCCGAGTCGCTCAAGTCGATTGGCGCGACCCAGATCGAAGTCAAGAAGCCCGAACCCGGCGTCGAAATCGTCAGCTTCAACGACGGCAGCGGTCCCGTCGACTTCTTCCTGATGAACTGCACCGCCGAAGGCTGCACGACGCTGCAGATGAGCACGGTCTATGAGAAGGACCCGCGCTTCACGCTCGAAGCCGTGAACTCGTTCAACAACACGATGCTGAACGTGCAGGCCGCCCTTCTCGACGACGGCGGCGTCGCGCTCCGCCGCCTTTACGTCACGAACGGCGGCGTGACGGAGCAGAACTATCAGTTCAACGCGAACATCTTCTTCTCGGCGCCGGAAGGCTTCGAGAAACACCTTGCCGCTCGCACCGTCGCTGCCGCGGACAAGGGCGCGCCGCAATCTCAACCGGTATCGGGCAGCGCGCGCACTTTGCAACTCGGTGCGACGGCGGCGTCCGCCATGCCGGCTCGCGCCGAGAAATGGCTGGCCGCGCGGCCCCGCCGCATGCTGAAGCCCTGAACAGTCAATCGGAAATCGCTACGCCTCCCTTCCGCAGTCCGAACACCGCACGCACATCGTCAAGCGTGCGCGCGGCGACCTCCCGTGCCGCGCGCGTCCCTTGGGCGATGATGTCGAGCACGGCCGCCGGATCGCGCGCGACCTCCGCCCGCCGCGCGCGGATCGGCGCGAGCATCGCCTGCAACACGCCGTCGAGCCGCGCTTTCACCGCCGAATCGCCAAGCCCCCCGCGTTCATACTGCTCGCGCAACCGCGCGACCTTAGCCTTGTCGGCGTCGAACGCGTCGAGATAGGCGAAGACCGCGTTGCCCTCGGTCTTGCCCGGATCGCTCGCGCGCAGGTGGCCGGGATCGGTGAACATCATTTTGACCGCCCGCGCGATCTCGTCGGGCGAGGCCGAAAGGGCGATCGCGTTGCCGAGCGATTTCGACGCCTTCGCCCCGCCGTCGATACCGGGCAGCCGCGGCGTCGCCGAAAGCAGCGCCTTGGCCTCCGGCAGGACCTCCCGCCCGGCAAGCCGGTTGACGCGAAGCGCAATCTCGTTCGTCTGCTCGATCATCGGCAGCTGATCGTCGCCGACCGGCACCAGCGTCGCCTTGACCGCCGTGATGTCGGCCGCCTGCGAAACCGGATAGCAGAGAAAGCCCGCCGGAATGTCGCGCTGAAACCCGCGCGCCAGGATCTCGCTCTTCACCGTCGGATTGCGTTCGAGCCGCGCCAGCGTCACGAGGTTGAGGTAGAGCATCGTGAGTTCGGCAAGCTCCGGCAGGTCCGACTGCAGCACGATCGGCGACCGCGACGGGTCGAGTCCGACCGCCAGATAGTCGAACGCGACCTCCAGAACGTTTCGCGCCACGTGCTCCGGCCGTCCCGCATTGTCGGTCAGCGCTTGGGTATCGGCGATCAGCACGTATTGCCGCCGGCAGCGCCCCTGCAACGCCAGCCGATTGGCCAGCGACCCCGCATAGTGGCCGAGATGCAAGGGCCCGGTCGGCCGGTCGCCGGTCAGAATGATGTCGTTCGAATAGTCGTCCATGATCGTCTCCTTCGTTGGTGATCGAAGGACGCAACCGGACGGACGAACGACAAAGAAAAAGGCCGCATCCGAACCGGAGCGACCTTCGCGTAAAAACAGACTCGCGCGCCGCCCGCCTTAAGCGGGCCACCAAAACCGTGTGCTGACGAAAACGCGCGTTGTCATGAGGTGATGCCTACAGAAACGACCCGCCAGACGCAAGAGCCTTTCAGGTTCAGAACTTCGCCTCGAACTTCCCGTTCTTCGGCCAACCCTTCGGCGCCAGACGCCCCGCCTGCGCGCGTTCGCCGCGATAGTCGGAAAGCTCGCTCTTCTCCCACGTCCGCCCGTTGTAGTCGCGCAAGCCGTCCGCATAGACGAAGGACGTGGCGTCGTTCATCCCGCCGTCCTTGTACTTCTGCATCGTCACGCCCTTGCCCTTCGCCATCTCGGGCACGTCGGCGAGTTTGAAGATCACCATCTTCCGGTTCTCGCCGATGAAGGCGACGCTGTCGCCTTCGGCGGGAACGCAGACCTTCGCCTCTTCCAGCGGATCGACATTCATCACCTGCTTGCCGCCCTTTTTCTGGGCGATGACCTCGTCCTCCGGCACGACGAAACCGCGCCCCGACGACGAGGCGATCAGCAGCTTGCGCCCCGGCTCGTGCACGAACAGCGCCACGATATCCTGATCGTTCTCGAGATCGCACATCAAACGCACGGGCTCGCCGTTCCCGCGCCCGCCCGGCAGCTGCGAGCAGTCGAGCGTGAAGAAGCGGCCGTTCGTCGAGAACAAGAGCAATTTGTCCGTCGTCTGCGCCTTGACCGCAAAGCGCGCCTTGTCGCCTTCCTTGAACTTCAGATCGTCGCTGGGCTCGATGTGCCCCTTCATCGCGCGGATCCAGCCCTTCTCCGAGCAGATGACGGTGATCGGTTCCTTCTCGACGAGCGCCTCCATCGGCACGTCTTCGATCGTCGGCGCGTCGGAAAACGTCGAGCGGCGCTTGCCGAGCACTGTCTTCGCGCCGAACTTCGCGCGCAAATCTTGAAAGCTCGCCTTCAGCTTGTCGTTCTGCAGCTCTTCGGATTTGACCAGCGCCTTGAGGTCTTTCTGCTCGCTCTTCAACGCCGCGTGCTCCTGGCGGATTTCCATCTCTTCGAGCTTGCGCAGCGAGCGCAGGCGCATGTTCAAAATCGCCTCGGCCTGCACGTCCGAGAGCTTGAACGCCTTGATCAGCTCGGGCTTCGGCTCGTCCGAATTGCGGATGATGCGGATCACCTTGTCGAGGTCGAGGAAGACCGACAAATAACCGTCGAGAATTTCGAGCCGGTCCGCGATCTTGGCCAGCCGGTGGCTCGCGCGCCGGATCATCACGCCGCGCTGGTGATCCAGATACGCGACCAGCGTCTGCTTCAGGCTCATCACGCGCGGCGTCTGGTTCGCGTCCAGCACCGTCATGTTGAGCGGGAAGCGCGTCTCGAGATCGGTCAGACGGAACACCTGTTCCATCATGAGTTCCGGCTCGATGTTGCGGCTCTTCGGGATCAGCACGAGGCGGATGTCCTCCGCCGACTCGTCGCGCACGTC
>CAZLRW010000103.1:0-13237 GCA_964561925.1 uncultured Flavobacteriaceae bacterium
TCATGGCGAACACGGCGCCGGGCACCGACCAGGAAAGCGACCTCGCCGCCATGCGCGCAATCGTCGGAACGCTTCGTGTCACCGGCCCCAGCAAATGCCCAAGTGAAGGCAAGTGTCCGCCGGGCGAAGTGGGGCGCGAGAAGTAGCGAACTCCTTCTCGGGGGACGACAGCACCAGCATCGTTGGCAGACGCCGTTGCGCTCGCTAAAGTGAACCAGCAATGAGGAAGAGCACATGAAGCGCGCACTTGCACTCTATTGTCTGACACTCGTCGCCGCCGTTGTTGCTGCCGCGGATCCACCGCCGCCGACCACAGAAGAAAAGCCGAAGAACCCGGACTGCGCGTTTCTCGAGTTGAACGGTGTTGCCGTACTCGACGACCGCACGGCGATTCTCGATATGTCGACCCGCGTGAAGGCGGCGCCGCAGAACCGCCGTTGGTTCAAAGTGACGTTCGTGTCGAGCTGCCGTCGTCTCAAGGGATCGCACTTCTTTACGCTCGAGAGCGCGGGCTGCCCGCGCCGAGGTGACGTCATCGTCTTCAAGCGCCGCCCGAACGCGAGCGAAGAAGACACCGACAGATGCACGATCGACCAGTCCGAAGAAATCCCTGTCCAGGCCGGAAACCAGTAACCGCATCGTGCGCCACGAAATGGCTGCGCGGAATCGCGAAAAGGGGCGGCGCCGTCGAACGGCAAGGAGAGACGTCTGGCACCCGCCCCCTTGAAAGGTCCGCCGCTTCATCGGCCAACCGGCTCCTCAAGGCGTCAAGGAGCACCAATGGCGCGGGGGCGCCTAGCGCCGGTCCGGCGTCACGATCACGCGATAGACATCGCTGGTCGCGCTCGATCCCGTCGCCTGCTGCTGTGCGAAGTACGCCGCAACGACAACAACGATGGCGGCCAGCACCGTCCACGCGATCATGTCCCGATTGCTGAGAATACGCATGTGATGACCTCCGAAATATGGGCTAAGCATGGTGGAGCTTCGCGCCGGCGGCATTGATCCCGATCAAAAGCAGCACCGCGCGAGGGCGAGAAGAAAGGTCCACATGAACATCTTCCTCACCGGCGCGTCCGGCTTCGTCGGCGGCGCGTTCGCCAAAGCTCACGCGAAAACCCACACGATCACGGCCATGTCACGCAGCGAAAAGAGCGACGTCGCGATCAGGGCTGTGGGCGCGACGCCGGTTCGCAGCGCCCTGAACGAAGTGGCGCTGGATCAGCTGAAGGGCGTCGACGCCGTCGTCCATTGCGCCGCGCATGTGGAGGAATGGGGCCCTTGGGAAGACTACTGGCGCATGAACGTCGAGGGCACGAAACAACTCCTCGCCGTCGCAAAGCAGGCCGGCGTCAAACGCTTCGTCCACATCGGCACCGAGGCGGCGCTCTTCCACGGCCAGCACATGCGCAACGTCGATGAAACCTATCCTCTGTCGCTGAACTCGCCCTATCCCTACTCGCGCACGAAGGCGCATGCGGAAAAGGCGGTGCGTGGGGCGAACGACGCCAAGGCGAACTTCACGACCATCGTCTTGCGCCCGCGCATGATCTGGGGCGAAGGCGACCAGACGATCTTGCCCGTCGTGCGCGAGATGGTGGCGAAGGGCGCGTTCGCCTGGATCGACGGCGGCCGCGCGAAGACATCGACGACGAATATCGCGAATCTCGTCCACGCGATGAACCTCGCGCTGACCAACGGGCAGGGTGGGCAAGCCTACTTCATCCTCGACACGGAAAATCCCGTCGTCTTCCGCGACTTCATGACGAAGATGATGCAAGCAGCCGGAATCCCCGTGCCCACGCGCGGCGTTCCCGGCTGGCTCGTCCGCACGATCGCCTATGCCGGCGAAACCACATTCCGCGCACTCAGCCTGAAGTCGAAGCCCCCGCTCACCCGCTTCACCGCCAACATCATGAGCCGCGACTGCATCTTGAGCGACGCCAAGGCAAGGCGTGAAATGGACTACATCCCGCCGGTCACGATGGAGCAAGGCCTCGAAGGACTCGCGCGTTCGCTTCAAGCCGCGGGACGCAACATCTGAGAAAGCTCCCGCGGCTGCAGCGCTTCGCCGCGGCGGGTTTTGTAGACAAGCTGGTTCTCCAGCACGCGCATCACATAGTTGCGCGTTTCGTCGAACGGGATGGATTCGATCCAGTCGACGACGTCGACCTTTGCGTCGCGCGGATCGCCGCGCGCGCTGACCCAACCCAGCACGCGCGCCTTGCCGGCGTTGTATCCCGCGATCGTCAGAACCCAGGAACCGCCGAACCCGTCTAGCAGATCCTTCAGGTGATAGCAGCCGAGGCTAAGATTGGTTTCCGGCTTGTGCAGATCGCCCGCACCCGCAAATGCAATCCCGTACCGCCGCGCCACGTCCCGGGCGGTCGAGGGCAGGATCTGCATCAGGCCGCGTGCATTCGCGCCGCTCACCGCCGAAGGATCGAACTCGCTCTCCTGCCGGATCAGCGCGAGCACGAGCGCGGGCGGAACGCCGGCCGCCGCGCACGCCGCAGGCAAGTCGAGCAAGGGATAGAGCTGCTCGGCGAGCGGCACGCCCAACGTTTGCGCCTTCTTGGCGCTGCGCAGCGCGCCATAGGTGTTGCCGATCTTCGTCAAACGCGCGCTCAGCGCCGCCGCGCAGGCCGCCGACTGGCAGCCATCGATCGCAGCGTTCGCGAACGCGTTGGCGCGGCGATTGTCGCCGATGCGCAGCAACACGGCGGAGGCCTGCACCAGTTCCTCGATATCTTCGCCTGCCGCAACAACGCCGGAAGGTTGCGGCGCCGGACTGGCCGCGCCGCTGGCGCCAGGCTGCATCTCGAACGCAAGACGGCCATAGAACGTGGCCGGCTCACCCGCGGCGACGGCGAGCGACTGCCGCGCCTTCGCGTCTTCGTCGCGCGCCATCAGCGCCTGCGCCTTCCAGTAAGCGGCCCGGGCGCGCGTGATCGGCGACCGCGCCGCCGCTTCCAGGTTCTGGAAATGCACCAACGCTTTCTTCGGCTCGTCGAGATGGCGCAGCGCAATCCAGCCTGAAAGAAACTCCGCCTCCAGATAGGCCGTGATGTTCGCCTCGGCGGACAGACGCGCCCGCGACGCGAGCTTGTAGGCCGTGTCGTGCTCCTCGGCATCGAGCGCGGTGCGAGCCTGCAGATTGTACTCGCTCCACCACGTTTGCGAATACGCCGGCGGTAGCGCGCCGCCGCTGTTCGCCTTCAGAAGCAGCGACCACGAGTCCTCCGTCCCGCCGCCCTTTCTGAGCCGCACCGCTTCGTCATAGATGAGGCTCGCACCCCATGCGGGCGATGGGGCGTCGTCCTGCACGTCGTCGACGTCGATCTCGATGCCGGATTGAACCTTCACCCGCGCGTCCACGAAGCTCTGCACCTTCGGCGAAAGCAGCGGCAGGATTTCGCGGGCGGCCGAGACGTTTCGCTTCCACAACAGATCGTCGGCGCGCGCGAGGTGATCGCTTTCGGCGAGCGTCATCTGCGTGGCAGCCGTCCACTCCTGATAGTCCGTCAAGCTCAGCGTGAGAGCCGCCCAACAGCGCCGGATGCTCGAAAGCGCGGCCTGCTTCTCGCCGCGCGCAAACTGAAACTTCGCCCAGGCAAGACAACCCGCACTCGTGCGCGGCGCGCGGGCCGTGAACCAAGCGGGACCTTTCGTGTCGACGAGCGCCGCTGCAAGCAGCGCCTCCTCGCCGCGCTGCGCGACTTGCCAGCGCCCCGGCCAATTCGAATGCGCGTTCAGGAACGCATCGATCTCGTCGAACGTCGCGCCGGAGGCGGACGACGACATATGACGCCACTGAACGAGATCGCGCACGATTGCCGGCTGCTTCTCAACCAGCGCCTTCGCCCCCGCCCAATCTTTCGCATCCTGCGCCGCGAACGCTTTGGTCAGCGCCTCAAGCGCTTTCGCGCCGGGCGCCGCGTCGTCAGCGCCCGCTGCAAACGGCGTGGCGCAGACCAGAAGCGCCACCACAGCTGCACGCAACGCAGCGCAGCCGCGAACAAACGGCCCATGTGCACGCAAGGAGGTCGTTGCCATCACGCTCGGAACGCAAGGAAAAACAACGCGAAACCGACGATTTCGCCGAGCCCCAAGAATGGACCACGAACAGACACCAGGCAAGCCGGCAGCCGGATCATCTGCCCCGGGAACGCGGGCATCTTGCCCGCCCTCGTTGTGTCAATATCGAGCAACTCAAGAGCGTCGCGTCACTTCGCGTTCGCATCCTCCTGATGCAATCCGAAAATATTCCCGTCCGGATCCTTGCAATAGGCAACCCAGCCGACGCCCGGGATCGCCATCTTCGGCAGCGCCTCCGTGCCGCCGAGTTTCAGCGCCTTGGCAGCGAAGGTGTCCACCGAGGTGACGCTGACCGTGCAAACGAAGGCGTTGACCGCTTGCCCGTCGGCGGGTTTCGGTCCGCGCCGCTGCATCAAGCCGCCGTTGATGCCCGGCTCGTTGCCCTCTTTGGTGTCGATCAGCCAATAGTCGATGTGGGGCAGATGCTGCATCTTCCACCCGAAAAGCTCGCGGTAGTAGTCGGCAAGCTTTGCGGGTTCGGCAGCATGAATCTCGAAATGCGTGACTCGCGGCATGAGCGGTTCTCCCTGATGCAGGCAGAATCGCACAGAGTGCCCGACCGGCACAGCGAGAAGTCGGAACGCGCAACGTCACGGTTGTGTGACGTGTTCCTCCATGCCCGAAGCGCCTGTCGGAACCTCAGAAATTCGCCGCGTCCAGCATCATTAGCCCGTCCGCGCCCGCCTTCACGCGCTCGGCGAGGCTCGCCGTGTCCGGCATCAGCCGTTCCATCCAGAACCGCGCGCTCACGAGCTTCGCCTCATAGAACGCCGCGTTCGCAGGTTTCGTCGCGAGTTTCGCGAGCGCCGCCTTCGCCTGGCGCGCCCACAGCCAGCCCACGACGGTGAGCCCGAACATGCGCAGATAGTCGACGCTGGCCGCACCCGCGTTGTCGGGGTTCTTCATCCCGTTCTGCGCGAGCCACAGCGTCGCCTCTTGCAGCCGCGCAAGGCCCGCCTTCACCGGCTCGACGTACGGCTTCATCTCCTCCGACGTTTCGGCGGCAAGGAACGTGTTGATCTTGTTGAAGAGCGTCATCGGCGCCCGCCCGCCCGCGCGGCCGAGCTTACGCCCCACGAGATCGAGCGCCTGCACGCCGTTCGCGCCTTCATAGGTCTGGTTGATGCGCGCGTCGCGCACGAACTGCTCCATGCCGTGGTCGCGGATGTAACCGTGTCCCCCGAACACCTGCATCGCCGCGTTCGCCGCGTCGAAGCCCATGTCGGTGCAGAACGCCTTGATCACCGGCGTAAGCAAGTCGGCCATGTCGGCGGCCTCCTGCCGCTCCGCATCGCTGCGCTTCGATCCGGCGATGCCGAGGTTGAGCGAAATCAACGTCGCAAGCGCCCGTCCGCCTTCCGCCGCCACGCGCGCGAACATCAGCATGCGCCGCACGTCCGGATGCACGATCAGCGGGTCGGCGGGCTTGTCGGGCGCCTTCGCCCCGGTCAGCGCGCGGCCGACCAGACGCTCCTTCGCGTAGGTCACGGCGTTCTGATAAGCGACCTCGGCTATGGCGACGCCCTGTACGCCGACGCCGAGGCGCGCGGCGTTCATCATCCCGAACATCCCCTTCATGCCTTCGGAGGACGACTTCTTGCCGCCGGGCGTGGCGCTCTTCGGCTGCGGCTTCGGCCCCAGACGCCACGCCTTCGCCTCGTCGAAGTTCAAGACGGCCGTCGCGTTCGCCTTGATGCCCATCTTCTTTTCGATCGAGCCCGTGAACACGCCGTTGCGCGCACCCATCGTGCCGTCCTCGTTGACGAGGAACTTCGGCACCATGAAGAAATTCACGGTCGAAAGGTCGTCGGCGAGCTTCCCGTTCTCGTCGGGGATTTTCGCGATCACCATGTGAATGATGTTCGACGTCAAATCCTGATCGCCGCCGGAAATGAAAATCTTCGTGCCGGAGAGTTTGTAGGTGCCGTCCGGCTGCTCCACCGCCTTCGTCTTCATCAGCCGAAGATCGGTGCCGCAATGCGGCTCGGTCAGGCACATCGTGCCCGCCCATTCACCCATCACCATCTTCGTCACGATCTTCTCACGCATCCACGGCGCGCCGGTCGCCGAGAGCGCGGAGTAGGCGGCGGCGGTCAGCCCCGGATACATCGCAAACGCCTGGTTGGCGGAGAACGCCATCTCGGTCACGGCGAAGGTGAGCAAGATCGGCAAGCCCGCGCCGCCGTACTGCTCCGGCACCGCAAGCCGGTTCCACCCCGCCTCGCGATAGGCGTTCCAGGCTTCTTTGAATCCCTTCGGCGTTCGAACGACGCCGTTCTCGAAGTGACAGCCTTCTTCGTCGCCCGACTGGTTGATCGGTTGCAGCACCTCTTCGACGAACTTGCCCGCGCCTTCGAGCACGTCGCGCACCGTCGCGCGGTCGAGCTCCGCATAACCGGGAAGATCGGTGTGCTTCTCGATCTCGTGCACGTCGAACAGCAGAAACTCGAAATCGGCGACGGGGGCTTTATAGGAGGGCATCGGTCGTATCCGTTGCTGGAATCGTGGGCGTTATCGCGCGGCCCAGGGGCCAAAGGCAAGGAAAGCTCAAACCACGTGGGCGTGAACAAGCAGTGAAGTCTCAGGTCTCGGGAGATAGAGGTCGAGCCCCCGCCCGGCAAGCACGCGCCCCGTAAGGGCAAGCGATCCGTCTTTCAGGGCAGGCGCAAGCGACCGCTCGACGCTCCCCGTCAGCGGCGTAACCGCCGAAAGCCGGTACGTAGCGTCAGAATCAAGGCCAGGCATTCGAACGACACACCCGCGTCCGAGTTCGGCAGATCCGGTTCGCACGATCAGGAGAAGCGCTTCCGTCCCCGAGGTCACGCACAGCCCCGCATGATCGGCGTCGATTGCAAGCCGCCAAACCTTGGCCGAATGAAGCAGAGGGCGAAACCGCTTGTGGTTCGCGATATGCGCGCCGAGCCGCGCGGCGTCCACGTCGGACAGCTCGCGCAAATCGAGCTCGAGCCCCATATGCCCGAACGTCGCCACATGCGCGCGAAGATCGAGGCTGAGCCGCCGCCCGGTGATGTGGCACGACGCCGGCCCGACATGCGCCCCCGAAATCTCGGGCGGCAGAAACAGCGCCGCATTGAACTGGATGGCGAAGCGGTCGAGCGCATCGTTCGAGTCCGAAAGCCAAACCCGCTCCGTCCGCGAGAGCATCCCATAGTCGCACCGCCCGCCGCCGCTGGCGCATGTTTCGATCTCGACCGTGCGATGCGCCGCCCGCACCCGATCGATGAGCGCGTGGAGCGCGCGCACATAGGCGTCATGCCCCGGCCCGGTCAGGTCGCGATTCATGTCCCACTTGAGATACGAAATCTGATGCTCCGACAGCAGCGCATCGAGCACGACGAACAAATGCGCGGCAACCGCAGGATTGGCGAGATCGAGCACCGCCTGATGCCGCTGCAACAACAACCCGTCGCCGTCGCGCCGGATCCAGGCGGAATGCGCCCGCGCCAGATCGCTGTCGGGGTTCACCATCTCGGGCTCAACCCAAAGCCCGAATTCCATCCCAAGCGAACGCACATGCGCGATCAGCGGCTGCAAGCCGTTCGGAAATTTGTTGGTGTCGACGACCCAGTCGCCCAGCCCCGCGCGATCGTTCGCGCGCCCCTTGAACCACCCGTCGTCGAGCACGAACCGCTCGGCCCCCACCGACGCCGCGCGCTCCGCCAGCGCCTTCAGCGTTGCCTCGTCGTGATCGAAATAGATCGCCTCCCACGTGTTGTAGTGCACCGGCCGCGACCGCGCCGCGACGGCTTTGGGAATGATCCGCTCACGGACGAACGCATGCAGCGCCTGCATCGCCCCGTTCAACCCGCGCGGCGAATAGGTCGCGTACACCCACGGGCTATCCGCCCCGCCGTCGATCTCGCCCGCCTGCACGACCACGCCGCCCTCGCGCAAACGCTCGACGCAAAGCCGATGACTGCCGCTCCACCCCAGCGTCACCGCATAGACGTCACCGTGATCGTCGCCGAACCCGCCCGCGCCCACGAAGAGACCCGGAAACCGATCATGCCCCGGCCGCCCGCGCCGGCTCTCGAACATGAGCGCACCGTTGCCGAGCGTCTGCCTCATCGGTGAAAACTCCCGCGCCCAATCGCCACCGAACGAAATGACGTCGCTGACCCAAGCGGGCAGGGGCAACGCAACGGCGCCGCTCACGCCATCGACGCGCGCCGCCAACACGCCATGCGGCGACAAGCGATAGGTGACGCTGACCGGCTGCTTATCGGCGCTAAGGTGAAGCGTTACACTGTCCCCGCCACCGGACGCGCGCTCGAACGTCCACGCACCGCCGGCCACGGCTGCCATCCCGAAATACCCGTCTTCCGCCCCCGGCAGAACGCAAGGCGGACAGGGCACATCCATCCGCGCACCCCACGCAACAACGGGTGCAGCCGCCGCGATCGCATCGAAGTCGGGCTGCAGCCCGAGATCGGCGCCGAAGTGTACGATCCGCGGCAACGCATCGCCGCCGGGCTCCGCATCGATCAGCAGCGAGACCTCGCCGCCGCGCAAATAGTGCCAGCGCCCCATGCCTCAAGCGTCCTCATAGACGGGCCGGCGCTTCTCCAGAAACGCCCGCACGCCCTCGCCGAAGTCGCTCGTCTGCGCGCACAGGATCTGATTGCGATCCTCCATCGCGACCGCTGCTTCCAGGCTCCCCGCGTCGACGCTCATGTTGAGGCATTCCTTCGTCATGCGAAGGCCGAGCGGCGACGTCGTCAGCATCTCGTCGAGATAAGGCCGCGCCGCCTCTTCCATCTTGTCGTCCGCCACCACCTCGCTGACGAGCCCCACCCGCAACGCCCGCTCTGCATGGATGAAACGCCCCGTCAGCATCAACTCCGACGCCACCGATACGCCGACGAGGCGGGGCAGGAAGTAACTGACGCCGATGTCGCACGCCGAAAGGCCGATGCGAATGAAGGCTGCATTCATCTTCGCACTCGCGCCCGCGATGCGAATGTCGCTCGCCAGCGCCAGCGCGAACCCGCCGCCGCACGCCGGCCCGTGCACGAGTGAGATGATCGGCTGCGGACAGCGCCGCATGCGCATCACGATTTCGGCGATCCGCCGCTGCGAGGTCAGCCCCGCCTGCGGCGAACGCGGACCATTGTCGCGCTCTTTGAGGTCGAGCCCCGCGCAATAGGCGCGCCCCGCCCCCCGCATCACGACCACGCGCACGGACTTGTCCCAATAAAGCGCGGCGAAATAGTCGAGCAACTCGTCGACGAGCCGCTTGTTCATCGCGTTCAAGCTCTCCGGCCGATTGAGCGTCACCCAATCGACGGCCCCTTCCTTGCGAACCACAATCGTCTGGTACATCCGATCCCCTCACTGGCGATTTGGCGTTGGACTTACTATAGAGCATCGAAATGTCCGTTCGCGCTCTCATTGTGGCCTTCGCCCTATCGACTCCCCTCGCCCTCCCACAGGGAGGGAGAGGGGATGGGGGTGAGGGTGGGCTATCCAACGCACCGTCACTCGTCGGTTCGCACAGCGCTCTCTCATACTCATCATCCGGCTCGACGACCTACCCTCACCCCCATCCCCTCTCCCTTCCTGAAGAAGGAAGGGCGAGGGGAGTTGTGGCGTCGCGAGACAGCTCTGCTCCGTCGAAACCAAAGCCCACCCGCATCGTCTCGACGAACGTCTGCGCCGACCAACTCGCCCTTGCGCTGGTCGAACGCGCCCGCATCGCCTCCGTCTCGCGCCTCGCGATCGAGCCGCAAATCTCGAACTTCGCCGATGCCGCCAAGGGCATCCCCGTCAACAACGCCCGCGCCGAGGAAATCATCGAACTGAAGCCCGACCTCGTGCTCGGCGACGTCTATACCGGCGCGCACGCGAACCGCCTCTCGCAGAGCCTGGGCGTCCCCGTCCACGTCATCGGCGCCGGCACGTCGCTCGACGACGTGCGCAAAATCGTCCGTGGCATCGCGGCCGCCGTGGGCGAGCCCGACCGCGGCGCGGCGATGATTGCAGCCATGGACGCCCGCATCGCCCGCGCGCAAAACCTGCCAGGGGACAGCGTCACCGCGCTCGTCTACGAACCGAACGGCGTCACCTCCGGCAACGGCACGCTGACGCACGACGTGCTGAAGGCGGCGGGCTTGAAGAACCTCGCGCCCGAACTCATGCCGGGCAGCTACGGCACCGTGCCGCTCGAACTCGTCATCGCATCCGCCCCGCGCTTGCTCATCCTCGACGACGCCTACACCGGCACGTCGAGCCGCGCGCAAAACATCCTGCGCCACCCCGCCTTCCGCAGCCTCGAAGGCAAGTCCGCGCTCTACGCGATGCCCTCCCGCCTCTGGATTTGCCCCGGCCCCTGGATCGCCGAAGCGGTCGAGAAGCTGGCCGCTGAGCGCGCCCGCCTTGCGCACTTGGGCAAACGGGAGTACCCAACCGCTCAGTGATCCGGTGTAGGGAACGCGGTCAAAGCCGCGGCTGCCCCCGCAACTGTAAGCGGTCAGCACCTTGTCGAACATGCCACTGCGGGTCATCCCCCGCGGGAAGGCGGACAAGGCGCGCCACGAGCCGCGAAGCCAGGAAACCTGCCGGAGCACGTCGTCCTCCCACCGCCGGGGTGCGCGCGTGGAAACGGATCTCTCCGTCGCGGCGACAGAAGGCTCACGCGCATTTCGCGTGCGAGTCTAACGGACGCGGGCGGTGAAGGCATGCTTGGTCGCACAAGCGCAGTCGGTCTGGTCGCGGCGTTGACCGCGGCGACGCTTATCGTCGCGGCGGCGTCGCTCTTCATCGGTTACGCGCCGCTTGCGATCGGCGATGTGATCGCTGGCCTGCTCGGTGGCGAAGGCACGACCGGCATCATCATGCAGGACATCCGCTTGCCGCGGATGATCTTGGGCCTCATGTCGGGCGCGGCCCTCGGCATGAGCGGCGCGGCGCTGCAAGGCTTGCTGCGCAATCCGCTCGCCGAGCCCGGCGTCATGGGCATTGCCGCCTGCGCGTCGCTCGGCGCCGTGATCGCGATCTATTTCGGCCTGTCGAAGGAAGTTCCGCTTGCGTTGCCCGCGATTGCAATGTTGGGCGCGCTTGCCGCCGCCGGAATCTTGAGCGCGATCAGCGGCCGAGACAACGGCATCTTGATCTTGATCCTCGCGGGCGTGGCGCTCGCGAACCTTGCCGCGGCCCTGATGGCGCTCGCGATGAACTTGGCGCCGAACCCCTGGGCGGTCAGCGAGATCATCTACTGGCTCATGGGCTCGCTCAAAGACCGTAGCATGGAGGAAGTCTATCTCGCCGCCCCGTTCGTCGTTGCCGGTTTGGCGATGCTCGCATTCTCAGGCCGCGCGCTCGATGCCCTGACGCTGGGCGACGAAGCCGCGAGTTCGCTCGGTATCAAAGTGCTCTCGACACAGCGCCTCGTGACGCTGGGTGTCGCGCTCGCGGTTGGTGCGTCGGTGGCGGTCACCGGCGCGATCGCGTTCGTCGGCCTGATCGTGCCGCATCTCTGCCGCCCGTTCGTCGGCCACATGCCCTCGCGCCTGTTGCTGCCGAGCGCAATCGGCGGCGCGCTACTCGTCGTCGCGGCGGATACGGCCGTGCGCCTCGTTCCCTCGGGACCGGAATTGATGCTCGGCGTTTTCACGTCGCTGATCGGCGTGCCGTTCTTTCTCTGGCTCGTCTTCAAACTTCGCCGGGAGGCGCAATGACCGCGCTCGAAATCGAAAACCTGTCCGTCGCGCTGGGCGGCCGCGAGGTGCTCGCGGACGTGTCGCTGACATGCGCGCGCGGCGAACTCGTCGGCATCATGGGCCCGAACGGCTCCGGCAAGTCGACGTTGATGCGCGCCGCCGCCGGCCTCGTTCCACTGTCGGCCGGCCGCATCGCCCTCGACGGCAAAGCGCTCGCCGCGTGGCGCCGCGAAGACCTCGCCCGCGAGCTCGCCTACCTGCCGCAAGGCGGACAGGCGCATTGGCCGCTCAGCGTGCGCGCGCTCGTCTCGCTCGGCCGCCTGCCGCACGCGAACCGCTTCGCCCGCCCGACGAAGGACGACGAAGCCGCCGTCGCCCGCGCGATGAAAGCTTGCGACGTGGAACATCTGGCCGAACGCCCGGTGACGAAACTCTCCGGCGGCGAACGCGCCCGCGCGTTGCTCGCGCGCGCGCTCAGCAGCGAGGCGCGCATCCTGCTCGCCGACGAACCGTTCGCGCAGCTCGACCCGCACCACCAACTCCACGCGATGGAAGTCCTCCAGGCGCAAGCGGCGAACGGCGCCCTCGTCGTGGTCGTGCTCCACGACCTCTCGATCGCCGCCCGCCACTGCAGCCGCGTGATCCTGATGTCCGACGGCCGCATCGCCAGCGACGGCGAACCCGCGCACGTCCTCTCCGGCGAAAACTTGCGCAAAACCTTCGGCATCGACGCCTTCATCGGCGAACACGCCGGCGCCCCGGTGATCCTGCCGTTGAGGCGGCGCGCGTAGTCCAATATCGTCTGACAATGCCGGAAGTCATCATCATTGGCGGTCCGAACGGCGCGGGAAAGACAACTGCGGCCCGTCTTGTTTTTCCCCTTCAGACGGCGACACGCGAGTTCGTCAACGCTGATGAAATCGCATTGCTGAGAAAGTGAATGGCGGCCCGCTGGTCATTCACGATGACCTGCGCTGGCGGGCGTTTTCGGAGGCCCAAAGATGAGCCGTCTCTCGCAGCGCCAATGGCTTGATGTCTTGAACCGCGCGGCCGAGCAGGCGGGTCGCGAAGCGAACGTCAAGTACGGCCTCAAGAAAAAAACCAAGACCAAACCAAAGGCCAAGGCAACCAAGAAAAGCGCCGTCAGAGCGCGCGCCGCCGCCGAGTAGCCCAAGAAGCAGTCGCCGCACCGGCCCCTCGTACCGGCTCGAACTTCGCTTTGCTTCTCTTGGCCGGGGTGGGTGTAGGCTCGCCGGGGCCGGGGCCGGGATCGTGGCCACGCCACCAGAGGATCGTCTCGTGGATCTAACCCCAAAAACCAAGGCGCTGAAAAAGGTTCTCGACGCGATGCCCGGCGCCGTCGCACATCCCTATCTCCCACCGCGCGCGACTGAACCGTTGATCCTGATGTACAAGGTGATGGGCAAGGTCTTTGCAATCCTCTCGGTTCGCCGCGAAGA
>CAZLRW010000104.1:0-13182 GCA_964561925.1 uncultured Flavobacteriaceae bacterium
CGGGGACGCGGCCGAGGCCGATCTTCTTCGCGAACGCCGAACGCAGCCGCGCGTAAGCCGGCGCGACCATCGGATAGTCGTGCGGTAGGTCCCACTTCTTGCGGTATTCTTCCGGGGACATATTGTAATGCGTGCGCAGATAGCGCTTCAGCATCGTCAACTTCTTTCCGTCTTCGAGACAAACGATGTATTCGTCGCTGACGGATTTCTTCACCGGCACGGCAGGCTTGCGCTCGGCCTCCGCGGCCGCGGCGACGCCGAGACCCGCAGCTTGCGCGATCGCGCCGTGGAACATCTTGATGATGCCCGGCAGTTCCGCCATCGGAACCTGATTGCGTCCGACATAGGCAGACACCAGATTGACCGTCAGATCGACCAAGTGATCTCCCGACGTCGGTGTCGCCGGACGATCTTCCTGCGCCTCAGTCTTCGCTCTGCGTGCCATGCGACTTCACACTCCGTATCTTGGGGACATGAAAAGAATTTCTTGTGATATTGCGCACTAAATCGGATTGCGCAATGCCCGTCTACTCCGACATTTCAATGTGGTTTCCGGGCGGTGGCCAGTCACCGGCCGTATTCGCGCGCACAGCGCCACCACAGCGGTCGGTCACGCAATAATCGACCGCTCGTTCACTGTATTGTCATTCTCAGACACAGATGTTGGCCAGTCAACTCACTTCCGCAGTAATGTGCGATCTTTGACGCCGAAGACGGTGGATGAAGTCCATCCAGAACGACATTTCCCTACTCGACTGCCGCCTTCACCGTTGTCGATCGTTTTGTCGCCCGGCTGGCCTCTCACTGCATTGAGGTTGGAGCACCTGGTCTTGGCGACAGGTGACGTTGCGGGTTGGCCGCTCTCTGGGCGGCCGACTGCGGGCGGCAAACGAGCGGTGTCAAGTCCTTGGCGAAGCCGCGTGCCCGTGCCCATAGTGGTCCGAGCACCAATCAACAATTCGTCACAGCCTTGCGAGGATCAAACCCGGGATGTCGCCGCCAACAGCGTCCAAGGACCGGGTGAAAGCCAGCTGGCTGTTTGCCTATTCGCTCCCCGGCTTGCCGATTGCGGCAATGGGGCTTCCGCTCGCGGTACACTTGCCCCCGTTCTATGCAGAGGACATCGGGCTCGGGTGGTTTGCGGTCGGTTTGATCTTCGGCGCGGCCCGCTTCTTGGACGTCTTTCTCGATCCGATCGTCGGCGTTTGGTCCGACCGGACGAAATCGAGTTGGGGGCGCCGCCGTATTTGGATGATCGCCTCGGTGCCGGTCATGGCGATCGCGGCGTATCTCGTTTTCTCGCCGACGCCCGGTGCGAGTTGGCAGTATGTGGTCGCAACGATCGTGATGCTGTTCCTCGGCTGGACGATGTTGACGATCACGCATCTGGCGTGGGGCGGGGAACTCACCGACGACTATCACGAACGATCGCGGGTGACGGCGTCGCGCGAGGCGGCCTACATTGTTGGCATGATCACCGTGTTGGTTCTGCCGATCATTGTGCAGCAATACGGCGGCGACAAGTTCGCGCAAGTGGCCTCGATGGGTTGGTACGTGATTATCACGCTGCCGATTGCCGTTGCGTTTGCGGTTTTGACGCTTAAAGAGCGGGACGTTCCGCCGGTCGAGCATTTGAGTTGGAAGGTCGCGATCGGCGCCGTCGTGTCGAACAAGCCGCTGCGCTATCTGTTGATCTGCGACCTGATTGCCGGCATCTCGGGCGGCATCGTCGCGACGCTGTTTTTGCCGATGGTCGCGCACGGGCTTGGCTTGCCGCAGCAATCGTACATTTTGTTGCTCGTCTATTTCGCGATGGGTGTCATCGCGATTCCGCCGATGCTTTGGCTGTCGAGGCGGCTCGGCAAGCACAAGATGATGGTGGCGCATGTTCTTGCCAATGCGGCGATGATTCCGTGCATTTTCCTGGTGCCGCAGGGTGACATGACGGCCGCGGTCGTGCTTTGGACCTTGCTCGGTCTCAACATGTCGGTGGGGCCGTTCCTGTTTCGTGCGATTATGGCCGATGTCGCCGACCACGATCACGCTGAGACGGGGCACGCGCGCGCCGGGCTTTACTTCGCGCTGCTCGCGCTCACGAACAAGCTTGGATATTCGGGTGCGATCGTCGTTGCGGGTTTCGCGCTCGCTTACATCGGCTTCAACGGCAAGGCCGTGAACTCGCCGGAAGTCATCTCCAGTTTGATGCTCATCTACATCGTTCCGCCGACGATTATCTCGATCTTGATTGCGGTCGTGATGTGGCGGTTCCCGCTCGACGAGGTGAAGCAGCGCGAGCTGCGGCGCATCATCGAAGAGCGGAGCGCCGCCGGCACGGCGATCGGCGCGCGCGTCGGGCACACTTTGGAAGTCGAGGAAGACTTGCCCAAGCCGGAGCGTGCGGCGAAGCCAGCGGAATAGCCCGGAAACGAAAACGGCGCCCCGAAGGGCGCCGCCTCGTTCCCTCAATTCTTTACTGGTCGAGCATGTCGACGCCGTAGGCCGACCAACGTGTCACCATCGGCAAGTCGAGTGTGGCGCCGTGGCGGTCGACGTACTTCTGACCTTCAATACCGAACGCGAAGTTGAGGCCGAACCGGACCGAGTGTTCGGTCAGCGTACGCGCCTCGTTTTCATTGTCGTAGTAGGTCCCCTGGTAGGCCAGGAAGAAGCCGCCATCCATGCTTGGGATCGTGCGCTCAAAGCGTGCGCCCCAACCCCAGGCATCCATGTTGTCGGAGTCGGTGTCGTTTTCGCCGTCGGCGTAGGACACCTCGCCTTCCAGTTTCACGTTCGATGCGATGAAGAACCGTGCGACTCCCCGACCGAACCAAGCGTCACGAAATGCGTCGGGCGTGCCGGTGTCGACTTCGTCGGCGTCCATGTAACCGAGCTGGGCGTAGAACGTCCAATCGTTGAGGTAGAGCTGGCCCTCGGCACCCAAGAGGAACGCAGTCGTCGCTTCATCGAACGCGTTTGCTCCGTTGCCTACGCCGCCGAAGATCCCAATCAGGCCGGCCTCAGGGTTGCGCCACGACAAATGAGCGCCGCTGAGGAACGAGCCTGTATAGTTCTTGCTGGTGTCGTCGACAAATGCGGACTCGCCCTGCAGGTCGAGCTGGAAACTGAGGCCGCCGCCGGCAGGGATGTTGACGCGGAAGTCGCCGCCGAGCGCGGCGAAGCTGTCGTCGAAGGGCGGTGCGATGTTGTCTTCGCTCAAGAACGAGTAGCCGACCCAAAACTCGCCGACAGCCGATGTCTTTTCGTCCGGCACGGAGGGTTGGCCTGCGGCGAGGGCGACGGCGGGCAGGGCCAGGGCGGCGCCGAACACGAGCGCCGTACGCAGGGGCGTCTTCATGGGTTGCAGTCCTTTGTGGCGAGAAAGTCGGAGGAGGGTGAGCGAAGGCATGCGATTCATCATTTTTGTTGTCGCGATCATTCGATAGCGATGCGACACACACGAAGCGAATTCGTGAACCGCCGTTCATTTTGCGAGCAGCGCGCGTTCGACGAGACGTGCACACGCGCGTTGTGCGAAACTCAAACGCGAAAATCATCACCTCACAATTGCGAATCAGTTCGATGACAACATTGACGATCAACGGCGCAGAGATTTTTTTCAGCGATCAGGGCGCGGGCGACGGGGTGATTCTCGTGCACGGATTCGCCGCGAGCGTCGCCGAGAATTGGGCGAAGGCCGGCTGGATACACATGCTTCAGCGTGCGAACCGCCGCGTCGTCGCGATCGATCTGCGCGGACACGGGCGGAGTGCGACGCCGCATCGACCCGAGGACTACTCGCTCGGTCTCATGGCGGACGACGTGCTCGGCGTCGTCGAGCATCTTCAGATCAAGAAGCCCGATCTCATCGGCTTTTCGCTGGGCGCACGTGTGGTGCTCGACCTGTTGCGGCGGCGGGGCGATCGGTTCCTGCTCGGCGTGCTGTGCGGCGTGGGCGACGTGCTGATCGATCCGCCTGTCGAGCGCGACCCGGAGGCGTTTGCCAAGGCGATGGAAGCGCCTTCGGCCGCCGACGTGACCGACGACATGGCCCGGCGGTTCCGGATGTTTGCCGAGGGCCAAGGACAGGATTTGCTTGCGCTGGCGGCGTGTTCGCGCGGCCTTGCGGCGAGCGGCGCCGGGTGGTCGCGCGAGATGCTCGCGCCGGTCAAGAACGAGATGCTGGTCGTGGCGGGTGCGGGCGACGAGCTTGCCGGATCGCCGGAGGCGCTCGCCGTCTCACTTCCCAACGCCAAGGGCAAACGCATACCCGGCTGCGGGCACATGGATTGCCTGACGCAACCGATGTTCAAAGCGGCCGTGATGGACTTCCTCGCCGGCGTGCCGGATTAGGCGTCAGCAACACCCGCAGGCACCGGCGAGGACGGCGCCGTCCTTGCGGAAGGCGGCGCCGACGGCGGCTTTCGACAGCTCGCTCGATTTCGCGAACTCCGCTTTGGCGGCGGTACGCAGCTCGGCGCTCGCGAAGAAGTCCAGCGCCGTCATGGCAAGCGCCTTCGCGCCGTCGACGATCGCGCGGTCGCCGCGTTCGGATTTGGCGTAGGCCGCGAATTCCTGATTGTGGATCACGACGTGCGGCGGCGACACCTGGATCATCGGGTGGATCGAGGGGACACGGTGACTGACGTTGCCCATGTCGGTCGAACCCGCAAGGCCGGGGGGCAGAAGGCTCGGGTCCATGAGTTCGCGGCCGAGCGACTTGGCGTTGGCTTCGTAAGCGTGGGCGAGCGGCCAGTTCGTCTTGAGATCGAGCGCATCGCTGCGGCTCCAGAGCGCCTCCAGCCTGGTGCCCGTCGCGAGCGCGCCAGCCTCGAAGCAGGCTTGCACGCGCTTTTTCAGGTTCGCGAGTTCGACGCCGTCTTTCGCGCGCACGTAGAAGCGGCCCGACGCGCGCTCGGGCACGATGTTCGGCGCCATGCCGCCTTCGACGATGATGCCGTGGATGCGCTCGGTCTGCTGGATGTGCTGGCGGAGCTGGGCGATCGACTGGTAAGCGCTGACCAGAGCGTCGAGCGCGTTCAGCCCGCGGAACGGCATCGCCGAGGCGTGCGCGGCACGGCCGTGATAGACGACTTCGACTTCGGCGATCGCGAGGCACGGCATCGTGACCATGTCGAAGCCCGCGGGGTGGACCATCATCGAGGCGTCGACGCCTTCGAACGCGCCGCCCTGGGCCATGACCTCTTTGCCGTTGCCGCGTTCTTCGGCGGGCGTGCCCATGTAGCGCACGCGCCCTTCGAGACGGGTTCCCAGTTTCGAGAGGCCGAGGGCGGCGCCGAGCCCCGCGGTTGCGATGATGTTGTGGCCGCAGGCGTGGCCGATGCCCGGCAGTGCGTCGTATTCGGAGAGCAGGCTCATCACCGGCGCGGCCGTCGGGCCGAACTCGGCGCTGTAAGCGGTTTCGACCCCGTAGGCGCCGCGCTCGACGGCGAGGCCATGTCCTTCCACGGTCTTCGTCAGGAGCGCGGCTGCGAACCGCTCTTCGAACGCGAGTTCGGGGTTGGCGTGGATCGCGTGGCTGACCGCCACCAGTTCCGCGGCGATGCCGTCGATGGCGGCGCAAACGTCGCGCTTCAGCGTTGCGAGGGACATGCCGTTTTCCTTGACGCGTGAGGACCCTGTCCGGTTAGCCTTGCGCGTTCGAGCAACGGTACTCAAGAGCGAAATGGCGACATTCGAGATTCCGGGCGGCCTCAAACTTGCCTACGAAGTGGCGGGCGAGGGACCGCCGATCGTGCTCGTGCACGGGTTCGCCTCGAACCGCGTCACGAACTGGCGTGCGCCCGGCTGGTATTCGACGCTGACCGCCGCGGGGCGGCAGGTCATCGCGCTCGACGTGCGCGGTCACGGCGAGAGCGACAAGCCGCATGAGGTCTCCGCCTACGACGAAGGCGAACTGGCGCGCGACGTGGTGCGGCTGCTCGATCATCTGGGGCATGCGCAAGCCGACGTGATGGGCTATTCGATGGGCGGGTTCATCACGCTCCGGCTGCTGCACGACGCGCCTACGCGGGTGCGGCGCGCTGTCGTCGCGGGGGTCGGCGACAACTACTACGGGCGCGGATCGGTCGAGACGGCGTCGATCGCGGCGGGCTTGCGTGCCGGCGATCCCGATACGATCGAGGACCCGGTTGCGCTGTCGTTTCGTATCTTCGCCGATCAGGGCAAGAACGACCGCGAGGCGCTGGCGCTGTGCATGACGCGGCCGCGCCGTTCGATCACGCGCGAAGAGTTTCGCGGGCTTTCCGTTCCGGTGCTGATCGTGCTCGGCGAGAAGGACACCGTGACGGGACCTGCGCGCGTACTCGGCGAGGCGTTGCCTTCGGCGCGGGTCGTGATCGTGCCGGCGCGCGATCACATGACGACGGTCGGCGACAAGGTCTACAAGCAAGCGGTCGTCGCGTTTCTCGACGAGGCTTGAGAAAGCGAAACCCCCGCGGCCTGCGGGCCGCGAGGGTTCCAAAGTTCGAAGGCGAGGCGGGCAGTTAGCCCGGCAGGTTCGCCGTGACCGTCAGCACGAAGCCGTCTTCGCAGAGATCGAGGCCGGTGAAGCACTCGGCCTTGCTGAGGTCGGTGCCGACCCAACGGGCGTCGATGACGAAGATCTCCCATTCGGCCGACAGACCAAGATCATAGTAGAGATAGTCCGGCGTGCCGAACGTGGCGTTGTCGTCGATCCACTGATAACCGATGTTGCCCGATGCCGACAGGGCGCCCATGAACAGGACTTGATCCATCAAGGGAACGCTGACGCCGCCCTTGATCGTGATCGCGTCGCTGGATTCGAGGAAGTAGTCCGGGCTCCAGGCGAGTTCGCCGGAAATCGCCGCCTTGCCGAAGTCGTGGCTCGCGCTCGCGATGAGTTCGAAGTAGTCGTAGTCGTTCATTCCGGCAGGCGTGTCGGCGTCGGCGTACCAGTAGTACACCGCGCGAATGCCCGCTTTGGTCTCTTCAGAGAACGCGTGCGTGTAGCCCGCCGTCAGATCGATCTCGACCGACGAGTCGTAGGTGGCTTCGTCGTTGAAATCGATCGTCGAGCCCCAGACGTTTAGGAACAGGCCGCTGGCGTGGTCGTACTGGATCCAGCCCTGCACCGCGCCGTCACGGTCCGATTGGCTTTGGCCGCGAAAGCGATAGTCGCTCGTTACGGCGGCGCCCGCAGTGATCGGACCCCAATCGCCTTCTTCGGCAAAGGCCGGGGCCACCGCCGTCAGTGTGAGCGCGCCGAGAAGGCCCGCCTTCAGAATACTCGTCCTCATGACCGAACCTCTCTTACCGTTTTCCAAACTCGATACCGGTGCGCCTGCCGCGACCCCGCGGGCGATGCCGTTTGCTTGTCCTTAAGCATTGGAGCCGCGATGGTTGACGACCGGTTAACGCCGGTGACGCGCGCAGGTGAGTGAGTCTGAAAAGTCACGCCCCCGCGAATCACTTGGCCCATGATGGGCGCCGCGCGTCGGGTGTGCACTGGCGAATGTGCCTGGAAAGCGGGCAACCCCGCATAGAAAAAGGCCCCGCTGCGGTTGCGCGGGGCCCTTCGTCGTTCCGTTGGTTGGTCGGCCTTAGCCGCCCCAGTTGACCGTCGCGCTGAAGACGAGGCCGTCGTCGCACGAGTCGAGACCACACTCGATCTCGTCGAGGTCGTTCGAGACGTAGCGCGCGTCGAAGGTCAGGAAGTCGTAGGACGTGGACAGGCCGATGTCCCAGAACGTGTAGTCGGCAAGCGTGTCGTCGTCAAAAGCTTGGACACCGAAGTGGCCCGAGAGGTCCACCGCGCCGAAGAACCACATCTTCTCCATGATCGGGAAGCCGACGCCACCCGTGACGGCCCACGCGGCGCCGCCCTCGGCGAACGTTTCGGGCGTGTAGGCGACTTCCAGCGAGAGCGTGGTCGCCGTGCCGACCTTGCGCTCGACCGTCGCGAAGACTTCCCAATAGTCATAATCCGGCGATTGATCGTCGTTGTACCAGTAGTACACGCCCTTGACCGAGAAGTCGGTGACGTCGCTCAGCGAGACCGCGTAGCCCAACGTGAAGTCGGCTTCGATCGAGGTGTCGCCGTCGCCGAAATCCGAAAAGTCGACGTTTGAGGCCCAGGCTTCGACGAAGAACCCGCTGTCGTGCGTGTAGTTCACGGCGGCTTGGACGGCCGCGCCGCCATCCGTCTGGCTGATGCCGCGGAAGCGGTAGTCCGAGGTCAGCGTCACATAGCCCGAGAAGCCGCTCGAGGCCTCTTCGCCGTCGGCCAGCGCCGGCGTCGCCATGGCGCCGAGGCTCAAAGCGCCGAACGCGCCCATCGCAAGAATCGTCTTCTTCATGAAGTCCCCCACTATGACTACCCGCACCCGCGGCCCCCCGGCCGCTCGAAGAGGCGCTCGTCTGTTGCGAGCGCTCGTTCCCCGTTCCCACTATGAATGTCCCCATTGCCCTTTTTTGACAACGGGTTACGGGCGGATTCTCGTGCTGTTTCGGCAACACAACTTCTAATATCGGCCCGAGACTGGGGGTTTCCCGCCGACGACAGGTGTGGCTTGAGGCTGCCTGTTCGTCGTGTCAGCGGCGCGTGACGCCGGCGATCGCGAGGTGGTGTCCGGCGTCGGAGAGCAGGGTTTCGCCGGTGATGTGGCGGGCGCCCTCGCCGCAGAAAAAAGCGACGGCCTCGGCCACGTCCTCGGGCGAGCCCGCACGCTGGAGCGGGGTCGACTGCTTGTTGTGTTCGACGATGCGGGCATAGGTCTCGGGCCCGAAGCGTTCCGAGAACCAGCGGGTTCCGATGAAGCCGGGGCAGACAGCGTTGACGCGGATATCGGGGGCGAGCGCGCGTGCGAGCGAGAACGTCATCGTGTTCAGCGCGCCCTTCGACGCCGCATAAGCAACCGACGAACCGACGCCGAGAACGCCCGCGATCGACGACACGTTCACCACCCGGCCGAAGCCGTGCGCCTTCAGGTGCGGCTGGCAAGCGCGGATCATCTGAAACGCCCCGACGACGTTGACCTTGTAGATGTTCAAGAAATCGTCGGCGTTCAGCGCCTCGAGATCGGCGTGGTCCGCGAACTTCGTGGTCCCGGCGTTGTTCACCAGCATGTCGATGCGGCCCCAGCGATCGACCGCCTGTTTGGCGATGCGCCGGCAGTCTTCGTCGTTCGCGACGTCGCCTTGGGCGAGCATGGCGTCGGCGCCTTTGGCCTTGGCTTGGCCCAGCGTTTCTTCGGCCTCCTTCACGCTCTTCGTGTAGTTGACGACGACGCGCGCGCCTTGTGACGCGAGCTTCAGCGCGACGGCCGCGCCAAGGCCTGTCGCCGAACCGGTGACGACGGCGACTTGGTTCTTGAGATCCATGGAGGCGTTCCTCGTCTCTTTGTTGTTTGGCGCAGTCTTAGCGGCGAACTAGCGGCCGTGGAAGGCGGGCTTGCGCTTCTCGAGGAAGGCGCGCCTTCCTTCCGCGTAGTCGCCGCTCGTCATGCAGGCGGCAACGTCGCGTCCGGCAGCGGCGCGCGCCGTAGAATCGCCCGAGACCACGGCCGCGATCGCGTTCTTGGCGGCCTTGATCGTCAGCGGCGCGTTTGCGGCAAGCGTCGCAACGTAGCCCTTCAGCACCTTGTCGAAATCGGCGACCGGCGAGACGGCCTGTACGATGCCGCGCAGCAAGCCTTCGTGGGCGCTGTAAGTGCGGGCAGTGAACAGCATCTCTGCCGCAAGCGCCGGCCCAAGCCGGGCGACCAGGGCCGCCGTCCCTTCGACGCTGTAGCCGACGCCGAGCTTGGCTGCGGGGATGCAGAACTTCGCATCGTCGGCGGCCAACCTGAGGTCGCATGCCATGGCGAGCGCCATGCCGCCGCCGTAACAGAAGCCGCGCACGGCGGCGACGACCGGCTTCGTGCAGCGGGCGAGGGCGGCGGTCGCCTCGTGCGTCGCGCGATCGTAGGTGGCGGCCGCCTCGGCGGTTGCGCGGCGCTCATCGAACTCGGAAATGTCGGCGCCGGCCGCGAATGCCTCTTCGCCGGCGCCCGTCACGACCACGACGCGGATCGTGGGGTCGGCCTCAAAGCGGCCCACTATTTCCGGGATTCCCTGCCACATATCGAGGCTGAGTGCGTTGCGCCTTTGCGGCGCGTTGAGTACGAGATAGCCGGCGGTTCCGCGAATGTCGGCAATGAGCTTTGAGGTCATGAACGGCCTGGGTGTGAAAGGTAGCCGGTGGCGGAAGCCCCGGCGGGGCGGGAAGCCCATCAGAATCGTTCTCATCCGGCACGGCAAGCCCAATGTCGAGGGCGGCCGGCGGCTGACCCACCGTTCGTTTCAGGACTACATCGCCGAGTACGAGAGCGCGGGACTGCATCCCGACAGTCCGCCGCCGTCGTGGCTGATCGATCTGACGAAGGAAGCGCGGCGCGTCTATGCCTCCGACCGGCCGCGGGCACGCGACAGTGCGCGCGCGCTCGCGCCGCACGCGGAACTCAGCCTCAGTTCGCTTTTCATGGAGGCGCAACTCAAGTCGCCGAAGCTGCCGCTCGTGCGGATGAAGCCGCCGGCATGGGCGGTGATCGCGCGGCTCGCGTGGCATGCGGGCCATCACGGCGGCATCGAACGCTATACCGACACGAAGGGCCGCGCGGAGAAAGCGGTCGACATGCTTTCCGACGTCGCCGAAGAAGACGGCATCGCGGTTCTGGTCGCGCACGGCTATTTCAACGCGATCGTCGGGCGCAGTTTGCGCAAGCGCGGCTGGCGCCGGTTCGGCGGACGGCATCGCGCGAAATTTTGGAACGCCGTGGTCTACGAGCTGCCGAGTTTGTCCCAAGCGAACTGAACCATGCTTGGCGCGAGCAGGCGCGCATTCCAAGTCGCTTCGCTTCAACCGAATAGTCACCCGGTGTGACGGACACTGCATGCCGCGCGCGCCGTGCGACCGCATATTCGCAAGCGTGTTCGACGCGTCGGGGAGGGCGAATTGACCAGCGACTTGCTAGAGCCCGTGCAGGGCGTAACGTTGCAGAAATACGCGGAGCTGGCGGTGAAGATGCGCGGCGTCGTGGGGGACCGCGAAGCGTGCGCGCGCATCGCCGAGCGCGACGGCGTCGCGCGCGCCGCTTGGGAGAAGGCGCTCGTCGTGTGGGGCGCGCGCCTCGGCAGCGACAGCGCGACCGGCGCGGTCACGATGACCTATTACAAGCATTACAAAGAGGCGCTCGCCAAATTCGGCGCACCGAGCGCGTCGGCGACGTTCGACGCCTATGTCGAGATGTCGGCGATGGTGCGCAGCGAAACGGAAGGAACACGGCCGCGCCCGACGGACGTCGCATCGATGTGTGCCGTCTTCGGGATCACGGAACCGAAGTGGGTCGAGATATCGCGCTATTGGACGACGAAGCTGATGCACGATCCGCATATGTTCGCCGCGTACTCGGACCGGGTTCGTGCGCGGGTTAAGGAACTGGACGAACAGTTCGCGCGAACGCACACCTGAAGTCAGCCCGGGGTCCAACGCGTCGCGATGTCGTCGACGCTCGGTCGCGGACGATCGACCAGCGGTTCGGCGGGATGGCCGAGATAAATGAAGCCCGCAACGCGCTCGCCAGCGTGCAGGCCCAAGGCTTCGTGCACGAGCGGGTGGTAGGCGCACCACTCCGTGATCCAGTTTGCGACGAAGCCCATCGCGTGGGCGGCGATGCAGAGCGTCTGACAGGCGGCGCCGGCGGACAGTACCTGCTCCCATTCGGGGATCGCGATGCCTTCGCGGACACGGCTGATCGCGGCGACGACCGTGGGCGCACGCAGGAATCGCGCGCGTTCCTGTTCGAGACGCTCGGCGGCCGCTTCCGGCTCCGACGATTGCAGCGCACGGACGAGAACGTCGCCGAACGCGCCGCGCGCGTCGCCCTCGAAAATCACAAAGCGCCAGGGCGTGAGTTTTCCGTGATCGGGCACGCGCGTCGCGCAGGCGATCAGCATCCGCAATTGCTCGGGCGACGGGCCGGGGCCGGTCATGCGCTTGGCCGAACCGGAGCGGCGGCTCAACAGCAGATCGAGCGTGCGCGGGACGGCGACGTTCAGCGTTTGGCCGGTCATTCTTACCTCGGTCGTGTCGGTCGATGCGCGGAGTAACGGTGTCGGGGGCGTCGTGGCAAGTGTGCCGCGATGGCTCATTTCACGGCGTAGCACGGCCAATTGCAGGGCGTTAACGCGGCGTCACCTTTGCTTGATAGCCTGTCGCTTACGCCCCATCTGTATTAAGATGGTTGCTATGGAAAAGCGCCCGATGCCTGCTATCGCCGAGAAATTCGCGGTCTGCGACCCCGTTTGGTCGGACCTTCGGGAAGAGGCCATCCGCATGGCGGCGGGTGAGCCGGCGCTTGCGAGCTTCGTGCACGCGACGATCTTGAATCACGAGCGGCTTGAGGAGGCGCTGACCTATCACCTCGCTCAAAAGCTCGGGAACGACGACGTCGGCGCCATGCAGGTGCATCAAGTATTCGACCAGGCGTTCGACGATGCGCCGTCGATCGGCGACGAAGTGCGCGCGGACTTGTCCGCGATCTACGACCGCGATCCGGCGGTCAACACGTTCGTCGAGCCGTTCCTGTTCTTCAAAGGCTTCCACGCGCTGCAATCCTTTCGCGTGACGCATTGGCTGTGGGCGAAGGGCCGCAAGGCGCTCGCGTTTCATTTCCAGAGCCGCATCTCGGAGGTGTTCGGCGTCGACATTCATCCGGCCGCACGCATCGGGCGCGGCGTGATGATCGACCACGGCACCGGCGTCGTGATCGGCGAGACAGCGGTCGTCGAGGACGACGTGTCGATGTTGCAGGGCGTGACGCTGGGCGGAACAGGCAAGGAAGCGGGCGACCGGCATCCGAAGGTGCGGCGCGGCGTGATGCTGGGCTCGGGCGCCAAGATCCTCGGCAATATCGAAATCGGCGCCTATAGCCGCGTGGGCGCGGGCAGCGTGGTGCTGAAAGACGTGCCCGAACGCTGCACCGCGGTCGGCGTGCCCGCAAAGGTCGTCGGCTGCGCAGGGTGTGAGCGCCCGGCGCAAGAGATGAACCAGATCATCGACGACGTGCCCGGCGATTATCAGATTTGAGTCTGGACCTCGTTGCGCATCGCGCGCGGGCTTTTGCCGGTCCAGCGTTTGAAGGCGCGGGAGAAGGCGGCGGCTTC
>CAZLRW010000105.1:0-13048 GCA_964561925.1 uncultured Flavobacteriaceae bacterium
GCCTCGCGCCCGCGCACGACCGCCTGCGCTTCCTCGGCCGCGCCATCACGCCGACGTCCGCGCCCCGACGTTTCCACGCGCGCTTCTTCCTCGCCGACGGCGAAGACGTACTCGGCGAGGTCCGCAGCAACGGCGAACTCGACGTGCTCGACTGGTATCCGATCGAAGATGCTCTCGCGCTGCCCACGATCGACGTGACGCAGTTCATTCTGAAGGAACTCGCCGCCGCCGAACGCGGCCACCTCCGCGACGCGCCGTTCTTCCGCTACCGCCGCAACAAGCCGCTTGCGAAAACGGCGGATGGTTGACACGCCCGCCGACCGCACGAAGAGCCTCGCCGCCGTTTACGCCTGCATCTTCGCGAACGGCCTCGGCATGGGCTTGTCGCTGCCGCTCTTGTCGCTGATCATGGAGCGCCACGGCGTCCCCGCCACGATCAACGGCCTGAACGCGACGTTCGGCGCGCTCGCGCTGCTCGTCGCGACGCCGTTCATCCCGGCGCTTGCCGCCCGCTTCGGCACCGCGCGGTTCCTGATCGCCTGCTACCTGATGGCCGCGGCCTCGCTGCTCGCCTTCCGCGCGACCGACGAACTCGCGCTCTGGTTCGTCTTCCGCTTCACGCTGAACGCCGCGCTGCAGGGGCTGTTCCTCGTCAGCGAAGTCTGGATCAACAAGATCGCAACCGACGCCGTACGCGGACGCCTCGTTGCCATTTACGCGTCCATCTTCTCAGCAGGGTTCGCGTTGGGCCCGATCATCATCCAAGGCCTCGGCACCACGGGTTGGGAGCCCTTCATCGCAGGCGCCGCCGCCATGACGCTCGCGATGGTGCCGCTGCTCGTCGCGAGCCGGCTCGTTCCACCTGTCGAGCACGCAACCGCCGGCGCCATGTTCGGCTTCGTCTTCCGTTCACCCTCGGCCGCCGCCGCCGGCCTCGCCTTCGGCGCAATGGAAGCCTGCGCCGGGGCGTTCCTCATCGTCTACGCCGTGCGCCTCGGCGAGGTCGAGACATCGGCAACGCTTCTGCTCACGGCCTTAGGCCTCGGCAATATGGTGCTCGTCCCCGCGCTCGGCTGGCTCGCCGACAAGATCGATCGCCGCATGGTGCTGATCCTGTGCGGCGTCTTCGGCCTGATCGGCGCAAGCCTGTTACCCTTCGCAAATGGCGCCAGCACCGCCGGCCTCGCACTCGTCTTCGTATGGGGCGGCTTCGTCGCGGGCCTCTACGCCGTGGGCCTCGCCCATCTCGGCTCGAACTTCAAAGGCACGGACCTCGCCGCCGCGAATGCCGCCTTCTCGATCCTCTACGCGCTGGGCACGATGGCGGGGCCTGGCGCCGGCGGCCTTGCCATAGACCTCTGGAACCCCCACGGCTTCGTCGTGGTTTTGGCGCTGATTTCCGCCCTTTTCTTAAGTGTCGTCGCCTGGCGGACCGCGACGTTTCCCCGCCCCAAGGCGGGTTGACTTCGCGTCCGGTATGATTAGGTTCTCGCGCTCCGAAAAACGCCGCCGAAGAAAGCGCCGCCCATGGCCAAACCGACCACGATCAAGATCCGCCTGAACTCCTCCGCCGGCACGGGACATTTCTACGTCGCCAAGAAGAACTCGCGCACGATGACGGACAAGTTCAAGGTCAAGAAATACGACCCCGTCGTCCGCAAGCATGTGGAATACGTCGAAGGCAAGATCAAGTAAGCGAACGATCGACGCAGGCTGGCCGTCAAGGGCGCCCGCGAGGCGCCCTTTGCTTTTGTCCGTAGAGCGCAACGACGCGCCCGGCCTCCGCTGCGATCGCCGAACGCAGCACAAGCGGTTCCAACACCTCCGCCTCGCCGCCCAAACGCAACAGCTGGCGCGTCGCATCCTCGATGCTTTCGATCGGAATCTGCGCCTTGACCCAGCCTTCGGGACGGCACGCGCGATGCGCCGCGTCGACCGCCTCGGCCGCGCCGGGGTTGACCGCACGCAACAGCTTAAGCCCCGCGGCTGAAAACTTCACGACCGCCCGCTCGCGCATCAGCCGCGCTTCGAATGCAGCCGCCGCCGCGGCCCAATGGCGCGCAAGGTCGAAGCGCGCCGGCCTGACCGCCTTTGCATCGAGCACCTCGAGCGTCTGAATGCTGGACACGCGATAGGTGCGCGGCTCGCCCTTGACAGCGGCGACCAAGTACCAAACGCCCGCCTTCAGCACGAGGCCCAAGGGATCGGCGTCGCGCGTCACGATCTCTTTCCAGCTGTCATAGCGGATGCGGATGCGCCGATCGCGCCAGACCGCCGAACTCAGCGCGGGCAGAATCTCGATCGTCTCCGACCGCCGGTACCAGTTCACGGGATCGATGTGGAATCGTTCGGCGATCCGCTGCGCGCTCGCGCCGGAATCGGCGGGCAAACTCGCAAGCAGTTTCAGTTGCGCCGCCGCGGCTTCGGCGCCCACGCCCAGTTCCGCCGCCGCCCCGCCCGCGCCCGCCAGCAGCAACGCCTCCGCTTCGCCCGGCGTAAAGCCGGTCAGCCGGGTGCGATAACCGTCGGTGAGCGCAAACCCGCCGTTGCGCCCGCGCTCCGCATAGACCGGCACGCCGGCAGCACTCAGCTGATCGACATCGCGATAGATCGTGCGCACCGACACTTCGAACTCGTGCGCCAGCGCCTCGGCACTCACCCGGCCGCGCATCTGCAACAGGATCAAGATCGAAAGCAGCCGGCTCGCGCGCATGTGTTCTTGCTAACACGAAATCATGACGCTCCGTGTCAGGATTATGGGTTTATGGAAAGCGGGGCCAATCGAGGGAGGACAGTCATGAACGAACAGCGCCGCAGCATCCTTAACGCCGCCGTCGCCGCAAGCGCCGCCGTCCTGCTTGGACGCAACGCGACCCCGGCCGCCGCTCGCGAACCGGCACCGGGCAAACCCGGCGACTTCGACTTCCTTGCCGGCGAATGGCGCATCGAAAACCGCCGCCTACCGCAGGGCACCAAGACCTGGGACGTGTTCCCCGGCGAGGCGACCGTGGTGACGATCTTGGCCGGCGCGGGCAGCGTCGAGGATCTGCGCATTCCCGCCCGCAACTTCGCAGGCATGGGCCTGCGCCTTCTCGACATGGAAAAGCGGCACTGGACCGACCACTGGGTGAACGCGGAGAGCGGTGTGCTGACCCTGCCCGGACAAACCGGCCGCTTCGAAAACGGCGTCGGCACGTTCAACGCCGACGACATGGACGGCACGACCCCGATCAAGATCGCGGGCATCTGGGATCAAATCACGCCCAAATCCTGCCGCTGGCGCCAAGCGGTCTCGCGCGACGGCGGCAAGTCGTGGGCCGAGAACTGGATCATGCACTGGACGCGCGTCTGACGAAGAGAGGGAACATGATCGGTTTCATCAAGCCGTCGCGGCGAACCCTTCTTCTCGCCGGCGCCGCGGTGGCGTTCACCGCGGGCGCGGCCGCCGAAACCGCATGACGAACGTCCTCTATATCGGCAACAAGAACTACTCGTCCTGGTCGCTGCGGCCGTGGCTTTGCCTTCGTTGGGCGGGCATTCCCTTCGAAGAACGCGAAATCGAACTCGCCCAGCCGGGCTACGGCAAACATGCGATCGAAGAGGTCGTGCGCGTGTCGCCGAACGGCCGCGTGCCCGCCCTGCATGCCGGTGGTCTCGTCGTGTGGGATTCGCTTGCGATCGCCGAATGGGCCGCAGAAGAACGGCCCGAAGCGAACCTCTGGCCGTCAGATCGCCGCAAACGCGCCGAAGCGCGAGCCGTCACCGCCGAGATGCATTCGGGTTTCGAGTCCGTTCGCCGCGACCTGCCGATGAACGTCCGCCGCCGTGTCGCGGCACAGGATTGGCCCGTCGAGACGCGCGCGGAACTGGCACGCATCGAAGCCGTTTGGACGGACCTGCGCACGCGGCACGCAAGCGCGGGCCCTTGGTTGTTCGGCGCTCGCACGATCGCAGACGCCTTCTACGCCCCGGTCGCCGCACGCATGCGAACCTACGGCGTCGCGCTGACCCGCGCGGCACGGTCCTATTGCGAAGCAATCTATGCCGACGCCGGCTTCAAGACTTGGGAAGACGCTTGCCGCCCCGACAGCTGGGATCACCTCGGTTATTCGGTGATCGACCGGATCTACGACTGAACGAGCATCAAAGTTCCGGCCGCCACGGCAAAGCCCATCGGCAAAAGATCGGCCGGCAGCGACTTGTAGTTGGCCGGCCGCCAGGCGGTCGCACGCCTGATTTGGCGCTTGATGAACTCCTTGAGCTGGTAGCGCTCGAGCACCGCACCCAGATTGCGTGAGACGGCGTCCATCGACCGCATCGCCGACGCCAGCATCACGCCGCGCAGGCCGCGTTTGATCAGATAATAGTGCCGCTCGCGCGTCTTCAGGTTCGACGTGCGTTCCTTATAGGCGCCGCCGCCGTAGAGATAGTCGAGCGTCGTGACCGGCACGTTGTGACGCTCCAGGTCCTGCAGCAAGAACAGGAACGTCAGCATTCCCGGCTGCACCTTTGCCCACGCCGGATCGTAACCGCCGTCTATCATATAGAGCCGTGTGCCGTCGGCGTAACTCAAGTGGAACGCGATCGCCTGATCGCCAGCGAACAGGATATGGCCGAGGAACCGCCTCGTCCGCGCCGCGTTCAGCAAGTTCGTACGTTGTCGGTCGTTGTTCACGACGCCTTCGCCCAAAAGCCGCCGTTGATAGGTCTTGGCCGAAACCGCCGATGCGGTCTCGAGGTAAGCCGCGACGTCGTCCTCGCTTGTGTAGCGCTCGAGCCGGAACGCGGGCGTCGCCCCCTCTACCTTCTTGAGCGTCCGGCGCAAATCCTTGCGCGTCACCTTGCTGAGCGAGTTGAGGTAGCCTTCGAAACTGCCGTCCCAAGCGATCCGGCATCGCGTATAGGCCGGTCCATGCGGGACGACATGAAATGCTTTCCGAATGGTGCTGCCGCGCCTGGCCAGTTGCGCATGCGCCTCGGACCCTTCGGGCACGCCGCGCAAGAACACGGCACCGTTCACCGGCAGGCGCTCCGCAAGCGCCGCAAAACAACCGCTCGTGAGATCGCCGCCGCCGGCAACCAAAGGCGCCCGCTCCAACGCGAACCGCTGAACGCGTTTGCGCAGCATCGTGACTTCGCCGACACCGAATTTCAGCGCCGTCGGATGAACCTCGAACGGCGCAAGGCCGACGAGCCGGCCGCCCTCGCGCGCCGTCAGCACCATGAGCGTGCGATCGCGACGCGAGGACAAGTGCTGCCAGGCGACGTCATGGCCAAGTTCAAGATCCGGAAAAGCCGCACGCGCTTCGCGTGCAAGCGCATCGAATTGCTCGGGTCGCGCGAGCGCTTCTTCACGCCAAACGGCCATCTGTTCCCCCCAACGCTGCGGCCGACGTTCCCATTCGAAGCGCCCCTCCCCAGAAAGAGCACTCACGCGGCCAAGCCAGATCGAATGTAGTCGCAGCGGTCCGTTAGGGAAAGGGCACGTTTACCAAAGGCACCAAACCGGTCGTTTCGACCGGGATGTGCACAACCGCGAAAACGCTGACGCTTCCACGCATTCACCAAATGAGGATTGCGCACCGCTCAGCGCACAACCCAACAGTTCGTGCGCCGCAGTGGCTCGCCTGCCACGCGAAATTCCCAGTTCCTCCAAAAAGGATGCAGCGCGCGGACTATGCCGCGTCCGCGACCACGCGATTGCGGCCGTCGCGTTTGGCGCGATAGAGCGCCTGGTCGGCCCGCTTGAGCAACGCTTCGGCCGAGTCGCCCGCAGCTTCGCTGGCCGTCACACCGATCGATATGGTGACCGGCAGCTGGCCCGGGGCGGGGCTGATGCGAAACGGCGCATCGGCGACCGCTTGGCGCAGCCGCTCCGCGACCATGTAGGCGAAGTTCAAATCCGTGTCCGGCATGACGACGACGAACTCTTCGCCGCCGTACCGGCAGGCGAGGTCGATCCCGCGCACGTTCGCGGAGATGCGGCTTGCGAACTCGCGCAAGACCTCGTCGCCGACGTCGTGGCCATGCGTGTCGTTGACCTGCTTGAAGTAGTCGATGTCGAGGATCAGGAACGACACCGGCTTGCCCGACGCATGCGCGTTCGAGATCAGCGTGCTCAAGTGCCGCGACATGTAGCGGCGGTTGAAGAGCCCCGTCAGCTGATCCGTGATCGCCATCTCGAGGCTCAGCTGCAGCGAATGGCGCAGCTTGTCGGAATAACGCTTGCGGCGAAGCTGCGTGCGCACGCGCGCGACGAGTTCGTTCCGCTCGATCGGGCGCATCAGATAGTCGTTGACGCCGATGTCCAGCGCGCGGACCAGCCGCTTAACGTCGCCCTCTTCGGCGAGCGTCAAGATCGGCGTCTGACGCGTGGCCTCGAGGCTGCGCAGCGTCGCGCAGAAACGCAGACCGTCTTGCCGGTCCAGCGAAAGGCTCGCGATGACGAGGTCATAGTCCCCGCCCTTCGCGCGCACCACCGCTTCCGTCGTCTGCGGCACGATCTCCACGTCGTGGTCGCGGCCGAGCGTCTCGGCGATGCGTTGCGCGCTCTGCTCGCGGTCGTCGACGATAAGGATGCGTCCGCGGCCCGGTTGCTCGGTGAGCACCGCTTCGCTGCCTTCGACCAGGCCCATGCTCTCGCCGGTCGCCTGACGCAAGCGCAACTCGTCGACCATCGTCTTCAACCTGACAAGGCTGCGCACGCGCGCAAACAGCGCGACGTCGTTGACCGGCTTCGTCAGAAAATCGTCCGCACCCGCCTCAAGCCCCTGCACGCGGTCCGACACCTGGTCGAGCGCGGTCACCATCACGACCGGCAGATGCGCGGTCTTGGGGTTCGCCTTGATGCGCCGGCAGACTTCGAACCCGTCCATGCCCGGCATCATCACGTCGAGCAGAACGATGTCGGGGTTCTCGCGGTCGATCGCGGAGAGCGCCTCCGCGCCCGAACCCGCGGTCACGACGTCGAAATACTCCGCGCCGAGTTTCGCCTCGAGCAGCTTCACGTTGGCGGGAATGTCGTCGACGACGAGAACGCGCGCGGTCATGGAACGTGGACCTTCAGGCCAGGAACCGGCGGATCGTCTCGAGGAAATGCATCACCGAGATCGGCTTCGAGATATAGGCCTCGCAACCGCCCTGGCGGATCTTCTCTTCGTCGCCCTTCATCGCGAACGCCGTGACCGCGATGACGGGAATTCGCTTCAGGCCGTCGTCTTCCTTCAGCCACTTCGTGACTTCGAGCCCCGAAACTTCCGGCAGCTGAATATCCATCAGGATGAGATCGGGAACGTGCTTGCGCGCGAGGTCGAGCGCTTCGAGCCCGTCGCGCGTCTGGATCGTCTTGTAGCCGTGGGCGTCGAGCAGATCGTGGAAGAGCTTCATGTTGAGCTCGTTGTCTTCCACGATCAGGACGGTTTTCGCTCTGGCGTCCATCTTGTTCTCCGGTGGCCGTGGTGGCCGGGATTCGCTCATCGAAAGCCCCGTTTGCGTGCGCGCCCGGAAAGCCCGATTTTCGCGCTATAGTTGAACCGAATAATGTTAAATAAGCTTTGCGGAGCGGCGCAACAAACGAGCGCTGGCGCGATGCGCGGAACGATGCAGGAAGGACGTTGAAGAAGCCATGAAAAACGCCGCCGCCGAGGAAATCTCAGAACGCGCCTTGGCGTATCTGGCAACGCGCCCGTCCGATCTTCAGCGATTCTTAACCGCAAGCGGGCTTGACGCCGATACGCTTCTTGCCGGCAGCGGCGACAAAGCGATTCTCGCCGCCGTGCTCGGTTTCCTCACGAGCGAAGAATCGCTCGCCAAAGAGTTTTCGGAAAGTGAACGGCTGAGGCCCGGTGAATTGCTTGCAGCCTTGGCGCGCCTCGACCCGCACGGATCGAGCGCATGGTAGCGATCGATCCCGCCCGCCCGCTCGTCATCTGCGATGCCGACGAAGTGCTGCTGCAATTCCTTGTCGGCCTCGAGAATTATCTCGAGCGCCAAGGGTGCTACCTCGACCTCGCCTCCTACCGCATCCATGGCAACGTCAAGCACCGCGCGAACGGCGAACCGGTCGCCGACGAGCTCGTCAGTGCGCACCTGAAGGGCTTCTTCGCCGCCGAAACGCGCCACCTCTCGATGGTGCCGGGTGCGGCAGGCGCGCTGAACCGCTTGAGCGACCGCGCCCAGATCGTGATCCTCTCGAACCTGCCCGAAACCTCGCGCGAAGCCCGCATCGAAAACCTGGGCGGTCACGGCATGCGCTTCCCCGTGATCGCCGGCAAAGGGCCGAAGGGCGAAATCGTTCGCGAGATGATCAAGGATCACCGTCGAAACGTCGTCTTCATCGACGACCTTCCGCCGCACATCGCCTCCGTCGCAGCGGAAACGCCGCACGTTCACCGCCTGCACTTCGTCGCCGATCCACGCCTCGCCCGTCTCGTGCCCAAAGCCTCGGAGGCGCACCAGCGCCTCGACACCTGGCCCGAAGCGGAGAAGTGGATCGCCGAAGTCGTCGAAGGCTGAAAGGATGCGCATCGGCGTCGACCTCGGCGGCACGAAGATCGAGATCGCGGTCTTGGGAAACGACGGCGCTTTCGTGCTCCGCGAACGCGCGCCCGCTCCCGCGGGCGACTATGAAGCGACGGTCCGCGCCGTGCGCGGCCTCGTGATCGCAGCCGAAGCGAAACTCACCCACACTTGCACGGTCGGCATCGGCATCCCCGGCACGATCTCGCCCGCAACCGGCGTCGTGAAGAACGCGAACTCGACCTGGCTGAACGGCCGCCCGCTTGACCGCGACCTCAGCGCCGCCTTGGCACGTGAGGTTCGCATCGCGAACGACGCGAACTGCTTCGCGCTTTCCGAGGCCTCCGACGGCGCCGGCGCCGGAAAACGAACGGTGTTCGGCGTCATCCTCGGTACCGGCGTCGGCGGCGGCATCGTCGTCGACGGCAAAGTTCTGACCGGTCCGAACGCGATCGCCGGCGAATGGGGACACAATCCCCTGCCCTGGCCCGCCGACGGCGAACGGCCCGGCCCCAAGTGCTATTGCGGCAAACAGGGTTGCATCGAAACGTACCTCTCGGGCCCCGCACTCGCGCTGCAATTCGTGCAAAGCACGGGCAGAAGCGCCGACCCGGCAACGATCGCCCACCTCGCCGACGACGGCGACGCAGCCGCCGAGGCCGTTCTCGCGACCTACGAACGCCGTCTCGCCAAAGCGCTCGCCCATCTCATCAACATTCTAGACCCAGACGTGATCGTGCTCGGCGGCGGCGTTTCGAATCTCACGCGCCTTTACGCGAACGTGCAGCCTTTGATCGCGTCGCACGCTTTCTCGGACGCGGTCGCCACGCCCATCATGCGCAACCGCTGGGGCGACTCCTCCGGCGTGCGCGGCGCCGCTTGGCTCTGGCCGGAGGCGGCGGCGTGACGACGCTGTGCCGCGACTGCTTTGCGATCCTCGACGGCGAGGACCGCCGGCGTTGCCCGTCCTGCAAGAGCCCGCGCCTGCTCCGCCACGCCGAGCTTGCGACCCTATCGATGGCGCATCTCGACTGCGACGCGTTCTACGCCGCAATCGAAAAGCGCGACAATCCCGCGCTCGCCGACAAACCCGTGATCGTGGGCGGCGGCAAGCGCGGCGTCGTATCGACCGCCTGCTACGTCGCCCGCACGTTCGGCGTGAAGTCCGCCATGCCGATGTTCAAGGCGCTGGCGGCCTGCCCGAACGCCGTGGTCGTCCACCCGAACATCCAGAAATACGCCGCCGTCAGCCGCGAAGTGCGCGACCTGATGCTCGAAACCACGCCGCTCGTCGAACCGCTGTCGCTGGACGAGGCGTTCATCGACCTCTCCGGCACCGAACGTCTGCACAAGGCGACGCCGGCGCAAACGCTCGCGCGTCTGGCCAAACGTATCGAGGATGAGCTCAAGATCACGGTCTCGATCGGCCTCTCGTTCAACAAATTCCTCGCCAAAGTCGCCTCCGACCTCGACAAGCCGCGCGGCTTCTCGGTGATTGGGCGCGCGGAAGCCGTAGCCTTCCTTGACACGAAGCCAGTGACGCTGCTTCCGGGCGTCGGCAAGGTGTTCGCGGCCTCGCTCGCCCGCGACGGCATCTTCACGATCGGCGACGTCAGACGGCGCAACGTGAAGCAACTGTCGGCCCACTTCGGCTCAAGCGGCCTCTGGCTCTGGCGCCTCTCGAACGCGGACGACACGCGCACCGTGGAACCCCGCGCACCCGCGAAAGGTATCTCCGCCGAAACCACGTTCGAACACGACATGAGCGATGGCGAACAGCTCGCACGCGTGCTCTGGTCGCTGTGCGAAAAAGTCTCGGCCCGCGCGAAAGCGGCCGACCTCGGCGGCAAGGTGGTGCAGCTGAAACTGAAGACGGCCGAATTCAAACTCGTCACGCGCCGCCACACGCTCGACGGCGCCACGCAACTCGCACGCCGCCTGTTCGAAACCGGCCACGACCTGCTGAAAGCCGAAGCGAAAGGAACGCGTTACCGCTTGATCGGCATCGGCCTCGCCGATCTCGTGCCCGCTGGCCAGTGCGACGAAGGAAACCTCTTCGACCAAGACGGCGCCCGCCGCGACGCCGCCGAACGCGCCATGGACAAGGTCCGCGAAAAATTCGGCTCGACCGCCATCCGCAAAGGCCGCTCGCTCTGAGCTCGAAGCCCGAACCCGGCAATTCTTGCCCATGCGGCGGGGCCGAATCCGCGCAAACGCAGGCGCGCACGCCTGGCACATGGGTTGCGACAAGGACCCTGAGTCCAACGACGGTCAGTCCATGAACGCGCAGGTAGCCAAGGTCATTTTCGGTGAGGAACACGGCCCCGCCGCGCTTCTTTTCCCGACGATGCGCGCCGCCGATCCGATCTCGATCACGCCGAAAACAGTCCAGGACATTCTTGCCTACGTGGCCGAGAAGGAGCAGTCGCTCACCGACCTGCGCTCCCGCGTCGCCGAACTCGAGCGCCTGCTCGAAACCGACGAACTGACCGGCCTGCTCAATCGCCGCGGCTTCGAAGGGGCAGCCGCCCGCGCCCTCGCCGGCGCCGCGCGGTACAAGGAAAAGGGCGTGCTCGCCCTCATCGACCTCGACGGCTTCAAGCGCGTGAACGACGAGCACGGCCACGCCGCAGGCGATGCCGCGCTGCGCCTCGTCGGCCAGATCCTCAACGACAACATCCGCGCCACCGACTACGCCGCGCGCCTCAGCGGTGACGAATTCGCCGTCCTCTGGGTCCGCGCCCAAGCGACCGCGCTCACGAACCGCGTCCGCGAATTGAAAACGACGCTGAACGAAGCGGTGCTCGACTGGGACGGCGTCCAAATCCCGATCCGCGCCTCGATCGGCACCGCGGCCTACGACGCGGCGACACCGCTCGCCGACCTCATGCGCCGCGCCGACAAGGCGATGTACCGCCGCAAACGCGCCCGGCGCTAAGCCCCGCCCAACGTCATCAGCGGCCCATAGAGATCGGGCCGCCGGTCGCGGAACAGCCCCCAAGACCGCCGCGCCGTCTCGATCGCATCGAGATCGACCGTCGCCGCGATCACCGCTTCCTTGTCGCCCGCCTCAGCCAAAACCTCACCCGTCGGCCCCGCGATGAACGAGGTGCCGTAGAACGTGATCTCACACGTCTCACCCACCTCGCGCCCGATCCGGTTCGACGCAATCAGCGGCACGTAGTTCGCGCCCGCATGCCCTTGCATCACGCGCCGCCAATGCGCGGAGGAATCGACCGGCGGCGCCGGCGGCGGCTCGCTCCCGATCGCGGTCGGATAGCAGAGAATCTCCGCCCCCATCAGCGCCATCGCCCGCGCACCCTCGGGAAACCACTGGTCCCAGCAAATGCCGGCGCCGATCGCGCCATAGCGCGTACGGAACACCTTGAACCCCGTGTCCCCGGGATTGAAGTAGTACTTCTCCTGATACCCCGGCCCGTCTGGAATGTGCGACTTGCGATAAAGGCCAAGCACGCTTCCGTCCGCGTCGATCATCGCCAGCGAATTGAAATGCGCATTGTTCGCCCGCTCGAAGAACGAGAGCGGCAGCACGACCGAGAGCTCCCGCGCCAACGCCGAGAACTCGCCGATCAACGCGTTCTTCTCGAACGGCGCCGCCAGCGCAAAGTGCTTCGCCAACTGGTCCTTGCAAAAGTAAGGCGTCTCGAACAACTCCTGAATGAGAACAACCTGCGCCCCCTTCGCCTTCGCCTCGCGCACCAACCGCTTCGCGTTCGCGACATTGGCCGCGCGGTCCGGCCCGCATGCCATCTGCGTCGCCGCCAGCGTCACTTGTCTCATGCTCAGCTCCTCTCCGGCGGCAGCGCCCGGCCCGCCGGCTGTTGCTGCGTGATGCAGTGGATGCCGCCGCCGCCTTCGACGATGTCGAGCGACGGCACCTGCACGATGCGCCGGTCGGGAAACGCCTTCTCCATCACCGAGAACGCAACCGCATCCATCGGGTCCTCGAACGACGGCATCACGAGTCCGTAGTTCGCGAAGTAGAAGTTGATGTAACTCATGTCGAGCCTGCGCCCGTCGTGCCGCTCGCGCCGCGCGGGTTCCGGCACGTCGATGATCTCGAGCGGCCGCCCGCGTGCATCGCGCGCCGATTTCAGGCGGGCGCGATTGTCCCGCATCGCCCGCGCGTTGATCCCCTCCGTCTCCGACGGCGCGTAGAGCATCACGCGCCCCGGCCCCGCGAAACAGGCGATGTTGTCGACATGCCCGTCGGTCTCGTCGTCCTCGAGACCCTCGCCCAACCAAATCACCTTCGAGACGCCGCAATAGAGCGCCAGCCGCTCCTCGATCTGCTGGCGGTCGAGGTTCGGATTGCGGTTCGCGCTGAGCAGGCACTGCTCCGTGGTGAGCAGCGTCCCCTCGCCGTCGACGCAAATCGACCCGCCTTCGAGCACCATCGGCCCGTCGTACCGGCGCATGTCCAAGGCCTCGATCACGCGCCGCCCGAACGCCGCATCGTTCTCGAACCCGTGGTACTTGTTGCCCCACGCGTTGAAGCGCCAGGCGACGC
>CAZLRW010000106.1:0-7996 GCA_964561925.1 uncultured Flavobacteriaceae bacterium
ATGATGGTCGAGCCGGTCGCGCAAGTTCGCCACCGCCTCGTCGATCTCGCCGAAGCCCCTGATCCAACCTTTGACAGGATCGATCGGCCCTTCGAGCGTGACCGCGACCGCGAACGAATGCCCGTGCATCCGAGAGTTCGGATGCCCCTTCGGCGCCGTCGGCAAATAGTGGGCGGCGTCGAAGCGGAATTCCTTGGTGATCGAAAGCATGGCGTTTCGTCCGGCGCCTTACTTCGGCGCCATCACCATGACCATCTGGCGCCCTTCGAGCTTCGGCTCCTGCTCGACCTTGCCGATCGCGTCGATGTCCTTTTTCACCCGCTGCAACAGCTCCATGCCGATTTCCATGTGCGCCATCTCGCGGCCTCGGAAACGCAAGGTCACCTTCACCTTATCGCCTTCCTCGAAGAAGCGTTTGATGGAGCGCATTTTCACGTCGTAGTCGTGATCGTCGATCATCGGGCGGAGTTTGATCTCCTTGATCTCGATCACCTTCTGATGCTTGCGGGCTTCGGCGGCCTTTTTCTGCTCTTGATATTTGTACTTGCCGAAGTCCATCAGCTTGACGACGGGAGGCCTCGCCTGCGGCGCCACCTCGACGAGATCGAGGCCTTCGGCCTGGGCGAGTTTCAGAGCTTCAAACTTGTTCATCACGCCGCGCTTCACGCCTGCGTCGTCGATCACCAGCAATTCGTGCGCGTTGATGAACTCGTTGATCCGCGGCCCATCTTTCGACGGCGGCGGGGCTGCTTGGTAGGGACGTCTAACGATGGGCGCATCTCCATTGGGTTGGCCCGGCACGGCGCGCAGAACGTTCCGATCCCGCCGCCGACGCCCCGGAACTGCCGCTCCGGTTCGTGTGCAACGGTGATGTCACCTTCGCATTGTCCGTGGCGGATACCCCTTGGCCGGCGAGCCCATGGGACCGGACACATGCCTGCCGCACGCATCCAGGTCTTGCAAAGACGGCGCACAGGATCGCCCGGTGCGCCGTCTTCGCGCACAGAATAGGGCATGAGGCGGGCAAGGCAAGCGGCTTTGGCGGCACACCGTTCGCGTTTTGGGCCGAGGGGCCGGGCTTGACCTAAGCCCGGCGGCGGTTCGCAAGTTTGGCAAGCGCCTGGACGCGCGAGCCGACGCCGAGCTTCTGCTTGGCGTTGTGTAGGTGGAAGCGAACCGTGCGTGTGCTGATACCAACGATTCCCGCGATTTCGCCGTCGCTCCTGCCGAGGCTCATGAGGCGCACGCACTCGGCCTCGCGGTTCGTCAGCGGAACGGCGTCGCTTGCGCCGGTCCTCATCGCCGCGAGGCGGTCGTAGACAATATGGGCGGCGCCGTGCAGCAGGGCCTGAGCCAACGGCGAGAGATCGGGCTCGCGGCCGTTGGCGCCGCAAAGCAGAACGATCGCGCCTGCGCGGTGAACGGGCAGCATCAACGTATGCCCCTCGCGAATCTCCGGGGGAAGCGTCGCCAGCCACGCGTCGTGCGCCAAGCCGCCGCGAACCGCATCTGTGAGGAAGGGCGCATCCGCCGTTTGGGCTCGCCGCGTCACGGGGTGATCGCGGAACGCGTTGCGATCCGCAAACGTCGCAAGCTCGGTTCGCGAACGTTGGGTGAAGATGATTGCGCCATGCATTCCACCGGCGAACTTCGCCGGATCGAGCACCGCGCTGCGCTCGTAGCCCAAGCGGATTGCCAGCGCCGCAAAGGCGTGTCCGACCTGCTGCAGACCGGTCGCTTCGGCGATTTCATCGAGAAAGCCGTTGAACAATCGTCTGAGCATCAGGCGTCACGCAGGAACTTCAGCACGGCCTGCATGCGGGTGCCGGCGCCGAGCTTGGCCTTGACGTTGGCAACGTGGAAGCGCGCGGTGCGTGCGCTGATGCCCAGTTCCCTGCCGATCGCCTCGTCGGGCTTGCCTTCGGACAGCATGCGAAGGACGGCTTGCTCGCGCGGGGTCAGGCGCACGCTGACGTCCTCGCCGCGGTCGAGTTGATCGAAGCGCTCACCCGCCATGTGCGAGGCGACCGTCAGGAGCGACCTGGCGCCCCCGGAAACGTCGGCGCCGATTCCGGCATAGGCGAAGTTCAAGTGCGCACCGCTGCGCGGCTTCACGTTGACCGAGAGCGCCTCGTGGCCATGAGCCCAGGGCGGCATCATGTCCCACAACTCCGCTTCGCTCAGCACGAGTTCGTGCTTGATCTCGGAGAGCGAGGGTGGCGCATCGTCCGCCCACGAACGGCGAAACACCGGATGGGTCGCGAGCGGCCGGCCGCGGAAGAAATCACGAAGATCCGGCAGTGAACGGGCCGAATAGAGGACGGACGAGACCGGCGCGCTCGAGACTTTCGCGACGTCGGTGATCGCAAGTTGGGACATCCGGAAACGCCGTCCCAACGCGGACAACGCGCCGCCGACAGCGTCCATCGACGCGGCGATCTTGAGCGTTCGCGCGAACGCGCGGAACGCCTCGTCCGCATTGTAGGCGCCGCCGATGGCGTCTCCAGTCTGCATCGGCGCGAGGTTTTCTCAATTGAGACTAATTTGCAACCTGACTTCCGCGGCATATGTCGCTACGGCGAGGTGGCGGTCAGTCTCCGCGCAAGGTCAGCGCAGGTCGGGCGGCGTGGCTTCGGCGGTCAGTTGCTTGATCAGCGCGTCGAGGGTGATCGTTTCCTGCTTGTCGGAGCCAAGACGGCGGACGGAAAGCGTGCGTTCCTCCGCCTCTTTTCGGCCGGCGACCAGCAGGAACGGCACTTTGGCCAGCGCGTGTTCGCGAACCTTGTAGTTGATCTTTTCGTTCCTGAGGTCGGTTTCGGCACGGATGCCGGCCAGCTTCAGCGCGGCCGCCGCTTCTTTCGCGTAGGCGTCGGCGTCGGAAACGATCGTCGCAACCACTGCCTGCACCGGCGCGAGCCAGAGCGGGAACTTGCCGGCGTGATGTTCGATCAGGACGCCGATGAAACGTTCGAGCGAACCGACGATCGCGCGGTGCAGCATCACGGGACGCTTCTTGGTCCCGTCTTCGGCGACGTACTCGGCGTCGAGGCGTTCGGGCAGCACGTAGTCGAGCTGGATCGTGCCGCATTGCCAGTCACGGCCGATCGCGTCGCGCAGCACGAATTCGAGCTTCGGCGCGTAGAACGTGCCTTCGCCGGGATTGATCGTGTAGGGCAGATCGATCGCCTTGCAGGCGTCCGCGAGCACCTTCTCGGCGTGGTCCCATTGCGCTTCGGTGCCGCCGCGCAGTTCAGGGCGCGTGGCGAGCTTCGTGATGAACGACTCGAAGCCGAGCTCGCGATAGACGTTGGCCAGCAATTCGACGAAGCGCTTCGTCTCGCCGACGATCTGTTCTTCAGTGCAGAAGATGTGCGCGTCGTCCTGCACGAACGAGCGCACGCGCATGATGCCGTGCAGCGCGCCCGACGGCTCATAGCGGTGGCAGGCGCCGAACTCGGCGAGGCGCAGCGGCAGGTCGCGGTATGACTTCAGGCCCTGCTTGAAAATCTGCACGTGGCCGGGGCAGTTCATCGGCTTGACGGCGAGCACTTTGCGCTCCCGGTCGCTGCCTTCATCGACCTCGGCGATGAACATGTTCGGGCGATAGTTTTCCCAGTGACCGGATTCCTCCCAGAGCTTGCGGTCGATGAGCTGGGGCGTTTTCACTTCGTGATAGTCGGCGCGCGCGATCTTGCGGCGGATGTAATTTTCGACGGTGCGATAGAGCGTCCAACCCTTCGGATGCCAGAAGACCTGTCCCACGGCTTCTTCCTGGATGTGGAACAAGTGCATCTCTTTGCCGAGTTTGCGATGGTCGCGTTTCTCGGCCTCTTCGATGCGTTGCAGATAGTCCGCAAGCTCCTTCTCGTCGCGCCAGGCGGTGCCGTAGATGCGCTGCAGCTGCGCGTTCTTTGCATCGCCGCGCCAATAGGCGCCGGAGATCTTCGTGAGTTTGAACGCGGTGCCGATCTTGCCCGTCGACATCAAGTGCGGGCCACGGCAGAGGTCGTGCCAATCTCCGTGGTAGTAGACGCGCACTTCTTCGTCCGCCGGAAGGTCGCGGATGATCTCGGCCTTGTAGCTTTCCCCGATCGAGAGGAAGTGGGCGACCGCTTTGTCGCGCTGCCACACGGTGCGCTTTGTGGCTAAGTCGGCCTTCACCAGCTCCTTCATCTTCGCTTCGATCTTGGGCAGATCGTCGGGCGTGAACGGCTCGTTGCGCGCGAAGTCGTAGAAGAAGCCGTCCTCGATGTTCGGGCCGATCGTGACTTGGGTGCCAGGGAACAGCGCCTGCACGGCTTGCGCAAGCAAGTGGGCGGTGTCGTGGCGGATGAGGTCGAGCGCCTCTTCGCTTTTGCGCGTGACGATTTCGACCTTGGCGTCCTTTTCGATCGGCCAGTCGAGGTCCTTCATCTCGCCGTCGACCTTGACCGCGAGGGCGGCCTTCGCGAGGCCCGCCCCGATCGATGCCGCGATGTCCGCACCGGTCGACCCGCGCGTCGTCGTCCGCACCGAGCCGTCAGGCAAGGTGATGCGGATTTCGTTGGCGGGCGACGACACGATACGTGCTCCTTTGGTTAAATGGGCGCATGGCCCCTTGAGAAGCGCGGCAGATTGGTGGTGCCGGTCCCCATAGTCAAGGAATGCGGGCTTGCGGGTTTCGGGACCATATGTCACTGCCGAACGCGAACCCGACAGATCGCTTCGACAAGCCCCCGTGCAACGATTGCCGCTCTCCTGCTTCATCATCGCCCGGAACGAGGCCGACCGCATCGTGCGCACGATACGGGCGGTGAAGGACTGGGTCGACGAGGTCGTCGTCATCGATTCAGGCAGCAGCGACGGCACGCAAAAGCTCGCCGAGGCCGAAGGGGCGCGCGTGATCTTCAACGCATGGCCCGGGTTCGGGCCGCAGAAGCGTTTCGGCGAGACGCAGTGCCGGAACGAGTGGCTGCTCAACCTCGACGCGGACGAAGTGGTTTCGCCGGCGCTGGCGGAGGAGATCAAGACGCTGTTTGCGGGCGGGACGCCCGCGCTCGGCGTGTATGCGCTGCCGATCAATGACGTCTACCCGGGTCACAGCAAGCCGCGGCTGTGGGCGAACGACTATGTGCAGCCGCGGCTCTATGACCGGCGGCGCGTGCGGTTCAAGGATTCGCCGATCCACGACTCGCTCGACGTGCAAGGGATGGAAGTCGGGACGCTGAAAAACGACGTGCATCATTTCTCGGCGCGTTCGTTCGATGACCAGATGGCGAAAGCGATCGAGCGGGGGCGGACGTTTGCGGATCATGCGAAGGCGAAGTCGGTCGGGGCGCTCAGGCTTCGACTGCCGTTCGAGTTTCCGTTGGCGTTTCTCAAGTACTATTTCCTGCGGCGGCATTTCATGGGCGGGCTTGCCGGGTTTCGCACCGCGATCGTCGGTGCTACTTCGCGTCATGTGCGCATTGCGCGCATGCTCGAACTGGCGACGAGGCGGCAGGCCCCATGATCGTCGTCACGACGCAGTGCTTTCCGCCGGATCGCGGCGGGATCGAGAACCTGGTGGGCGGGCTTGCGCAGACGCTGCACGCGAGCGGGCGCGAAGTCCGCGTGTTCGCCGACCGCGCGCATGACGACGCACCGTTTGCGCCGGCGTTCCAGGTCGTGCGCTTCGGCGGCTTCAAACCGTTGCGGCGCCGCCTGAAGGCGTGGGCGGTCACGAAGGCGCTCAAGGGCGCCAAGGTCGAAGGTGTATTTGCGGACTCTTGGAAGAGCGTCGAACTGCTCGGCGAGGCCGGCGTGCCGGTTGTGGTGCTTGCGCATGGGATGGAGTTTCCGGCCAGGCCGTCCGCGGCCAAGCAAGCGCGCATCGCGCGCGCGTTCTCAAAGGCCACGAGCGTGATTGCGAACTCCGCTTACACGGCGACGCTTGCCAAGCCTTATGTCAGCGGGGCGACACGGCTTGTCGTGATCAATCCGCCGATCGCGCCGCAACCTGCGCCAAGCGAGGCCGCGCTCAAGGGCATTCGCGAGATCGTCGCGGGGCGATCGCCCGTTCTGCTTTCGCTCTGCCGACTCGAGCCGCGCAAGGGCGTCGACATGGTGATCCGTGCCCTGCCCCGCGTTCTCGAAGCGCATCCAAAGGCGCTCTACGTCATTGCAGGCGGCGGAGACGATCGTGAACGTTTGGAGACGCTTACGCGTGAGACCGGCGTTGCGGGTTCCGTGCACTTTGCGGGCATGGTGGACGGCGCGGCGAAAGCAGCGCTGTTCGCCTCTGCGGATGTCTTCGTGATGCCGGCGCGGCGCGAGGGCGACTCCGTCGAAGGGTTCGGGATCGTCTACATGGAGGCCGCGTGGTACGGGCTCGCGGCACTTGCGGGGCGCGAGGGCGGGGCCGTGGACGCGGTCGCTAACGGCGAGACGGGCGTCGTGTGCGACGCAAGCGACGTTGCGTCCGTGGCGGAGGGCGTTCTGACGCTGATCGACGACCGCGCGCAAGGTGGGCGGCTTGCCAAGGCTGCGGCGGCGCGGGCGCACGGGCCCGCGCAATGGGCGGCGGCCTTGCCTCAGTATCTCAATGCGCTGACATGACTTCGCGGTAGACGGCAAGCGTCGCGGCGCACATCGCGTCGACCGTATAGGACTTCAGAACGCCTACGCGCGCGGCCGTGCGCATCGCGGCGCGCTCGTCCTCGTTCAGCGCGAGCGCCTTGGCGATGCCTTCGGCGAGCGCCTTGGGGTCGCCAGGTTCGACGAGGAATCCGGTGACACCGTCTTCGATCGTTTCCGTCTGGGCGCCGAGGCGCGAGGCGACGACGGGACGGCCCATCGCCTGCGCCTCCACCGCGACGCGGCCGAACGCTTCGGGTTCGATCGACGGCGTCACGATCACGCTCGCCAGCATCATCGCCGCCGGGATGTCGCTCGAGTGGCCGGGGATGCGCACGATCTGGGACAGGTCGAGGCGGTCGAGCGCTGCGCGCAGTTCGTCGACATAGGAATCGCGCTCCTGCGCGTCGCCGACCATCACGGCCTCGAAATTGCGATGACCGAGCTGGGCCAGTGCCTCGATGAAGACGAGTTGGCCTTTCCATCGCGTGAGCCGGCCCGGCATCATGATCACAGGCAGATCGGGTTTCAGATTCCACTGTTTGCGGATCGTCTCGACGCGGTCGGCGGTCACGTTCGCGGGCGTGAAGGCTTCGATGTCGATGCCGCGCGGGATGATGTGGAGTCTTGCCGAATCGATCTTGTGCTCGCGCTTCACGTGCGCGGCCGTGTAGGCCGAATTCGCAATCACGGCGTCGCCGCGCGCCATGATCGAATTGTACCAACGCTTGAGCGCGCCTTTGGCGTTGTAGATGCCGTGGTAGGTCGCGACGTATTTCGCGCCGGCGCGGCGGGCGGCCAACCAGGCGCTCCACGCCGGCGCGCGCGAGCGGGCGTGGACGATTGCGATCTTCTCTTTCGCGATCAGTTCGGCGAGCCTTGCCGCGTTGCTGCGGATGGTGAGCGGGTTCTTCGTGTCGAACGGGCCTTCGACGAGGACCGTGCCCGCCTTCTCCGCTTCACCCGACAGCCTCCCGCCCGCGGTCGCGATCCAGCATTTGCCGCCGGCGGCGATCACCGCCTTCGCGACGTCGACCGCGGTGCGCTCCGCCCCGCCGGCGTCGAGCGCCGGGATGACTTGGAGGACGGAGAGCGGTAGGGACTGTGACGACATACGAACCGAAAGCGATGCGATGAGCGAGCCGTTGCGACTCATGCGCCCGGACGGGCAGTCGATTGCGTACCTGAAAACGCCGGGCGGCGCGACGGGGCCGGGCGTGTTGTGGCTCTCGGGGTTCAAGTCGGACATGGCGGGGACGAAGGCCGCGGCGCTCGACCTTTGGGCGCGCGAGCGCGGACGGGCTTACACGCGGTTCGACTATTTCGGGCATGGACGATCGAGCGGGGCGTTTGTCGACGGCACCGTGTCGCGCTGGCTCGACGATGCGCTCGCCGTGCTCGA
>CAZLRW010000106.1:8096-13034 GCA_964561925.1 uncultured Flavobacteriaceae bacterium
TGCTTGAACAGCACCGTCTTCGCCTGCCCCGGACCCACGATCAAGATCTCGCCCGCGTGCGCCAAAGCTTCGGCGACGGTGTGATAGTAGTGCTCGTCTTCCTTGGCATGACCGGCGCCGACGGAGCCGGATTTGTGATGTATGTGCCGGTTCGGGCTGTGCGCATGGATGACGAGCTTCTGCACGTCTTCCGGATTGAATTCGAAGACGCGGGCTTCGCGATGATCGAGCCAGACGACGGCGTGAAAATGGTGCATGACGGTTTTCCCTCGGTTCGGTTGCACCCTAAGCGGTCTTGGCCGTCCGCCCCTTGATCTGGCTCAAGCGGAGAGAAGCGCCTGCAATCCTTCGCGGTACGTGGGAAAAGCGAGGCGCACGCCCAATTCCGTCTTGATGCGGTCGTTTTTCACGCGCTTCGATTCGGTGTAGAAGCTCAGCGCCATTTCGGACATCGAGCGGGCGGCTTCTTCGAACGTCTCGAGGGGCGGTGGCGCCATCTTCAGCAAGCCGGCGGCGTATTCGACGACTTCGTGCGGCGGGGCCGGTTCGTCGTCACAGACGTTGTAGATCGCACCGGCGTTCGGACGTTCGATCGAGGCTTCAAGGATGGCTGCGATATCCTCGACGTGAATGCGCGAGAAAACCTGGCCGGGTTTGACGATACGGCGCGCGCTGCCTTCGCGCAGAGACTGGATCTGATTTCGGCCGGGACCGTAGATGCCGGCGAGGCGGAAGATTTGCACGGGGACGCTGACGGCCGCACCCCAGGCGAGCCACGCGTGTTCGGCCGCCACGCGGCGCTTGCCGCGTTCGCTTGCCGGGTTCGTCGGCGTGTCCTCGTCGACCCAACCACCGCCGTGGTCGCCATAGACGCCCGTGGTCGACAGATAGCCGATCCACTTCAGCTTCGGATCGAGCGCTGCCAGATCGTGAACGTGGTGCTTGAGCACCGGATCGCCGTCGGCACCGGGCGGCGCGCTGATCAACGCATGCGTGGCGCCGCGCAGCGCGGCCGCCGGATTCGTCAGGGGGGCGTCGAACGCGTAGGCGTCTATCCCGCGCGCGGCAAGCGCCTGCACGCGCTCGCGACTGCGCGCCGTGCCCGCGATACGCCAGCTTTTGGCCTTCAGCCGCACGGCCAACGCGTCCGCGCAAAAGCCCATGCCGAAACAAAAGAGGCGGTTCATTGGGCCACCCGCGCGGTCTTAAATTCGGTTTAATCTTGAATCCGGCGCGCAAAGTCTGCGAAGTCTCGGCCATGGTCAAGTTCGTGCTCCTCGCCACTGCCGCGCTCAGCGTGTCGGACGATTTCGCGTACGACGCCTGTTTGAAGAAGGCGGACCGGCGGCCCGACGAAGCGTTCGTGATGGCGAACGAGTGGCTGCAGAACGGCGACGATCCGGCGGCCGAACACTGCGCGGCCGTTGCGCTCGTCACGCTGAAACAATTCGGCGAGGCGGCGCGGCGGCTCGACGTGCTTGCGCGGAAACCTTCGGCGGGCAATGCGGAAGTGCGTGCGCAGCTCTTGGGTCAGGCGGGCAATGCTTGGTTGCTGGCCGGACAGCCGGAACTGGCGACCGCGTCATTCACCGCGGCCTTGGCGCTGATGCCGGGCGAAGCCGAGTATCTCGTCGACCGCGCGCGCGCGTCGGCACTCGCGAGGAAGTGGGCGGCGGCGGAGGCCGATCTGTCGGCGGCACTGACGGCCGAGCCGGGCAACGTGGCCGCGCTGGTCCTGCGCGCGAGCGCACGGCGCGCGCAGAAGAACATCAAGGGCGCGATGGGCGACGTGACGCAGGCGCTGCTCATGCAAGACGACAATGTGGAAGCGCTGGTCGAGCGCGGACTCCTGCGTGCGGCACAGGGCGACAAGGCGGGCGCGCGGCAGGACTTCATGTCGGTGCTGGCGAAGGCGCCCGAGAGCGAAGCGGCGGCAAGCGCGCGCGCGGAAATCGAGAAGCTGGAAAGGGCCGGCAAGATCCTGCCCAACGAAGGCAAGACGAAACCTAAGCCGAAATAGATCCAACTCGCCATTCGTCGATCACGCTCGCGTCGGTTTCCGTTGGTTCGTGAGCGTCGCGCAACTCGTTCCACCCATCGCGTGTCAGAAGGCGGTGCAACGCCCATACGGCAGCACCACGAACGAGCGGCGACGCATCGGCGAGACGCGCTTGGGCGGACGCCGCGAGGCTTGCGTCGCCCGCGTTCCCGATCGCGATCAGAACGTTGCGAACGAAGCGGTCGCGGCCGATGCGCTTGACGGGCGAGGCTTTGAACATCGCACGGAACGCCGTGTCGTCGAGCGCAACCAGTTCGGCAAGCCGCGGCGAGGAGAGCGTGGCGCGCGGGAGAAACGCCGGCTCGCGGGCGGCCGCCGCGAACTTGTTCCACGGACAAACGGCCAAACAATCGTCGCAGCCGTAAATGCGGTTGCCCATCGCCGCGCGAAACTCGTGCGGGATCGGACCCTTGTGTTCGATCGTCAGGTAAGAAATGCAGCGCCGCGCGTCGAGCTGATAGGGCGCGGGAAACGCCTTCGTCGGACAAACGTCGAGACAGCGCGAACAGGTGCCGCAGTGATCTGCTTCGCGCGACGCCGGGCCTAAATCCAGCGTCGTCAGAATGACACCGAGGAACAGCCACGATCCATGCGTGCGGCTGACGAGGTTCGTGTGTTTGCCTTGCCAACCGAGCCCCGCCGCTTCGGCCAGCGGTTTTTCCATGAGCGGCGCGGTATCGACGAAGACCTTCACGTCGCCGCCGAAGCGCTCCACGATCGTGCGCGCCATTTCCTTGAGGCGCTTCTTGATCACGTCGTGATAGTCGTCGCCCTGCGCGTAGACGGAAATCGTCGCGCGGTCCCGGCGTTCGAGGTCGTGCAGCGGATCGTGCGACGGGGCATAGGAAAGGCCCAACACGACCGCGCTCTTCGCGTCGGGCCAAAGGGCCTGCGGATGCGCGCGTTCGGCGGCGCGCGTCTCCATCCACCCCATGTCGCCGTGACGGCCCTCGCGCAGGAAGTGGCGAAGCCCTTCGCCCGCGTGCGCGGCGGCGTCGGCAGGCGCGAAGCCTACCGCATCGAATGCCAAGCGCAGCGCAAGGTCGCGGATCGCTTCACGCGCCGCCGGCATGATCCGTCCCCAAAACCTCGATCAGAAGTCGAGGTTCGCATAATCCGGGGCGGGCGGAAAACCCGGCACGTGATCGGCCAGCAGCGGGCGGAACGACGGGCGCGACTTCAGCCGCGCGTACCAGACCTGGGCCTGCGGGAAGTCGTCCCACGGCACGTCGCCGAAATAGTCGACGCAAGACAGGTGTGCTGCCGCCGTGAAATCGGCAAGACTCAGCGGACCCGCAAGCCCGTCGCGCTGTTCGACGAGCCTGCCGACGAACTCGAGGTGGCCGCGCAACGCTTCAAGACTGGCGCGCAGGGCGGCGAGGTTCGGTTCGGGCGATGAGGCGCCCGTGCGATAGCGCTTCAGCATCTTCTCGCGCACGACGACAGAGGACACTTCGGCGAAGAAGAACCGGTCGAACCAGGCGGCGACGCGGCGCACTTCCGCACGCTCGGCGGCACGCTTCGGCAGGATCGGCGGATCGGGGTGGACTTCTTCGACGTATTCGCAGATCGCCTGACTGTCGGAGACCGAGAAGCCGCCGTCTTCGACCAGCACCGGCAGCTGGCCCGACGGGTCGAGCGGCATCAGTTCGGCGCGCGGTTCCCACGGGCGTTCTTGCACCGGTTCGAAACCCAGCCTCTTTTCCCCCATGACCAGACGCACTTTGCGGCAGAACGGCGAGAGCTGAAAGAAGTGCAGGCGGCGCATGCGAGCCTCCTCTTTGATTCGGCGGCACGGTTCAAGGCTTGGCGCAGCGGTCGTCGCCGTTCAAGTCGACGCTGTTGGCCCGGGCCGCAATCGTGTAGCTGCGCGAGGCAACATAGGGGCCCGGCGGGTTGGCACGGTAGCGGGTCGGGTTCGGGAGGATCGCCGCCAGGCGCGCGGCTTCCATCGGGCTGAGGCGGGCAGCGGGCTTGCCGAACCAGCGACGGGCGGCGGCTTCGGCTCCGAACACGCCCGGACCCCACTCGATGACGTTCAGGTAGACTTCCATGATGCGCCGTTTCGGCCACAGAGATTCGATCAGGACGGTGAAGTAGGCCTCGAAGCCTTTGCGGATCCAGGAGCGGCCCGACCATAGGAACACATTCTTGGCCGTTTGCTGGCTGATGGTCGAGGCGCCGCGCAAGCGGCCGCCATTCTGCGACTCGCGCCATGCGTCTTCGAGTTCTTTGAAGTCGAAGCCCCAATGGTGACAGAACTCGTTGTCCTCCGACGCGATGACGGCGCGGACCAAGTGCGGCGAGATGCGTTCGAGCGGCACCCAGTTCTGACGGATCGACCGCCCCTCGAACACCGACTCGCCCACCATCAGCAGCGTGATCGGTACGGGCACGAAGCGATAGAGCAGCGTCAGGATCAGAGAGAAGGCGAAAAGCCCGACCGCAGCGCGGCTCGCGACGAACCAAACCGTCGACCACGACGGAAGGCGATCGCGCCAAGAGCGCTCTGCGGCGACTGCATCTTGCGGCTCGGCCACGGGCGCCGGCGCGGGTTCGGGCTCAGGCGCCGGTTCCGGCGCGGGTTCGTTGCTTGCGAGGATCAGTGTGTAGCCCGCGCCTTCGACCGCGAGTGCCAGCGTCTCATCCGCAATCGCGGGATCGGCGCGCAGCAGAACTTCCTCACGAGCGAGGTCAACGATTGCGCTTTCGACGCCGGGCATCGCCTTGAGCACCGCTTCGACGCGCGCGGCACATGCCTCGCCGCTCATGCCGGCGATGCGGAAACGGCGCGTGGGTGCGTTCGATTCCCCCATAGGTCAGCTACATACGGGCCGCGCCGGACACGGTGCAAGGATCGGTCCGCCGGCCGGTGGGGA
>CAZLRW010000107.1:0-12915 GCA_964561925.1 uncultured Flavobacteriaceae bacterium
CTTCCGCGCGTCGACGAGATAGGGAACCGTCTTCGTCGCCTCGCCGAACGCGAGCGGCAAGACGCCGTCGGCGAGCGGATCGAGCGTGCCCGCGTGGCCTGCCTTGTTCGCGTTCAACAGGCGCCGCGCGATCGCGAGTGCCTTCGTCGACGTCACGCCCGGCGGCTTGTTGAGCACGAGCCAGCCGTGGACCGAGTCGCCTTTACGCTTCGCCATCGTCCGATCGCGCTTTCGCCTTCAGGTCGCGCGCAACCTTTTCGGACCGGAGAAGTTCTTCGATGTGATGCGCCTCGTCGAACGACTTGTCCTCGACAAAGGTCAGCGTCGGCGCATACCGCAGCTGCATCGCGTGACCGACCTGCGCACGCAGAAAGGGCGCCGACCGGTTCAAACCTTTAAGGACCTCATCGACATGCGCCCCGCCGAGCGGCAGTGCGAACACCGTCGCGTTCTTCAGGTCCGGACTGATGCGCACTTCCGACACCGTCACCGACACGCCGACGACCAGCGGATCGTGCAACTCGCCGCGCATCAGAATGCCCGCGAGGATATGACGGATCTCCTCCGCCACGCGCAGCTGTCGCTGGCTTGGTCCGGCATGGTCGGGGCGGGAGTATTTGCGTGCCATTTCGGGCGAGGCTTTATAGGCCTTTGCCCGGCATTCCAAGACCTATGACGGCTCGTAACCGAACGCCGCCACCCAAGGCGCAAGCGTAGGCAGCACGGGTTCCAAGAACGACTTGTAATTCCGCCACTTTCCGCTCGCCGTGGCATAAAGCGGCAGGACGACCTGAGAAGCGCTGGGCGTACCGATCGCTCGCTGTTTGGCGGTCGCCGCGTAATCTCTGACCGCATCGTCCCAACCGACCCCGAGAAAGGCGAGCAGCGCCTCGACCGTCGCATTGAAGTCGCCGACCACAGCTTCGTAGCGAACCTCGTGCAGCGCGAGCGGCAACATCGCCCGGCTCGCCCGAACGAGACGCATGACGGAATCGTAGTAGCGCGCCGCAGTGTCGAGCTTGAGAAGCTGAAACATCGCTTCGTTCATCCCGAACCGCTGCTGATAGCAGCTGAGCACCGTGTCGCGCGGATCGCGAACGGCAAACACGATCCGGGCGTCGGGAAACAGCCGGTAGATCAACGGCAGGAAGACGGCATTGAGCGGCAGCTTGTCGACGAACACCTGTTTCATCGGCGTGCCTGCGAGCCCTGCCTGCACCTGCGCCCAATAGGCGCTACGGAGTTGATCGATGGTCGCGTCGGGCAGCGTCGCCCAGAAGTCGAAGCCGCCTTGCGGCTTGATGAGCGCGAGCGCCGCATCGACCAACGTGTCGCGTTCCTCAAGCGTCGTGACGCTCGGATGCGACGCCAATATCTGATCGAGCAACGTCGTTCCCGACCGCGGGAAGCCGACGAGGAAAATCGGCGTCCGCGCGCCCGCGGCCGGCGCCGGACGCCACGTCGACAGATCGACGCCCTCGACGAATGCGCAAAGCCGCTCAACCGACGCTGGCGAAAGCGGCCCCTGCTCTTGCGCAAATGCGACCGCATTCTGTGAATGTTGCTGCTGGTTCGCCCGCGTAAAGGCGGCGAACGCGTCGTCGTAGCGGCCGAGCTTGTCCAGTGCTTCGCCGAGATAGCCTTCCGCGACCACCCGGTTGGTCGCCGACAGCGAAGGGTTCCGCAGCAACGTCTGCAGGTCTGCGGTCGCGCGCGCCGCGTCTCCGGTTCTATGAAACGCCCGCGCCCGCGTCATCGTCGCCGAGACATTGCCGGGCGCCAGCACCAGCGCGCGTTCCGCAAGGCGCCTCGCATCGTCGAGCCGATGCTCTTCCTCCGCAATCCGCGCCAACCCCGCCACGGGCTCGGCATAGTTGGCCTGCGCCACGGTCGCGCGCTCATAGGAGCGTTTCGCCCCGTCGCGGTCGCCGATGTCCAGAAGGACGTTGCCCAAATTGTTGTGCGCGATCGCAAAACGCCGGTCGATCTGCAGCGCCTCCTCCAGCACGATCCGCGCCTCGTGCAACCGCCCGACCGTGCGGTAGGCTGCGCCCAGATTGACGAGCACATGAATGTGCGCCGGCATGACCGCGCGCGCCCGTTCATAGAGCTCGATGGCGCCTGCCACGTCGCCCACTTCGTTGCGAATAGCCGCGAGGATCATCAGCGCATTCGCGTCCTCGCCGAATTGCCCGACCACCTGCTGTGCGAGCGCGGCTGCTTCGGCAAAAGCACGGCGCTGAAACGCGGCAACAGCACGCTGAAGCACCTGGGCATGAAGTGGGGAGATCATCATCCGAAACTGCGCGAAGCGATGCGCAAAACGCAATCGGAAATCGTGTCTAGCCGGGCTCGAATTCGGCCCGGGGCCGGATCAAGGTGCCGCTTGCCCTTTGTTCGAACACATGCGCGAGCCAGCCGACCGACCGGCCGATCGCAAACAGCGCAAGGGCCGCACCCGCCGGCAGGTCGAAGCAACGCTCGAGCGCGATCAGCGCAAAGTCGACATTGGGTTCGACCCCACCCAACGCCCGCCCCGCCTCCAGAACCGCCGAAGCCACCGGATCGAGCCTGATCTGGCCCAGCAACTCCGCCGCGCGCGGATCGCCTTCGCGATAGAGGAAATGCCCAAAGCCGGGCAGCAACTCGCCATGCTGCAAGCGCGCCGCCACCGCGTTCGCCGCATCTGCCGACGTCGCGACGCCGGCAAGGAACGTCCGCGCCCGCTCCGTCGCCGCGCCGTGCAACGGCCCGCTGAGCGCGGCGATCCCGGCCAGCACGCAATGCGTATGCCGCGCGCCGGTCGACGCGACGACCCTGACCGCGAACGTCGATGCGTTGAGCTCGTGATCGGCAAGCAGCACGAGCGCGCGGCGGATCGCCTCCGACGCGCGGGGCTTGCGCCACGCCTGTGCGACGACGCGATGGATCGGACTGGCAACGGGGCCGTCGACGGGCGTCACCGCCGCGGCGATGGCAAGCACGAGCCGAGCCGCCGCGCCAAATGCGTGTGCCCCGGCCCTTCCCGTGTTGGGTTGCTCTTGAGCGGTCAACAGGGGCAGCAACGTGCTCGCCCGATCCGTCGCCCGTTGCGGCGCATAGCGCGCTGCGATCTCTCGCCACCCCGGGATCTTCGCCGGATCGAATGCGACGCCCTGAAACGGATCGGCATCGCCCGTCTGCCACAGCAGCCGCGCGGTTTCTTCAAGCGTCGCACGCCGCGAGAAGGCGACCGCATCTTCGGCACGATAGTAGAGCCGGTCGTCCTCGAAGTGCGTGAGGCGCGTCTTCAAGACCGGCAGGCCGAAGTCGAGCGCCGTCGCCGCCGCCGCGCGCGGCCGTCGCATCTTCGTTTTGCGCTGGACGAGCGCCTGCAGGTCGGCGGCAACATAGAGGCTTGCCTTCGGTTGAGACGGATGTTCCGTCGAGCGCACGAGACCCCGGCTCACATAGGCGTAAAGCGTGTTGCGGCTGACACCCAGCATCTTCGTCGCGGCCGCCGCGTCGATTAACGCATCGGGCCGTTTTGGGATCGCACGTTTGCTGGGTTTCACGTTCATATTGATATATTGATTCAAGATTGACCACACTGAAGGCAGCATCCACCTTCTAGGGGAGATTGCAAGTCAGGAGATGTGTCATGCGTCCAGGCCTCGACAACGTCATTGCCGCCGAAACCGTCTTGAGCCACGTCGACGGCGAAGCGGGCCGCCTCATCATCCGTGGCCATGATCTGGAGGATCTGGCGGGCCACGCGACGTTCGAGGTCGCAACCGCCCTGCTGTGGGACGGCTTCGCACCGACCGCGAACCTGCGCACCGAACTTGGGGCAGCCCGCCTGCGCGCGTTCGAGCGCTTCAAGCCGCTGGCCGACACGGCAAGCCGACTGACGGCGGTTGAAGCGATGCGCCTCTTCCTTTCGTCTCTCGCCGACGGCCACCGCGACAAGGAACCGGTCGACACGCTCGCCGCCGCGGCCGTCGCCGCCGCAATGACCGCGCGTCTGACCACCGGCCACACGGTGTTGGCGCCCGATCCCGACCTGTCGCATGCGGCGGACGTCCTGCGCATGCTGCGCGGCGCGCCGGGCGACGCCGACGAAGTCCACGCGTTCGAGACCTACCTCGTGACCGTCATCGACCACGGCCTGAACGCGTCCACCTTTGCCGCCCGCGTTGTCGCGTCGACCGCGGCCGGCCTGCCGTCGGCCGTCGTCGCCGCATTGTGCGCGCTGAAGGGACCGTTGCACGGCGGCGCGCCCGGCCCCGTCTTGGACATGCTGGATGCGATCGCCACACCCGCGAACGCCGATGCCTGGATCGCCGCCGCCTTGAAGCGCGGCGAGCGCCTGATGGGCTTCGGCCATCGCGTCTACCGGGTGCGCGACCCGCGTGCGAGCGTTCTGAAAACCGCGGTCGCCAAATTGAAGGGCCGTGCGAATCGCATCGCCTTCGCCGAAGCCGTCGAAGCGGCCGCCTTGCGCGCGCTCAAGGACTTCAAATCCGAACGCCGTCTCGACACGAATGTCGAGTTCTACACCGCGCTGCTGCTCGAGGCGCTCGCCATTCCCCGCGAAGCCTTCACCCCCGTCTTCGCCCTCGCCCGCACCGCCGGCTGGATCGCCCACATCCGCGAACAAGAAGACGGCGGCCGCCTCATCCGCCCGCAATCGCGCTACGTCGGGCCTTGGCCGGTGAAGGCGGCTTAAGAGGCAGAAAGGCCCGTCTTGGCGCGAAAGGTGGCAACGAACGCATCGAAAGCCACTGCGTCACCGAACGCGCTGCGCGGAACGATGACGGCGCGGTTTGCGCCGAGCCCCAAATATGCCGCGCGCGGCGTCACCAAGAGGTCCTTGAACGCCGTCCAGCGCGTGAGGCTTTCGTAGTCGATCGTCTGCGTGAACAAGCCTTCCGGCCGAACCTCGAACCGCGTTTCGCGAGTGAGCGACGAGAGATCGACGGCAAAGAAACGGAGCATGAATGGCTGAACGCGCCGAATGCCCACGAACAGTGCCAGAACCACAAGGAAACCGATCAACTCGATCGGCAAGTCCGGCAGAAACCGGTCGGCAAGCCAGAACGAACCGAAGATGACGACCATGAACGTGGCCCAGATCAACAGGCCCCAAACATAGCCTCTCCAGGCACGACTGAAGCGCCCGCAATACTCTCGATTGAAAACGCCGATGTCGGCGGTGGTGAGCGTAACGGTGAACTTTGCCAAACCTTCGCTCAACCGGATGCCCCGCCGGGACGCGTCAGAGCGTCCGCTTCACCGTCTCGACCTCGAAGCACTCGATCATGTCGCCCTTCTGGATGTCTTGGTAGTTCTCGAAGGCCATGCCGCATTCCTGGCCCGAGACGACCTCCTTCACTTCATCCTTGAAGCGCTTCAGCGTCGAAAGCGTGCCTTCGTGGATCACGACGTTGTCGCGGAGCAGGCGCACTTTGTTGCCGCGCAGGACCTTGCCCTCCGTGATCCGGCAGCCCGCGACCTTGCCCACTTTCGTGATGTTGAAGACCTCGAGGATTTCCGCATAGCCCAGGAAATTCTCGCGCAAGGTCGGCGACAGCATGCCCGACAAGGCCGCTTTGATGTCGTCGATGATGTTGTAGATGATCGAGTAATAGCGGATCTCGACGCCGTCGCGCTTGGCAAGCTCGCGCGCTTCGGCGTTGGCGCGCACGTTGAACGCGATGATCGGCGCGCCCGAAGCGCGTGCCAGAATGATGTCGCTTTGCGTGACGCCGCCCACGCCCGCGTGCAGCACCTGCGCTTTCACCTCGTTCGTCGACAACTGCTGAAGCGCCGCCGAAATCGCTTCGACCGAACCCTGCACGTCCGACTTGACGACCAGCGGCAGTATCTTCGTTTCGCCCTGGCCCTTCGCGGCCAGAACCTGGTCGAGCGATGCACGGCCGCTGGCGGCCGAACGAGCTTCCTTCTTCTTGCGGGCGCGGAAGTCCGCGACTTCGCGCGCGCGCGCATCGTTCTCGACGACCGAGAATTCGTCGCCGGCATCCGGCGGTGCCGAAAGGCCCAGAATTTCGACCGGCGCCGACGGTCCGGCGGACGGCACCTGCTCCCCGCGCTCGTTGACGAGCGCGCGAACCCGGCCCCACTCGGCGCCGGCGACGACGATGTCGCCGACTTTCAGCGTTCCCCGTTGCACCAGCACGGTCGCAACCGGACCGCGGCCTTTGTCGAGCTTCGCTTCCACGATCGCACCCGTGGCCGCCCGGTTCGGATTGGCCTTGAGGTCGAGCACTTCGGCCTGCAGCAGGATCGCCTCCTCGAGCTTGTCGAGGTTCATCTTCTTCGTCGCCGAAACTTCGACGGCCTGCGTCTCGCCGCCCATCGATTCGACGACAATCTCGTGGCTGAGCAGTTCCGTGCGCACGCGGTCGGGCGTGGCGCTGGGCTTGTCGATCTTGTTGATCGCAACGATCAGCGGCACCTTGGCCGCCTTCGCGTGATTGATAGCCTCGATCGTCTGCGGCATGACGCCGTCGTCGGCGGCCACGACCAGCACGACGATGTCCGTCACCTTCGCGCCGCGCGCGCGCATCGCGGTGAAAGCCGCGTGGCCCGGCGTGTCGAGGAACGTGATCCGCTTGCCTGAGGCCAAATTCACCTGATAGGCGCCGATGTGCTGCGTAATGCCGCCGGCTTCGCCCGCCACGACGTCCGTCGAACGCAGCGCGTCGAGCAACGAGGTCTTGCCGTGGTCGACGTGGCCCATGACGGTCACGACCGGCGCGCGGGGCAGCAGGTTCTCATCCGTATCCGCATCGCCCGCGAGACCTTCGAGAACGTCGGTTTCCGCAACGCGCTTCACGGTGTGGCCGAATTCTTCGGCGATCAGCTGCGCGGTGTCGGCGTCGAGCGACGTGTTGATCGTCACCATCTGACCCTGCTTCATCAGGTTCTTGATGATGTCGACGGCGCGCGTCGCCATGCGGTTCGCGAGGTCTTGCACCGTAATGGACTCGGGGATCACCACGTCGCGAAGAACTTTGACCGGCGCTTCGGCTTCCTTGCCCATTTGCGCGCGTTGCGCGCGTTGGACGTGACGCTTGTAGGCGGCGATCGAACGCACGCGTTCCGAATCGTCGAGCGCCGTCACGACGCTGAGCTTGCCCGTGCGTCGGCTGTCGTCCTTGCGGGGCGCGGCGGGCACCTTCGGCGGCGCCTTGAACGCGGCGCCGGGCTTGCGCCGGGCGCGATCGTCTTCTTCAGGTCCCGTGACGCGGCGCGGCGGGAAGCCGCCGGGCGCCGCAGGTTGCGCTGACGGCGAAGGCCCCCGGCCGGGTCCGCCTGGACCGCCCGGACCGCGAGATCCGGCACCGGCACCCGGACCGCGTCCGGCACCCATGCCGCCGCCGGGCCGCGCGCCGGCACCGCCAGGCCGCGCAGCCGGACGCGCGGAGGACGGCGCGGCAGCACGCTCTTCCGGCGTATCCATCCGGCGCCGCGCTTCGTCTTCGGACTTGCGCCGCACGTCGTCTTCGCCCGCACGCCGCGCATCCTCTTCGGCTTTGCGCTTTGCGGCGGCCTCGCGTTCCTTCGCAAGCCGCTCGTCTTCTTCGGCGCGGCGCTTTGCTTCTTCCTGCGCGCGGCGGCGTTCTTCTTCTTCCGCGATGCGCGCGTCTTTCAGCGCCAGCGACCGCGCTTCCTTTTCCTTGTCGGTCAGCGTGCGCAACACCATGCCGCCCGATTTCGGCTGCACGGGTTGCGGCTTTGCCTTGGCAGTCGGTGCCGCTTGGGGCGCTTCGGCCACCTTCGCGGGCTCGGCCGCTGGCTTCGCCGGTTCGACCTTGAGCGGCACGCCCGGACGGGTGGGCACGCGCTTCTTTTCGACGACGACGGCTTTGGAGCGGCCGTGGCTGAACGCCTGACGAACGACACCGGTGTCGGTGCGTTTCAGCGAGAGCGTCTTGGGCCCGCCCGCAGCGTGCAGCGTCTTTTCGCCGTCGGGCGTCTTACCGTCAGTCATGCGTTCCTTTCGTTCCTTCTCACACGCGCCCGCCTGGAGCACGCTTTACTCACGTACGGACAAACTCTCGGTCCGCGGTCATCAGGCCGCGCCCCACTCCGGCGGACATAAAACGCGGAAGCCGCCAAGCCGCTCCGCCTCGCTCACGAAGCGAGTGGCGAGTGCACCTGACGTGAGCGCTGCATGTACCACATTTTCGCGGCCGAATGCCAAGCCGATTTCCGCTTGCGTCAAGCATCCGACGACCGGAATTCCGCCCTGGCGGCGGGCATATGTCACAAGCTTGTTGCGATCCGCGGGTCCGGAATCGGAAGCCTCCACAAGTGCGGCGATACGTCCGTCCCGCGCCCGGAACGCCTCTTCGACCTGGGCATAACCCACGATCGCAAGCCCCGCCCGCCGCGCGAGGCCCAAATAGTCGATGCAGCGCGCCGTCAACAGGCGCTCGACCTGCGCGATCAAGTCGGGCGGAACCTTCAGCGAAGCCTTGGCCGCCTTGGAGAAAAGCCCCTTGTCGGCGGCGCGCGCCATCTCGGCGCGCCGCGAGACGATCCAAAATCCGCGGCCGGGAAGCTTCTGCGCGACGTCGGGAACGACGAGCCCGTCGCCGTCCGCAACGAAGCGCACCATCTTCTCCGGCGCCATCGCCTCGCCGGTGGCGATGCAGCGCCGGAGAGGACCTTCGACGCCCTCGTCGTCCGATTGCGCGGCGCGGCCGCGGCCTCGCGTCACTCGTTCTCTTCCTCCGCTGTTTCGGCGGGCGTCTCGATTTTGTCGGCGGGCGCCTCGATCCATCCGGCGGTGACGCGCGCGGCCATGATGATCGCGTTCGCCTCGTCGGCCGCCAAACCGAAGCTCTCGAGCAGACCGGCCTGATGCTTGCGTTCGCCGTTCACCGTCTCGTTCCAGCCCAGCAGGTCGTCGGTCGCGCAGCCCGCGACGTCTTCCACCGTCTTGATCCCGCCTTCGCCCAGCGCAACCGCCATCGCAGGCGTGATGCCTTCGATCTCCAGCACCCCGTCCTCGACGCCGAGTTCGCGCCGCTTCTCGTCGAACACCGCATTCTGCCGCTCGAGATACTCTTGCGCGCGGCGCTGCAGTTCTTGGCCGGTCTCCTCGCCGATGCCTTGAATCTCGCCGAGCTCTTCCGGCGCGATGAAGGCCAAATCTTCGATCGTCGTGAAGTTCTCCGACGCCAGCAGTTGCGCCAGCGTCTCGTCGACGTCGAGCGCGGTCATGAAGAGTTCGGTGCGCTTGCGGAATTGTTCTTGCCGCCGCTCCGACTCCTCGGCCTCCGTCAGAATGTCGATCTGCCATCCTGTCAGCTGCGAGGCGAGACGCACGTTCTGCCCGCGCCGTCCGATCGCAAGCGACAACTGATCCTCGGCGACCACGACCTCGATGCGGCGCGCATCTTCGTCGAGCACGACCTTCGAGACTTCTGCCGGAGCCAGCGAGTTCACGACGAAATTCGCCGCGTCGAACGACCAGGGAATGATGTCGATCTTCTCGCCCTGCAATTCCTGGACGACCGCCTGCACGCGGCTTCCGCGCATGCCGACGCACGCGCCCACCGGATCGATCGAGGAATCCTTCGACACGACAGCGATCTTCGCGCGACTGCCCGGATCGCGCGCCACCGATTTGATCTCGATGATGCCGTCGTAGATTTCGGGCACCTCCTGCGCGAACAGCTTCGCCATGAACTGCGGATGCGAGCGCGAGAGGAAAATCTGGGGCCCGCGCGTTTCGCGCCGCACGTCGTAGACATAGGCGCGCACGCGGTCGCCCGTGCGGAATGTCTCGCGCGGCAGCAGCTCGTCGCGCCGGATGAACGCCTCGCCGCGGCCGAGATCGACCACGACGTTGCCGTACTCGACGCGCTTGACCGTGCCGTGCACGATCTCGCCGACGCGGTCCTTGTATTCCTCGAACTGCTTCTCGCGCTCCGCGTCGCGCACCTTCTGGAAGATGACCTGCTTGGCCGCCTGCGCCGCGATGCGCCCGAAGTCGATCGGCGGCAGCGGCTCGGCGATCAGGTCGCCCGTCTGCGCGGCCGGATTGCGGATCTGCGCTTCGTCGAGCGTGATTTCGGTCGCCTCGTTCTCGATCTTGTCGACGACGAGGCGCAGGCGATGCAGCCGCGTCTCGCCGGTCTTCGGATCGATTTCCGCCTTGATTTCGTTGTCCTGGCCGTAGCGCGACTTTGCGGCCTTCTGCACCGCCTCTTCCATCGCCGAGATCACGACCTGCTTGTCGATCGACTTCTCGCGCGCGACCGCATCGGCGATCTGCAGGAGTTCGAGTCTGTTTGCACTGACGGCCATTGTGTCACTCCGTTCGCGCCGGACCTTTGCCGGCGGCCTTTCTGCGTTTCAAATCGTGTTCGATGAGTTCGTCGGTCAAGACGAGCTTCGCCTCGCCGATCGACGTGTAGGGCACGGCAAGTTCGCCCCGCCCCTTTTCGGGTCCAAGGTCGGTCTCGACGACGACGTCTTCGCCCTTCAGTCCCTTGAGCGTGCCCCGAATACGCTTTCGTCCGTCGAGCGGAAACTTGAGATCGAGCTTCGCCTCGTGCCCGGCATAGGCGTCGTAGTCGCGCCGCCGCGTCAGCGGCCGGTCGATCCCGGGCGACGACACTTCGAGAACGTACTCGCTCTCGATCGGATCGTCCTCTTCGAATGCGGCCGAGATGGCGTGGCTCAGCTTCGCGCAGTCGTCGACGTCCATCAGACCGTCCGCGCGCTCCGCCATGATTTGCAGCACCGGCCGGTTCGCGCCCGAAAGCCGCACGCGCACGAGCGCATAGCCCAAAGCTTCCGCGATGGGTTCGATCAGCCGCTCGAGTTCTGCAAGGCGCGTGTTCGTCAATGCCGTCGTCCGAAAAGCTCTCCCCGCCCGGCTGAGTTACCTCAGCCAGCGAACAAGCAAACCATCTTGTTCAGGAGACGGCCGCTATATAGCCCCGCGACGGAACGAAGCCAAGGGCCAACGCGTCGGTCAGACCCGCAAAAACCGCAGATAAACGCACGACCGGCCCGCCTGAAGCGCTTTTTGCTCGTAACGCGTGGCGGGCCAATCAACCCCGCGCGCGCTCCAGTCCAGCGACCGCTCGGCCGTCCAGCGGAAGCGCTCGTCGCGCATCAAATGCATCAACGCCCAAGCCGCATACGCGCCGTGGTCGGTCGCGATCCGCAGTTCCGCCCCGCTCTTCATCACGCGCGCCAGAGCGCCAAGCGTCTCCGGCTGAACGAAGCGCCGTTTGTGATGCCGCAATTTCGGCCACGGATCGGGAAAGAGCAGAAAGACCTTGGCGAGCGACCGGTCGCCCAATCGCGCAAGCACGCCGCGCGCATCGTCCATGTGCACCCGCACGTTCGAGAGAGAGCTTTCCTCGATATGGGTCAGAAGCTTCGCGACGCCGTTCAGAAACGGTTCGCATCCGATGAAGCCCGTCTCGGGATGCGCGTGCGCCTGCGCCGCCAAGTGTTCGCCGCCGCCGAAACCGACTTCGAGCGCAAACGCGCGCGCGCCCGGAAACAGCGCGGCGAGATCCAGCGGACCGGAAGGCAGACCGATCTGCGGCAGCAGTGTGTCGACAAGCGTCTGCTGATGCACGCTGAGCGGCCGGCCGAGCCTGCGCCCGTAAAGGTCGCTCCGCCTCGTCCGCTCGGTCAGGCGAGGCCTTTGAGTTGCGAAACCAAGTCCGTGCGCTCCCACGAGAAGCCGCCGTCGGCCTCCGGCGCACGGCCGAAATGTCCGTACGCGGACGTGCGCGCATAGATCGGCCGGTTGAGCTTCAGATGCTCGCGAATGCCGCGCGGCTTCAGGCTCGCCATCTCCGGCAACGCCTTTTCGAGCTTCGCTTCGTCGACGCGGCCCGTCCCGTGCAGATCGACATAGAACGACATCGGATCGGCGACGCCGATCGCGTACGCAATCTGGATCGTGCAGCGCTCGGCCAACCCGGCCGCGACCACGTTCTTCGCCAGATATCGCGCCATATAGGCGGCCGAGCGGTCGACCTTCGTCGGATCCTTGCCCGAGAAGGCGCCGCCGCCGTGCGGTGCCGCGCCGCCATACGTGTCGACGATGATCTTGCGCCCCGTGAGCCCCGTGTCGCCGTCGGGTCCGCCGATGACGAAGCGCCCCGTCGGGTTCACGAACAAGCCGTCGTCCGGGCACATCCAGCCCGAAGGCATCGCCGCTTCGATGTAGGGCTTCACGACCGCGCGGATGTCGCGCTGATCGAGCCCGTCGATATGCTGCGTCGAGACGACGATCTTCGTCGCGCGGACCGGCTTGCCGTTTTCATACTGCAAAGTGACCTGGCTCTTCGCGTCCGGCAGCAATTCCTTCGCTTTGCCGGAATGGCGCGCCTCGGCCATCAATCTCAGGATCTTGTGCGAAAGCAGGATCGGCGCCGGCATCAACTCGTCGGTCTCGCGGCAGGCATAGCCGAACATGATGCCTTGATCGCCGGCACCCTCGTCCTTGTTGCCGGCGGCGTCGACGCCGACGGCGATGTCGGCGGACTGCGCATGCACGAGGCACTCGATGCGCGCCTTGCGCCAGTCGAAGCCTTCCTGGTCGTAGCCGATGTCTTTGATCGCCATCCGCGCGGCTTCGATCATCTGATCGTGCCCGACCGCCTCGGGCCCGCGCACCTCGCCCGCGAGCACAACGCGGTTCGTCGTCGCCAGCGTCTCGAGCGCGATGCGCGCCTCCGGCATGTGCTTGAGCATCAGGTCGACGATCGAATCGGAAATCCGGTCGCACACCTTGTCGGGATGGCCTTCGGAAACGGATTCGCTGGTGAACAGGTAATTCTTGCGCATGTCGGGGAAAGGGCTCGCCAATGAAAGACCGCGCCAACCGCGGTCGCGAAAAGCGCGGCTTTCTGTCAGGGTTGGCCCCCC
>CAZLRW010000108.1:0-12835 GCA_964561925.1 uncultured Flavobacteriaceae bacterium
ACGAACACGTAGTTGCCGTTGTTCGCCGTCAAACCGGAGCCATCGATCGCGTATGTCCCGACATTCGAGGCCGCCGTCGCGGTCGTGTTGAACGCAAGCGTGCCCGTGGTCGCCGACGCGGTCGTCTCGCCGTTCTTGAAGCCGGTGACGGTGCCGGTCAGCGCCGGGTTCGCATCGCCGTAGAGCCGCGCCTTCGCATCGGCCGTATACGTCAGCGTCGACGGATTGATCGTCAGCGCCGCGGCGTTGCCCGGATCCTGCACGAACACGTAGTTGCCGAAGTTCGCCGCAAGTCCGCCGCCGTTGATCGCATGCGTACCGACATTGGCCGTGCCCGTCGCGGGGCTCGTGAACGCGAGCGTCCCCGTCGTCGCCGTCGCAACGGACTCGCCGTTCCTGAAGCCCGTGACGGTCCCCGTGAACGCCGGGTTCGCATCGCCGTAGAGCCGCGACGCCGGATCGGCGATGTAGGTCAGCGTCGCCGGATTGATCGTGAGCGCCGTCGCGTTGCCCGCCGCCTGAACAAACACGTAGTTGCCGTTCACCGCCGTCAACCCGCCGCCGTCGATCGCATACGACCCGACGTTCGACGTCGCGGTCGCTGCCGTCGCGAACGCAAGACTGCCGGTCGTGGCCGAACCAAGGTTTTCGCCGTTCTTGAAGCCGGTCACGGTCCCGGTCAGTGCCGGGTTCGCATCGCCGTAGAGACGCGTCTGAGGATCGGCGATGTAGGTCAGCGTCGCCGGATCGATCGTCAGCGCCGTCGCGTTGCCCGCCGCCTGCACGAACACGTAGTTGCCGAAATTCGCCGTCAGGCCACTCCCGTCGACGGCATACGAGCCGACGTTCGTGGTCGCGGTCGCCGTCGTGTCGAACGCGAGTGTCCCCGTCGTCGCCGAGGCGACATCTTCGCCGTTCTTGAAGCCCGTCACGGTCCCGGTCAGCGCCGGGTTCGCATCGCCGTAGAGGCGCGACTTCGCGTCGGCCGTGTAGGTCAGCGTCGCCGGATTGATCGTCAACGCCGCGGCGTTGCCCGGATCCTGCACGAACACGTAATTGCCGAAGTTCGCCGTGAGTCCGCCGCCGTCGATCGCATAGGTCCCGACATTCGACGTCGCCGTTGCGGTCGTGTTGAACGCCAGCGTGCCCGTCGTGGCCGAGGCCACATCCTCGCCGTTCTTGAAGCCGGTCACGGTGCCGGTGAACGCCGGGTTCGCATCGCCGTAGAGCCGCGATGCCGGATCGGCGACGTAGGTCAACGTCGACGGGTTGATCGTCAACGCCGTCGCATTCCCGGTCGCCTGGACGAACACGTAGTTGCCGTTGTTCGCGGTCAAGCCCGAACCGTCGATGGCATAGGACCCGACGTTCGTCGTTGCCGTCGCCGTTGTGCCGAACGCGAGCGTCCCGGTCGTCGCCGAGGCCAAATCCTCACCGTTCTTGAAGCCGGTCACCGTTCCCGTGAACGCGGGGTTCGCATCGCCGTAGAGCCGCGAGGCGGGATCGGCGACGTAGGTCAGCGTCGCCGGATTGATCGTCAGTGCCGTCGCGTTCCCCGCCGCCTGCACGAAAACGTAGTTGCCGTTGTTCGCCGTCAAACCGGACCCGTCGATCGCATACGATCCGACGTTCGAGGCCGCCGCCGCGGTCGTGTTGAACGCCAGCGTGCCCGTCGTGGCTGAGGCCACATCCTCGCCGTTCTTGAAGCCGGTGACGGTGCCGGTCAGCGCCGGGTTCGCGTCGCCGTAGAGCCGCGCCTGCGGATCGGCCACGTAAGTCAGCGTCGACGGGTTGATCGTCAGCGCCACGGCGTTGCCCGGGTCTTGCACGAATACGTAGTTGCCGTTGTTCGCCGTCAGCCCCGAACCGTCGATCGCATAGGTCCCGACGTTGGCGGTTGCCGTCGCAGGCGAGGTGAATGCCAGCGTACCCGTCGTTGCGGACGCGACATCCTCACCGTTCTTGAAGCCCGTCACGGTCCCTGTGAATGCCGGGTTTGCGTCGCCGTAGAGGCGCGATGCCGGATCGGCGACATAGGTCAGTGTCGACGGATTGATCGTCAACGCGGTCGCATTCGCGGCGGCCTGGACAAAGACGTAGTTGCCGTTGTTCGCCGTGAGACCGCCGCCGTCGATGGCGTAGGCGCCGACGTTCGACGTCGCGGTTGCGGGCGCGTTGAACGCAAGCGTGCCCGTCGTCGCAGAGGCGACATCCTCGCCGTTCTTGAAGCCCGTTACGGTGCCCGTGAATGCCGGGTTTGCGTCGCCGTAGAGCCGCGAGGCTGGATCGGCGATGTAGGTCAACGTCGACGGATCGATGGTCAGCGCCGTCGCGTTGCCCGCATCCTGCGCAAACACGTAGTTCCCGAAGTTCGCCGCGAGGCCGGACCCGTCGATCGCATACGAACCGACATTCGTCGCCGCCGTGGCGGTCGTGTTGAACGCGAGCGTCCCCGTCGTGGCCGAGGCGACGTCTTCGCCGTTCTTGAAGCCGGTGACGGTGCCGGTCAGCGCCGGATTCGCGTCGCCATAGAGACGCGCTTTCGGATCGGCGACATAGGTCAACGTCGCCGGATTGATCGTCAGGGCCGTAGCATTCCCCACCGCCTGCACGAACACGTAGTTGCCGTTGTTTGCCGTCAGGCCCGCTCCGTCGATCGCGTAGGATCCGACGTTCGTCGTCGCGGTCGCCGTGGTGTTGAACGCGAGCGCGCCGGTCGTGGCGGAGGCAAGGTCCTCTCCGTTCTTGAAACCGGTGACGGTGCCGGTCAACGCCGGGTTCGCATCGCCATAGAGGCGCGCCTTCGGATCGGCGACATAGGTCAGCGTCGACGGATTGATCGTCAGAGCCGCGGCGTTGCCCGGATCCTGGACGAACACGTAGTTGCCGAAATTCGCCGTCAGGCCACTCCCGTCGACGGCATACGAGCCAACGTTCGACGTGGCGGTCGCCGGCGAAGCGAACGCGAGCGTGCCTGTCGTGGCAGAAGCGATATCCTCGCCGTTCTTGAAACCGGTCACGGCGCCCGTGAATGCCGGGTTCGCGTCGCCGTAGAGCCGCGATGCCGGGTCGGCGATGTAGGTCAACGTCGCTGGATTGATCGCGAGCGCGGTGGCGTTGCCCACTGCTTGGGCAAAGACGTAGTTGCCGAAGTTCGCCGTCAAACCGGAACCGTCGATTGCATATGAACCGACATTCGTCGTCGCCGTCGCCGTCGTGTTGAACGCGAGTGTGCCGGTCGTTGCCGACGCGACATCTTCGCCGTTCTTGAAGCCCGTAACAGTGCCCGTCAGCGCCGGGTTCGCGTCGCCGTAGAGGCGCGCCTTCGGATCGGCGATGTAGGTCAGCGTCGCCGGATCGATCGTCAGTGCGGTTGCGTTCGCGGCGTCCTGAGCGAACACGTAGTTGCCGAAGTTCGCCGTCAGACCAGCCCCGTCGATCGCGTAGGAACCGACATTCGTCGTCGCGGTCGCAGCCGTGCTGAACGCGAGCGTGCCTGTTGTCGCAGTGCCGATGTCCTCGCCGTTCTTGAAGCCGGTCACCGTGCCGGTCAGTGCCGGGTTGGCATCGCCGTAGAGCCGCGCCTTCGGATCGGCGACGTAGGTCAGCGTCGACGGATTGATCGTCAGCGCCGTTGCGTTTCCTGCATCTTGGACGAACACGTAGTTGCCGAAGTTGGCCGTCAAACCCGACCCGTCGATCGCGTAGGACCCGACATTCGTCGTCGCCGTCGCAGTCGTATTGAACGCGAGCGTACCCGTGGTCGCCGACGCAACGTCTTCGCCGTTCTTGAACCCGGTCACCGCCCCCGTCAGCGCCGGGTTGGCGTCGCCGTAGAGCCGCGCCTTCGGATCGGCCACGTAGGTCAACGTCGAGGGATTGATCGTCAGCGCCGTCGCGTTCGCGGCATCTTGCGCGAAGACGTAGTTGCCGAAGTTCGCCGCCAAGCCGCCGCCGTCGATCGCGTACGATCCGACGTTCGACGTCGCGGTCGCAGGCGATGCGAACGCGAGCGTGCCAGTCGTGGCCGATGCGACATCCTCGCCGTTCTTGAAGCCGGTGATCGTTCCCGTGAACGCCGGGTTGGCGTCGCCGTAAAGCCGGGATGCCGGATCGGCAATGTAGGTCAGCGTCGCCGGATTGATCGTGAGCGCGGTCGCGTTGCCCGCATCCTGCGCAAAGACGTAGTTGCCGAAGTTGGCTGTGAGACCCGACCCGTCGATCGCATAAGATCCGACATTCGTCGTCGCTGTCGCGGCCGTCGTGAACGCAAGCGTGCCGGCCGTGGCGGACGCGATGTCCTCTCCGTTCTTGAATCCGGTCACGGTGCCGGTCAGCGCCGGGTTCGCGTCGCCGTAGAGCCGCGCCTTCGGATCGGCGATGTAGGTCAGCGTCGACGGATTGATCGTCAGCGCCGTCGCGTTGCCGGGGTCCTGCACGAACACGTAGTTCCCGAAGTTGGCGGTCAGACCAGACCCGTCGATCGCGTAAGAGCCGACGTTCGTCGCCGCCGTCGCGGTCGTGTTGAACGCGAGAGCGCCCGTGGTCGCCGACGCGACGTCTTCGCCGTTCTTGAACCCGGTGACCGCTCCGGTCAGCGCCGGGTTCGCATCGCCATAGAGCCGCGACTTGGGATCGGCGACATAGGTCAGCGTCGACGGATTGATCGTCAGCGCCGTTGCATTGCCCGCGTGCTGCGCGAAGACGTAGTTTCCGAAGTTCGCCGTCAGGCCCGACCCGTCGATCGCGTGCGAACCGACATTCGTCGTTGCCGTCGCGGTCGTGTTGAACGCGAGCGCGCCCGTCGTCGCCGATGCGACGTCCTCGCCGTTCTTGAATCCCGTCACCGTCCCGGTGAACGCTGGGTTCGCGTCGCCGTAGAGCCGCGAGGCGGGATCTGCGACGTAGGTCAACGTCGCCGGATTGATTGTGAGCGCGGTCGCGTTGCCCGCGTCCTGCGCGAACACGTAGTTGCCGAAGTTCGCCGTCAGGCCCGACCCGTCGATCGCGTGCGAACCGACATTCGTCGTTGCCGTCGCGGTCGTGTTGAACGCGAGCGCGCCCGTCGTCGCAGAGGCGATATCTTCGCCGTTCTTGAAGCCCGTGACCGTGCCCGTCAGCGCCGGGTTGGCATCGCCGTAAAGGCGCGATTGCGGATCGGCGACGTAGGTCAATGTCGACGGATTGATGGTCAGCGCCGTCGCGTTGCCCGCATCCTGCGCAAACACGTAGTTCCCGAAGTTCGCCGTCAGGCCGGACCCGTCGATCGCGTAGGAGCCGACATTCGACGCCACCGTCGCGGTCGTGTTGAACGCGAGCGTTCCGGTCGTCGCAGAGGCGACGTCTTCGCCGTTCTTGAAGCCGGTGACCGTCCCGGTCAGCGCCGGGTTCGCGTCGCCATAGAGCCGTGCCTTCGGATCGGCGACATAGGTCAGCGTGGCCGGATTGACAGTGAGCAGACCACTCGCCAGCGTGAACCCGTAATTGTAGTCGGAGACCAGCGAGCCGATCGCCGCGTTGATCGCGTACGGTCCGCCGCTGACCGTGCTCGCCGCCGTCGCCGTGGTGCTCAGCGACGGGGCACCCGAAACTGCGAGCGCCGGATTGTCGCCGAAGGCGAAACCCGTGATCGCGTACGTGAACGCCGGATTTGCATCGCCGTACTCACGCGAAGCGTTGTCCGGCGTGACCGTCAACACCGGCGCGACCGTGTAGGCGAAGCGGTTGCCCGTCGCGCTCAAGCCGGTCGGGTTCGAGGAATTGTACGTCGTGTTGTAGTACGGGCTGCCCGCGACCCCGCCGTTCGTGTTTGCGGTCGGGTTTTGCGAATAGACGATCCAGCGTCCGCTCGGCGCGGACAGCGCGCCTGCGCCCGCGTTGTTGATGAAGTTGCCGCCCTGCGCCGCGAGGACCAGCGGCGTGCCCGACCCGCTCGTCGCGATCGTGGAGGCCGCATTGATGACGACGTTGCCGTTCGACGGACCGAGATTTTCCGCGATCAGGCTGCCGGCGGTGACGTTCGAGAGCGTCAGGGCGCCGCTCGCCGTGTTCGTCTTGCCGGCGCCCGACGCCAGTGTCAGACGCACGTTGCCGGTCCCCGCGTTGATCGTCGTTCCCGCAGCCATGGCGAGAACGGCCGAGCCCGGATCGCGCTGCGCGTCGATCACGCCGCTCGCGAGCAAATCGTTCGCGATGATCGTCAGGTCGCCGTTGTCGGTCGTGATGTTGGCATTGAGCACGACGCTCCGCCCGGCAAGCAACGTCAACGCGCCGCCGTTGCCGGTCGGATTGTTCGCCGTGATCGCCGAATTGACCGTGATGTCGTTCGACGCCTGCAGCGTGACCGCGGTGCCCGTGTCGAGCGTGCGGGTCAGGAACAGCGGATTGACGGTCAGCGTCTGCGCCTGCGCGCGCGAGAACGTCACTTGCGCCGGGTCGGTCAGCCCCACGAACACCGTGCCTGAGGCCGAACTGCGCGCCAAAACTTCCGTGCCGGCGGAGGACGAGCCCGCTTGCGTCAGCTGCGCGTTCGCCGCCGTGCCCACGATCGAATTCGTCGCCGAGACGCTTCCCGTCGTGCCGCCGGTGCCGATGCCGAGCGTCACCGCGCCCGCATCCGTTGTCCCGCCGTTGTTCCACAGCGGGCTCGCCACGATGTAGTTGCCGGTCGCAAGTGCGAGTACGCCGCCGCTGCCGAGCTGATCGCTCGTCGTGCTTCCGATGAGCGAATTGCCGGAACCCACCGTGCCCGTCGTGCCCGTCGAGCCGTTGCCCCAGGTTACGGCGCCGACATTCGTCGTCGCGCCGTTGTCCCAATTCGGGCTGCGCACGACGTAGTTGCCGTTCGTCAGTGCGACGATGCCGCCGCTGCCGACGTTGTCGTTCGACGTCGAGCCGAACAGCGAGTTCGCTGCCGAGACCGCGCCCGCCACCGCCGCCGTGCCGCTGCGCCAGGTGACCGCGCCTTGCGCATTGCCGCCGGCGCCGCCGTTCGTGTCGAAATTCGGGCTTGCGATGACGTAATTGCCGTTCGTGAGCGCAACGACGCCGCCGCTGCCGATTTGATCGCCAGACGTCACGCCGGTCGTGGAGATCAGGCTGGTCACTTGGCCCGTCGTGCCCGTCGTTCCGTTGCCCCATGTGACCGCGCCCACGTTACCGGTGCCGCCGTTGTCCCAGTTCGGACTGACGACGACGTAGTTGCCGTTCGAAAGAGCCACGACGCCGCCGGAGCTGACGTTGTCGCCGCCTGTCACGCCGACCAGCGAGTTCGCAACGCCCACCGTGATGTTGGACGCCGCCGTGCCGCTGCGCCATGTGGCCGCGCCGTGCGCCGACCCGGCGCCCGCGTCGAAGTTCGGACTCCTGATGACGTAGTTGCCGTTGGTGAGGGCAGCCACGCCGCCGCTGCCGACGTTGTCGCCCGAACTTGCGCCGATCGCGGAGTTGGCGGCGCTGACGGTGCCGAACGTCCCCGTCGTGCCGTTGCCCCATGTGACCGCGCCTTGGCCGCCAAAGCCGCCATTGTCCCAACCTGGACTAATGGCGACATAATTGCCGTTCGTCAGTGCGACGACACCGCCGCTGCCGACGTCCGCGTTGGACGCGCCGCCGATCAGCGAGTTCGCCGCGCTGAGCGTACCCGCCGCCCCCGCGCCGGTTGCGCCGTTGCCCCAGGTCACCGCGCCCGCGTTCGTGGTGCCGCCGTTGTTCCAGCCGGACGACGCGAAGACGAAGTTGCCGTTCGTCAGTCCGACGAGCCCGTTTTCGCTGATGCGATCGTTGCTGCTCGAACCGACGAACGAGTTTGCGGCCGACACAGCGCCGAAGACGGCACCGGGTCCATAGCGGCCCGTCGTGCCGTCGCCCCACGTCACGGCGCCCGCATCGGTCGAACCGCCATTGTTCCACAGGGTGCTGCTGACGACGAAGTTGCCGTTCGAGAGCGCCACGACGCCGCCCGAGCCAACATTGTCGTTCGTCGCCGAACCAACGAGCGAGTTCGCCGCCGAAACGCTGCCCGAAGTACCCGTGGTGCCGTTGCCCCACGTCACGGCACCCGCGTTCGACGTGCCGCCGTTGTCCCAGTTCGCGCTGCGCACGACGTAATTGCCGTTCGTCAGCGCGACGATGCCGGTGCCGCCGACCTGATCGCCGTTCGTCGAGCCGACGAGCGAATTCGCACTCGATACCGCGCCGCTCAAGCCGGTCGAGCCGTTGACGAACGTGACCGCGCCGACGTCGGTCGTGGCGCCACTCAAATCCCAGTTCGGACTCGAGACGACGACGTTTCCGTTCGAGAGCGTCGTCAACCCACCGCTGCCCAGATTGTCGTTCGCGCGTGAGCCCAGCAGCGTGCCGACGAGCGCGCCGGTGGTCGTGTTGAACGTATAGACGGCACCCGCGTTCGACGCCGCGAAATCGTCCTGTGCCGCGGTCACGACCGTGTTGCCGGTCGAGAGCGCCGCTACCGCCCCGCCGAAGAGGTTGCCAGCGCTGATGTTGGGATCGAGAAGTTGATAGGCGGGCAACGTGCTGCCCGCGCTCGAGATGATCAGGTTCTTCGGATCGAGCGAGAGCGAACCAGCCGTGCCCTTCGGCGCCGACGCATCGCCCAAGCCCCAGAAGCCGACCTCGCCCTTCGACGACACTTCAAGGAAGCCACCATTGCCGCCCGCCGCGCCGCCCTTGGCGGTGAGCGTGCCCATGAAGTCGCTCGACGTGTTCGACCAGAAGACGACGCTGCCGCCGTTTCCCGACTGCGTGGCGTCGGCCTTGAACGTCGATGTCGGCGATGCGAGCAGCGTGTCCGTGCCGATATTGCGCGCGGCGCCCTCGCCCGTGTAGCCGATCGCGATCTTGCCGCCGCCGGTTGCGCCCGATGCGTCGACCTTGGCGTCGACGAGTTTCACGTCGCGCCCGCCAATGCTGACCGTGCCGCCCTTGCCGTGGGTCGACGTCGCGCTCAGGCTTCCGGAGCTGAACAGCCCCTGCCCCTCGCCCGCGCCGCCCGCGATCGTGATGGAGCCGCCCTGCGCTCCCCCGTTTGCGCTGACGTTCGACGAGGTCGTCACGAGCAACCGGTTCGACGCGCTGAGCGTCGCGGTGCCGCCGGACCCGTACGGCGCATCGAGGTCGATGCGGCCCGCAAGCAGAAGATTGTTCGCCGCAATGTCGACGGAACCGCCGGCGCCAAGACCGCTCGCGATCAGCGAACCCGTCTGCGTCACCGTTTCGCCCGCGACCGAGATCGAACCGCCGCGCGCGCCCGACACGTCGAGCGTGCCGCCGAGCGCGACGCGCCCTCCGGTGCCGCCCTGAACCTTGAGCCACGATGCGCCGCCCGAACCCGTGAAGCGGACACCGCCGCCGATCTGCTGCGCACCGTTCGCGACCGTGTCGCCTTCCACTTTCAGAAAATCGTCGACCAAACCGCGCACCGCGCGCGCGGGCAGAATGACGTCGGCGCCCTCGGCGAGGCCACCGGGCCCCGCCAATTGCTTTGCGAGTTCGCCGCTGATCGGGAAACCGACGAGGTTCTCGCCTTGGATGTCGAGGACGAACGTGCTGCCGGCGCCGATGCCGATGCGGCCGAGCTTGGCCATGATGAGGCCGGAGTTCTCGACCGTGGGCGCCACGATCGCGACCATGCCTTCGGCGCGCGTGACGATCGTGCCTGCGTTCGAGATCTTGGCGTCGGGGTTGCCCGCGATATCGAAATTGTAGCGGCCGGCCAGAAAGTTCTCGTTCGTGATGTCGGCCGTCGAGGCGACGAGGCCCGCGGTGTCGATGCGCGAGCCGCTCTCGAACATCATGCCGTTGCGATTGATGAGGACGAGACGCCCGTTCGCGGTCAAAACGCCAGCGATCACGGAGGGGTTCGCGTCGAAGATGCGGTTCAGCGTGATCGAGGACGCGTTCGGTTGGACGAAGACCGTCGCTTCGCCTTGCTTGATGTTGAAGCTCTTCCAGTTGATGACCGCTTTGTCGCTCTGCTGGGTCACCTGCGTCGTGTTGGCGGTCGGGTTCGAGATCGTGGCGCTGCCGGCGGCGACTTCGCCGCCTTGTGGGTTGGCGTGGGCGACGGAAACGGCAAGGCCGAGCGCGGCCGCGGCGATCATGCCGGTCCGTCTCTCGCGCCCTCCCGGTCCCCACGACCGGTTCTTGGCGTTGCGCGTCATGTCGTCCCCCCGCTTCGCCTTGCGCCTACGTCCCCCGCGCAAAGCAGATGCCTTCAATAATCCGCCGCCAAACCGAAGAAGATCCGCGTGTCGCGCGTGCCGCCGCTTGCCGCGATGCCGCGATCGAGCGGATGGGCCACTTCCACGAAGCCGGACAGCGCGTCCTCGGTCTTGAAGCGCCAGCCCCAACCGATCGACTCTGCCGCCTCCGTCCGGTTCTCGGTCGGCAGCAGCGTGCCCGCCTTGATCAAGAAGCCGAAATCAGCGAGCGCGTAGAATTGTGCGCTACGCAACACGCCGCCGAGCTTGCCGCGGACCGGCAGATCGAAGCGGATCTCCGCCCGACCTTTCACACAGTGGTCGCCCGTGATCTCGAACGGATCGAAGGCGCGCCCGATGTTCGCGCCGCCGTAACCGCATTGTTCGGACACGAGCAGCGGCCCATCGGCGAGCTGACCGCCAAGTTCTCCATAGATCGATACCCGATCGTCGAGGGATGCGAGATGCGAGACCGATCCCTCGACCTTGACGAAGCGGCCGGAAGCCCCCGCGCGGCTCGAGAACGGATCGCTTTCTTGCGTCGCGTCGAACGCGTCGAGGCCGACAAGCAGGTTCACCGCCGCGTGCCACAAGCCGCCCCAGCGGTCGCGGCTGTCGTAGTCGAAGCCCGCGCTCGCGATCGTAATCTTGTCGTGCGAGTTCAACGCACCGGAAAGATTGCTCTTCAGATTCTTGTAGGTGACGCCGATCGAGACAAACAAATTCTCCTTGATCGCGCGGATCAAGGCGTGCGTCAGACCGACGGACCCGGTCCACCCCGTCCCCTGAAACTCGAGTGCGCTCAAGAGCGCCGTGCCGGGGCTCGTCTCGGATCGCGCCGCCTCGAAGTAGAGAGCCGTTCCTTCAACGCCGATCGGCAGGTCGAGCCTTCCGCCCGCGTAGACCAGTTCCTGACCGTCGAACGTGGCCGCGCCGAATGCGGTGAACCGTTCGTCGAGGCCGACCACGTCGTTCAACTCGAAATTCACAAACGAACGGATGGGACCGATCGCCTTGGAGCCGCGGTTGTTGACTTCGAGGTGTGCGCCGAACGTCTTGCGCTCGATGCTGACGACGAGCCGCATGGCGCCCGATGGCCCGCCTTCGATGCGCTCGAAGAAGTTCTTGGCCGTCACCCCAGCCAAGTCGCTGATCAGAAGCAGATAGCGCTCCAACACGGCGGTTTTCAGCGGTCGGGATTCTTTCAGCTTCTCGCCGTACGAATTCCAACGCCCGCCCTCGCCCACGCCGCGGACGGAAACGTCGGCGATGTAGCCTTCGACCACGCGGACGAGCAGGATCCCGTCCCTGACGTCTTGCGCGGGTACGTAAGCCAGCGAAAGCGCGTAGCCTGCGCTGTCATAGAGCCGCGTCACCTTTTCGGTCGCCGCGAAGACTTCCGCGACCGAGACGTTCCGTCCGATGAGTTCCGCGAAGGGAGCGGCCAATGTTTGGTCGTCGAGCGCGGCGTTGCCTTCGATGTTCACGCCCGCCAAGACGAAGCGGATGTTCTGCGCATTTTCCCACGCGCTGGGCGTGTCGACAGACGGGATCGTCACGCTGCCCGCGGGGCGCGGCGGAACGTTGTCGCGATACTCGCGCTCGACGACGCCCGGTTGAACGTTCGCCGGTTGCGCTGAGACATTCGCCGGCAAGATCGAGATCAGCGCGGCGGCGACGAGCCCCCAAACTCGTGCCGCCGATCGCCGATCGGACCATTGCGCAGATGGCCCCCCATAACTTACGTGCGCCGGCCGTTGGCCGGGCACGCACCCAATGCGCCCCATGCTTCCCCCAGTCGCCTTTCGCAGCAGCCCCCAAAGCCGCCGTTCGAACGCCGCCCCCGACATTCGAAAGAGAAAGACGCTTTTCCCCGATGGGAATTACAGCGCAGGACGCCCCAAGTGCTTCAATCTATTTGTGGTTGTGTTGCGCGTTAGGGGAGTGATGGGTGCCGAACAAACACAAAAGAATTAAGGTTGAGCAATAATTTGTGGCGCATGCCGTTCGGCGTGCAGCAGGTAGAGCGAGCCATTCGTCGCTACGCGTAACCACGCGCCCCCAACACTCTCGTTCCACCAACCACTGCGTGCACCCCGATGGGATCGGCTTTTCGCTGTGACAATGATGAGACGTATGCGGGGGCCGAATAGATTCCCAACGATCAAGCGTGGTCGCGGTAGGTGCGCCCATTCTGCGGCCGACGCGGTTTGACGGCCGGCTTGCGCTTCGGCGGGTTCGGGCCGCCGGATTGGCGCAGGAGGCGGCTGACGGCGCTGGCTTCCGAAAGGCCGAGGAGCGGGGCGAGGCGCGCCAGCGTCATGCCGGGGCGCGGCAGAAGTTCGTGCGCCATCTGCAGCCGCGTGTCGCGCACCACGTCCTGAAACGTCGTGCCGCGTTCGGCGAGGCGGCGCTGAAGCGTGCGCGGGGCGAGCGACAACGCCTTCGCCACGGCGGCGGCGCCCGCGCGGCCCGAACCGAGCAGCGGGCGCAGGACGGACGCAACCTTGACGGCGATGTTCTCGTCGAGCGCGCGGTTCAGATCGGCGAGCATCAGCCGCGTCACCTCGCGCACGCGCGGGTCGTGCTTCACGTTGCGGTCGAAATCGGCGCGC
>CAZLRW010000109.1:0-1941 GCA_964561925.1 uncultured Flavobacteriaceae bacterium
GCCGTTGCCGAACTCGGCCTTGAACATGTGGTGGTGACGTCCGTCGACCGCGACGATCTCGCCGACGGCGGCGCCGAACACTTCGCAAGAACGATTCGCGCGATCCGCGCCGCCGCGCCGGCAACGACGGTCGAGGTGCTCACGCCCGACTTCTTACGCAAACCCGGCGCGCTCGACGTGGTGATCGAGGCCAAGCCCGACGTCTTCAACCACAACCTGGAAACCGTGCCGCGCCTCTATCTGAAGATCCGCCCGGGCGCGCGCTATTTCGCGAGCCTTCGCCTGCTGCAGCAAGCGAAGGAAGTCGACCCGGCGACGTTCACGAAGTCCGGCATGATGGTGGGCCTCGGCGAAACGCGCGAAGAGGTGATGCAGGTGATGGACGATCTGCGCGCGGCGAACGTCGACTTCATCACGATCGGCCAATATCTCCAACCGTCGGCCAAGCATGCGGCGATCGACCGGTTTTGGACGCCGGAAGAATTCCAAAACCTGGCCGAGATCGCGCGCGCGAAGGGATTCTTGATGGTGTCGGCCTCGCCGCTGACGCGCTCATCCTATCTGGCGGGCGACGACTTCGAACGGCTGCGCGCGGCGCGGCAGGCTTCCCTTGCCCAGGCATACTGACACGCACTTCGTGCCCTTCACGGACGAGCAGATGTTTGCGCTCGTGGCCGATGTGGAGCGCTACCCCGAGTTCCTGCCGTGGTGCGCGGCGACGCGCGTGACCTCGCGCGCCGAGAACACGTTTACGGCAGACGTGCTCGCCGCGTTCGGGGCGCTGCGCGAGCGCTTCACAAGTCGGGTGATGCTCGACCCGGCCGGGCGGATGATCACGATCGACTACCTCGAAGGGCCCTTCAAGCACCTACACAACACCTGGCGTTTTACGGCGCGCGAGGGCGGCTGCGACGTCGTGTTCGAAATCGATTTCGCGTTCAAGAGCCGCGCGCTTGAAGCGCTGATTGCCGGCGTCTTTGTCCGCGCGATCGAAAAGATGACAGCAGCCTTCGACGAGCGCGCGCACGCGCTTTACGGCGCGCCGGTCTCAGGCGAGCTTCTTCCGTAGCAACTCCAAAGCAACAACGACACTTGCCATCCGGATCTCCGTGCGGCCGATGTCGCCGAAGTTGCGATGCTCGAAGTCGGTTGCGCCGCCCCGTCGCGCCGCCGCGAAATACACGAGGCCGACGGGCTTCTTGGCCGTACCGCCGCCGGGGCCGGCTACGCCGGTGATGGCGACCGAGACCTGCGCCCGCGAATTCGCAATCGCTCCCTCCGCCATGGCAACCGCGGTCGGTGCACTGACCGCGCCGAACTTGTCGAGCGTGTCCTCGACGACGCCGAGCGCCTCCATCTTCGCTTCGTTCGAATAGGTGACGAAGCCGCGCTCGAAGACGTCGGATGACCCAGGAATCTCCGTCAGCGCGGCGGCAACGAGGCCACCCGTACAGCTTTCGGCGGTTGCGATCTTCACCCCCTTCGCCCGCGCTTCGGCGAGGAGGGCTTCAGCAAGCGCGCGGGTCGAAGGTGGCCACATCAGATCACGTTCGCGATGTCGAGGGCGACGAGGGGCAGGATGGAATAAGCGCCGGCGATCAGGTCGTCGAGCATGACGCCCGCGCCGCCTTCGAGTTCGCCGTCGGCCCAACTTGCGGGCCATGGTTTCAGTGTGTCGAACAGACGAAACACGAGATAGGCGGCGACGAAGCCACCGATCGTGAGCGGAACGACGGTGAGCGCCAGCCATTGGGCCGCGACCTCGTCGATGACGATTTCGGGCGGGTCTTCGCGTCCCGTCGCCTTGACGTAGCGGTCGGCGGCGATCCAGCCGACGAAGGAGGCGAGTGCGGCTCCGATCAGCAGCGCGATCCAGCCGCCGAATGAGGCGAGCAACCAGCCGAAGGGTAGGGCGACGAGCGCGCCCCAACTGCCGGGCGC
>CAZLRW010000109.1:2041-12760 GCA_964561925.1 uncultured Flavobacteriaceae bacterium
GCGGGGGCACTGCCAAGCAAGGCCTCGGCCATCGCGAAGTCCTCAGGCGTGGTGAGTTTGAAGTTGGAACGTGCGCCAGGGACTGTCGCGACGGCAAGCCCCGCATGTTCGGCGATGGCGGCATCGTCGGTGAACGCGGTGTCGTGCGCGGCGCGATGCGCGTGCAAGATTTTCTCGAAGCGGAAGCCTTGCGGTGTCTGGGCCATACCGATGCCGTCTCGAGGAAGCGTCGCCGCAACACGGTCACCGCTCAGACGTTTCAATGTGTCGGCCGCCGGGATGACGGGCAAGGCGCCATCCGCCGATGCGAGCGCTGCAACGGTGGCGGTAATCGTGTCGGCGCTGATGAGCGGGCGCGCGGCGTCATGGATCAGCACGAGGCCCGGCCTTGCCGCGACAAGGCCCTCGAGACCTTTGCGCACCGATGTCTGGCGCGTGTCGCCGCCGTCGATCGGTGGGGGCAGGTCAAGGCCTTCGACTGTCGCTTCGTAAAGCGGACGATGCTCGGGGCTGATGACGACCTGAACTCGCTCGATGGCGGGGTGCTTTGCGAATGCCATGATTGAGCGACGGAGCACGGGCACGCCCCCGACCGAACGGTATTGCTTCGGGAGGCCTTCGCCGGCCCGCACCCCGTGACCTGCGGCAACGATCAAGGCGACACAATTCGGCCGAGTGTTCATCGGGCCTGAGAAGCGACGGCTGGCCCCCGCCGTCAAGCTTTGTGGTGAATGCTGCAAGTGCGAAATCTGCCTTGCTTGTTCCGTGTGATGGTGCCTATTGTGGCGCGAAATTATGCACCACAAGACCTTGCACAGAATATGGGCAATTTGATCCCTGAATTGCGTGATCGGCCGGTGTCGCTCGCCCCAATGGCCGGCGTCACGGATGCACCGTTCCGGGCGGCGGTGCGCCGGTTCGGCGTTGCGCTCGTCTACTCGGAGATGGTGGCGAGTGCCGAACTGCTGCGTGATCGGCGGAGTGCTGCGCTCCGTCTCAAAGCCGACCGCGATCAGGGGCCGCTTGCCATCCAGCTCGCGGGCCGCGATCCGCAGGCCCTAGCCGAAGCAGCGCGCATCGCGGAAGGCGAGGGCGCCGTTCTGATCGACATCAACATGGGTTGTCCGGCGAAGAAGGTCGTCGGCGGGCTGTGCGGTTCTGCGCTGATGCGCGAACCGGCGCTCGCGCGGTCTCTCGTGCGGGCAGCCGTTGCAGCCGTGCGCGTCCCCGTGACCGTGAAGATGCGCTTGGGGTGGGACGACGGCGACCGCAATGCGCCCGCATTTGCGCAGGCGCTCGAAGCGGAAGGCGCGCGCGCGTTCACGGTGCACGGCCGCACGCGCGCGCAGTTCTATGACGGCTCGGCCGATTGGCGGTTCATCGCCAAGGTCAAAGCCGCGGTGAGCGTTCCCGTGTTTGCGAACGGCGACGTGCGCACGCCGCGCGATGCCGTGCGCATCCTCGACGAATCCAAAGCGGACGGCGTGCTCGTCGGCCGCGGTGCGTTCGGGCGGCCCTGGGCGATCGCGCAGATGCAGGCTGCGGTCGACGGCAAGCCTGTGCCGGCCGATCCTCCGGATACGGAGAAATGGGCCGTCGCGCTCGATCAGTATCGCGCGACCCTTGCGCACTACGGCCCCGACCTCGGCCGGCGCGTCGTTCGAAAGCATCTGGGCTGGTACGCCGAGCAGGCAGGTACGCCGGCGTTGCGCGCCGACCTGGTGCGCGCGAACGATCCCGAGCCATTGCTCGAGCGGCTTGCGGCTGGTCCCGCGCGGGAGGCTGCATGACAGTCAAAACGCGCCGCAGACCGGATGTGGTTGCCTCGCCGCCGTCCACCGTCAAGGCCGAGGCCCTTCTGGCCGCGGTGCCGCATCCGATCGTCGCGATCGACGCGAAGAACACGATCGTTTTCGCAAACCCGCAGGCCGAGCAGTTTCTCGATATGAGCGCCGCCATGCTGAAGCGTCAGTCGCTGTCCGCGTTGCTGCCGTTCGGCAGCCCCGTGCTCGCGCTCGTCGAACAAGTGCGGGACCACGGCGCCACGGTCAGCGAGTACGGAATCGAGATCGCCACGCCGCGCCTCGCCGCGCGCGCCGTCGACGTGCATTTGTCGCCGATCGTAGACGAGCCGGGAGGCGTGCTCGCGCAGTTTCAGGAACGCACGATCGCGCAGAAGATGAACCGCCAGCTGACGCAGCGGCATGCGACGCGCTCCGTCACCAGCATGGCCGCGATTCTGGCGCACGAGATCAAGAACCCGCTGGCCGGCATTCGCGGCGCGGCGCAGCTGATCGAACAGAACGCGGTCGAAAGCGATCGAGTGCTCACGCGCCTCATCTGCGACGAGACGGAGCGCATCCGCAAGCTCGTCGACCGGATGGAAGTGTTCACAGACCGCCGTCCGCTCGATCTGAAGCCGGTGAACATTCACGAGGTGCTTGGTCACGTGAAGCAGCTCGCGATTTCGGGCTTCGCGCGCGGCGTCACGTTCGTCGAGAACTACGATCCGTCGCTGCCGCCGGTTATGGGCGACAAGGATCGCCTGATCCAGGTCTACCTCAACCTGGTGAAGAACGCGGCCGACGCGCTCGCCGACCGCGCGGACGGCGAGATCGAGTTGCAGACAGCGTATCGCCCAGGCGTTCATCTTGCCGTCGGCGGCACGCGCGAACGTCTGGCGTTGCCCCTGGAAGTCGCGGTGCGCGACAACGGCGCCGGCGTCCCGGCCGAAATCCAATCTTCGATGTTCGAACCGTTCGTGAGTTCGAAGGCGCGCGGCCAGGGGCTCGGCCTCGCAATCGTCGCCAAGATTGTGAGCGATCACGGCGGCACGATCGAGTGCGAGTCCGAGCCCAAGCGCACCGTCTTCCGCGTCCACCTGCCGATGCACCGACCGAGCGGCGACGGCGCGACAACGAACGCCAATCCGACAAGGAGGTTCTCATGAACGCCGGCACCGTCATTGTGGCCGACGACGATGCGGCGATACGAACCGTGTTGAACCAAGCGTTGGGCCGCGCGGGCTATCTTGTGCGCACGACCGGAAACGCGGCCACGCTGTGGCGCTGGGCCTCGGCGGGCGAGGGCGACCTCGTCATCACCGACGTCATCATGCCGGACGAAAACGCGTTCGAGTTGATCCCGCGACTGAAGAAACTGCGACCCGATCTGCCGATCATCGTGATGAGCGCGCAAAACACGCTGATGACGGCGATCACCGCGGCCGAGCGCGGCGCCTATGAATACCTGCCGAAACCGTTCGACCTGCACGAACTGACGGGCGTCGTGCAGCGGGCGCTTCAGGCCAAGGGCGAGAAGAAGAAGCCGGCGCTCGACGCGCCCGGCGAAGATGCGCTGCCGCTGATCGGCCGCTCGGCCGCGATGCAGGACATCTATCGCGTCATCGCGCGGCTGATGCAGACGGACCTGACGGTGATGATCGCGGGCGAAAGCGGCACGGGCAAAGAACTCGTCGCGCGCGCGCTGCACGAGTTCGGCAAGCGGCGCAACGGTCCGTTCGTCGCCGTCAACATGGCGGCGATCCCGCGCGAACTCATCGAGAGCGAGCTCTTCGGCCACGAGCGCGGCGCGTTCACCGGCGCGAACGCACGCGGCATCGGCAAGTTCGAACAGGCCGAGGGCGGCACGCTGTTCCTGGACGAGATCGGCGACATGCCGCTCGAAGCGCAGACGCGGTTGTTGCGTGTGTTGCAGGAGGGCGAGTACACACCGGTCGGCGGCCGTCAGCCGGTGAAGGCGAACGTGCGCATCGTCGCCGCCACGCATCGCGATTTGCGCCAACTGATTCACCAAGGCCTATTCCGCGAAGATTTGTTCTTCCGATTGAACGTCGTGCCGATGCGCCTGCCGCCGCTCCGCGAACGGTTGGAGGACATCCCCGACCTCGTGCACCACTTCCTCGGCCAAGCCGAACGCCAAGGCATGGTCCGGAAGTCCGTCGATCATGGTGCGTTCGACGCGATGAAGCGTCACCGCTGGCCCGGCAACGTGCGCGAACTCGAGAACCTCGTGCGTAGGCTCGTCGCGCTCTACACGGACACGACCATCACCGCCGAGATCGTCGAGAACGAATTGCGCGAGCCGCTCGCGGCGGCTCTGCCTGCAGCGGAACCGACCGACGAACCGTTGAGCGTCGTCATCGAAAAATACCTCGCGCGCCACTTTGAAGGCCTGAACGGACGCCTGCCTCAGCCGGGGCTTTACGATCGCGTCTTGCGCGACGTCGAGCGCCCGCTCATTTCCATGTGTCTCGGTGCAACCCGCGGCAATCAAATCAAGGCCGCCGAAATCCTGGGGGTTAACCGCAATACCCTCCGGGCGAAGATTCGGAGCCTTGACATTCCCGTGCTGCGCGGGTTCAAGTGATGTAACAGAGCAACGAAAATCAGCAACACTGTAATGATTCGGGAACAATGAGGCTCGAATACAACGAGCCTGTTGCCCGAATTCAGCGTTTCGTGGCGTTGCAGATTTCACACGGGTAGATGGTCGAGGCCGGGCGCATGACCGTTTCGGGGACACCCGAACCAGAACCGGATTGGCTTCAGCGCAACCTCTTCTGGGTCGCGCGAACCTCTTGGCTTTCCTACGGCATTGTCATCCTGGCGCTGATTGCCGCCATCATGACGTTCTTGATCATGACGGGCTCGACGCCGATCGAGCAGACGGATCCGGGCGTTCAGCTCTACATCATCGTCATCGACCTCGTGATCTTGCTGGCGCTGGTCGCGCTCGTAATCGGGCGGCTCGTGCAGCTCTGGATCGCGCGCCGAACGGGCGGGGCAGGGGCGCGCCTGCATGGACGATTGGTGACGATCTTCAGCCTGATCGCCGTCATTCCCGTCGCGCTGACTGCCGGTGCGGCCGCGATCACGATCAGCTTGGCGATGGATGCGTGGTTCAACGACAGCGTCCGGCAAGTTCTGGTGAACTCCGTCAACGTCACCAAGAGCTATCTCGACGAGCACACCGGGAAGCTGCGCAACGAAACGCTGTTTGCCGCCCTGAACATCAACAGCACGACGCCGCTTGAAGTCGAGGCGAACCCGGCGCGGTTTCAGGAGCTCTTGAACGCGATCGCCGATCGTCTGCGGGCCGATCTCGGGATCTTCGACGGGCAGGGCAAGGAGTTGGCCCGATCGAAGCCCGATCTTCTGGCGCGCATCGACGCGCCGACGGATCAAGAGCTGGTCGAGGCGCGCTCGGGCGGCACGTCGCAACCCCGCGTCGACAGCGAGCGGGGGCAAATCCGCGGGGTCGCGAAGCTGGAACTGCAGTTCGAGTTCGGCACCGAGCTTTTCGTGGTGGTCGTGCGGGACGTGAACCCCGAGATCATCGAGTACCAGCAGAACACCGAGGCGGCGCAGAACCGGTACAACCAACTCCAAGCCGGGCGCGACGACGTCGTCATCACGTTGACGTTGATGTACGGCCTGATTGCCTTCGTCATCCTGTTTGCAGCGATCTGGATCGGGCTCGGCACCGCGAACCGGATTGTCATGCCGATCGGTCGCTTGATCGGTGCCGCGGAGCGCATCTCGGACGGCGACCTGGCCGCGCGGGTGATGCTGACGCCGGACGACGACGAATTGTCGTCGCTCGGCAAAGCGTTCAACCGCATGACCGGCCAGCTGCAGAGCCAGCGCAACGAGTTGGTCGAATCCCACCGTCAGTCCGAGCAGCGCCGGCGGTTCACCGAGGCGGTGCTGTCCGGCGTGTCGGCGGGCGTCATCGGTTTGGATGGGCAGGGCAAGGCCGACGTCGTCAACCGCTCGGCACTCACCCTCGTCAGCGCCAACCGGGATGACATCATCGGGCGCGACCTTGGCCAAGCGATTCCGGAAATCGCGAGCCTGCTCCATGACGCAATGGCAAGTCCGACCGGGCGCGCGCAGTCGCACATCGACATCACCCGCGGCGGCAAAACGCGCAATCTAACCGTGACCGTCACGCGCGAGCGCGCGGCCGAGGACGAGAGCGGTTATGTCGTCACGTTCGACGACATCACCGATCTGATCTCGGCGCAGCGCACATCGGCCTGGGCGGACGTCGCGCGGCGCATCGCGCACGAGATCAAGAACCCGCTGACCCCCATTCAGCTGTCGGCGGAACGCTTGCGACGCAAATACAAGAAGGAAATCGCCTCGGACCCCGAAATCTTCGAACAATGCACGCAGACGATCATCCGCCAGGTCGGCGACATCGGCCGCATGGTCGACGAGTTCTCCTCGTTTGCACGCATGCCCCAGCCCGTCATGCGGGACGAAGACATCAGCGAACTGATCAAGCACGCCGTCTTCCTGCAGCGCGTCGGCAATCCGCAAATCACTTACGCGCTGCTGACGCCGGACACGCCGGTCACGGTCGAGTGCGACGGGCGGCTCGTCAGCCAGGCGCTCACGAACGTGCTCAAGAACGCATCCGAGGCCGTGCGTGCCGTCTTCGGCGCCGAAGGCGAGGAAGGACAACTTAGGGAAGGTGGACGGATCGAAATCCGCTTGGTTGAAGATGCGCAGCGCCTGTCTGTCGAGGTGATCGACAACGGCGTCGGTCTCCCGACGGAGGATCGGAACCGGTTGACGGAGCCTTACGTGACGAAGCGGGCGAAGGGCACCGGCCTCGGACTCGCGATCGTGAAGAAGATCATGGAAGACCACAAAGGCGTCCTCGTGCTCGAGGATGCCCCCAAGACCGACGAAACGGGTGCGGCGCGCATGCGCGGCGCACTCGTCCGACTGACCTTCCCGCGCCGCCTCGGTGCGGTCAAACTCGCAGGTGAATAAGAAATGAGCAAAAATGGCCCACTGCAGCCGCTCGACATTCTGATCGTCGACGACGAGGCGGACATCCGCGAACTCGTGTCGGGGATCTTGTCGGACGAAGGTTACAACACGCGTACCGCAGGCGACAGCGACAGCGCACTGCGCGAAATTCGCAACCGCCGCCCGGCGCTCTGCATCCTCGACATCTGGCTGCAGGGCAGCCGGCTGGACGGGCTGCAGGTGCTGGACGAAATCAAGAAAGAGCATCCCGATTTGCCGGTTCTGGTGATCAGCGGCCACGGCAACATCGAGACGGCTGTCACTGCCATCAAGAAGGGCGCCTACGACTTCGTCGAAAAGCCCTTCAAAGCGGACCGCATCCTGCTGACGGTCGAACGCGCCCTGGAGGCGCAACGTCTTCGAAAAGAGAACGAGTCTCTGAAAGAACGACTGTGGGACGACTTCGATCTCGTCGGCCAGAGCCACGCGATCAGTCAGCTTCGCCAGTTGGTCGAAAAGATCGCGCCGACGAACAGCCGGGTCTTGATCTCCGGCAGTCCGGGCTCAGGCAAAGAGACCGTGGCGCAACTGCTGCACGCGAAGTCCCGCCGGCAGCGCAATCCGTTCATCACCATCAATTGCGCGACGATCGCGCCCGAGCGTATGGAGATCGAACTCTTCGGCGTCGAAGGGGCGAACGAAGGCGGACGCAAGGTGGGCCTCTTCGAACAGGCGCATGGCGGCACGCTGTTCCTGGACGAAATCGCCGACATGCCGCTTGAGACCCAGAGCAAAATCCTGCGCGTGCTCGTCGAGCAGAATTTCCAGCGCGTGGGCGGCGGCCCGAAGGTTCAAGTCGACGTGCGCGTGGTCTCGTCATGTTCGGCCGACCCGCGCACGGAAATCGGCGACGGACGCCTGCGCGAGGACCTTTATCATCGTCTGAACGTCGTCGGCATCCGTGTACCGCCCCTCGTCGAGCGGCGGGAGGACATCCCGATGCTGGTCGACCATTTCATGGAGCGCATCTGCGCGACGACCGGTCTGCAACCGCGCAAGATCGGCGAGGACGCGATGGCCGCGCTTCAGGCGCATAACTGGCCGGGCAACGTGCGCCAGCTGCGCAACAACGTGGAACGGCTGCTCATTCTGGCCGCGGACGATCCGGAGGGGACGATCAGCGCCGACCTGCTGCCGACCGACGTCGGCTCGTCGACGCCGGCCGTCAGTCAGGGCGCGGGCAGCGAGCGCATCATCGCGCTGCCCTTGCGCGACGCGCGCGAGATGTTCGAGAAGGAATATCTGCTCGCCCAGATCAACCGCTTCGGCGGCAACATCTCGCGCACGGCCGCCTTCATCGGGATGGAACGCTCAGCCCTTCACCGCAAGCTGAAGTCGCTCGGCATCAACACCGGCGGTCGCGGCGACGACATGCTGGGCTAGGGCGGGGTGACGCCCAAGGCGGCGAACTCGCGGTCGATGTCAGGGTTTTGGGCGCGAGCCTTTCCGAATTCCAATGCGGCGGCCGTCGTGTCGCCGAGGCGCTGCAGTGCGACGCCGCGCCCAAAGCGGGCGTATGCATCATCGGGTAGGCCAAAGCGCGCGAACTCGCGTAGCGCGAGGTCGAAATCCCGGAGGGCACGTTTGTTCTCCCCGGCACGCAACAGAATGGACGCGCGACGCATTGTGGCGACCGGTTGTCCGCCCGAGAAGAGGACAGCGCGATCGCAGTCGTCGAGCGCGGCTTTTGCTTGGCCCATGCCGGCCAGCGCTTCGCAGCGGCCAAGCAATGCCAAGAACGACTTTTCATCAACCTTCAAGGCACGGTCGAAGAGTGCGCGTGCTTCCGCGAACTGCTTCTTGGCGGCGAGCGTGCTTGCACCCGCGATCAGAGCGTCGACATTCTTCGGATCGAGCGCGAGCGCGGCGGCATGATCTTCCATGCCGCCCGTGCGGTCGCCGCCCATGGCGCGCCAACGCGCCCGATGCACATAGGCCTCGGCCCGCAGTTCCTGGGACAACTCGGCGCGGGTAACGCGCGCGCAGGCGTCGATCTGTGGCGTCATGTCCACCTTACCGCCGGGGCCCAGCAAGACTTCGCCTCCGTTCCTGCAGATCGCTAGATCGCGCTCGATGCCGGAGTCGGGTGGCGGTTCCACCACGATGGCGGACCGCGCAGGAATGGGCTCGATTCCGGCGCTCGCATAGAGCCCCGCCATGTTGTTGTGATGCTCGCGCGACAGCACGAAGTCGTCCTTCGCACCTTCGATGTCACCGGCGTTGAACTTGACGACACCGCGTCCAAAGATCGCGACTGCGGATTCGGACGAAATGCCCATCGCGTCGGCAAAACGTCTTGCTGCGCCCGCGTCGTCGCCGCGCTTTAGAGCAAGCATTCCCATGTAGGCATCGGCGTCGGCGATGTCGCGGTTGCGATCGAGCTGGTTTCGCGACGGTGCTGCAGCCAACAACGCACGCGCGAACATGCGGGCTCGGCGCGCAGGGCAGAGTATCTGACAGACGGCCTGGGCATACTTCATGGCGGCATTGCGGTCGCCGCGTTCGATCTTCGCGGCCTCCTTGAAGTCGCTCTCTGCCTGCCGGAACGCGGCTTCTCCGCCGCGCCGCAGATAAGCGACGCCGCGCTCGAGATAGTCGTCGGTATAGACGTACTCGGCTGACGCGAGCACGACTCCGGCGTCCGCGATGGCGCGCGAGGAATCGCCGATCCGCAGATAGACGTTACGCCGAATGCGCCGCGCGCTCAGATCCTTCGGACGGATTGTAAGCACGCGGTCGAGGTCGGCGAGCGCCTCATCGAACTCGCTTCGGCGCAGGTAGGCCTTGGCGCGCTCGCGGAAGGCCTCCATGTTGTGCGGATCGAGCGAGATCGCCGCCGAAAAATCCTTCACGGCTTGGCTCAAACGCAGGTGCTTTGCGAAGTACCGGCCTCGTTCCAGGCGTGCGTCGGGATCATTTGGCCCAACGTCGACCGCGCGATCGTAGTCGTCCCTGGCAAGAGCGTCCTTGCTGAGGCGTTCGTAAGCACGCGCGCGTGAGGTGAGTGCGCCCGCATCGCGCGGGTCGATGGCAAGGGCCTTTGTGTATTCAGACACTGCACGTGCGTCGTCCCGGGAGGCCAGAATGTCGCCTCGCATCACATGCAATCGCGCGCTCGGTTCGATGGCCAGCGCACGGTCGATGTCGGCGAGAGCGCGGTTGCGATCACCCATGAGCTCGTAAAGCCCTGCGCGGGCGGCAAGCGCTTCGGCGTGTTTCGGATGAAGGGCAAGCGCCTTGCCAAGATCTGCGATCGCAAGTTCCCATTGCACGTCGTCGGCAAGCGCGTTCGCACGAGCGATATAGGCGTCAGCCGTTTCGCTTTTCTCGAGTATGCGCGTACAGGCGGCAATGCGGGCTTTGGGATCGGCCAACGCGTCGAGACAGGACACCGGCGCCGCGGCGAAGCTGGGTTCGGCGAACATCAACAGCGTAACGGCAGCGAGTGTCCAACGCATCGGCGGGTTCCCGGCAACGTGCTTGAGGCGTCGAGGGTACCCTTGTCAGGGTGAAAGCACGGTTTCGACCCTGCGGAACCTGCTGCCGATTTTGTCGCGCATTTTCTTCGAATTTTATAGAACTGCCGTCCTGAGCGCTCGCATCGGTCCCGCGTTAACCGGTAGGCGGTTCGCGGGACCTCGGTCAGTCTGATAGTGTTAGACGCAAAAGGCTCTTGTGGCGGAGAGAGACGGCTTGTCGAAGAACTGCATTCTTGTCGGGGCGCCGGTGGAGTCGGGGCAGCGTGTGCCGGGGTGCACGATGGGGCCGGCGGCCTATCGCGTGGCGGGACTTGCGCAAACGCTCGACGAGCTTGGCCACCGTGTCACCGATTGGGGCGATGCGAAGGTCGACCAAGACTTGATGCCGCCCGGGA
>CAZLRW010000110.1:0-12703 GCA_964561925.1 uncultured Flavobacteriaceae bacterium
ATCGCGGCCGTCGGTGCGACGCTGCGCCAATACGCGCCCGAACTCCCGGACATGATCCTTGCCGCCGACCTGTTCACCCCGGCCGATATCGAAAGCGCTGCGGGAAGTGCGGGCGGTCATTGGCATGGCGGCGACCTCGTCCCCGATCAGATCGGACCTCTGCGGCCTGCCGCCGGCGTGAGCCGCACCCAGACGCCGGTCGAGGGGCTCTTTCTCTGCGGTGCGGGCACGCATCCTTGCGGCGGCGTCACCGGCATCAACGGCCGCCTTGCAGCGGAAGCGGTGCTCGCGCACGCGGCGGTGCAGCCATGACCGACACGGCTTCGCGGGCGCAACTCGCAACGCCGCTGCATGCCCGAACGGCAGAACTGTGCGTCACCAACCTTTGGGTCGAAGACGGCGGTTTTACGGTGCCGGCGCTGTACAGTTCGTTGCGTGAAGAACAGGAAGCACTCGTGACGCGCGTGGGCTTGAGCGATCTGTCGGCGCGGCAGTGCTGGCTCGTCGAAGGCGCGGACGCCGCTGCCTATCTAAGCACCGTGACCGTCGCCGACGCTGCTCGCCTCGAGCCAGGTCAAACCGTGCGCACGCTTTGGTGCGACGACGACGGCCACGTGCGAGGCGAGGGTGTCATCGCGCGCTTCGGTCCGAACGCGTTCGAGTTGTCGTCGGCGGTTCGAGACTTCGCTTGGATCGCCGACGGCCGCGGCGGGTTCGACGTGAAGATCACGAACGCGACGGGCGCGCGCGCTGTGATCGGTGTGCGGGGCCCACGAACGGCCGAGTTGCTTGTCGCTGCGGGTTTGAGCGCCGAGGGCGCAAGCGCAGGCAGCGTCGTGCGTCCGTCATGGCGCCCGGCGCATGTCGCAATGATGCGCGATGCCGCCGGCGACGGCCTCGAACTTTGGATGCAGTCCGACGACGGTGCCGTCGTATGGGACAAACTTTGGCGTGCGGGCGCCGTGCTCGGCGTGACCGCCATCGGCGCAACGACGCTCGAGGCTGCGCGTGTCGAAGCGGCCGTGGCGCGGCCCGGCGTCGACTGGCAGCCCGCCCAACTCGCGCACGACCCCGCGCTCATGTGCATCCCCTCCGACCTTGGCGTCGTGATCGATCCGGCGCGCCGTTTCAACGGTGCGCTTGCTCTGCGCCGCGCGAAGGGCAGGGGACGGGTCCTCGTTCAGCTGACAAGCGACCAGCCGCTTCCTTTGGGGCCGATCGCGCCCAAAGCTTCGGCAACGATCACCTCCAGCGCATGGTCCGAAACGCGCGCCTGCGCGGTCGCGCTCGCCTGGCTCGATCGCGACGGCGCAAGACCCGGCACCGCCGTCCAGCTTCAAGGCGGCCTTGGCGCAGACGTGACGCGCGAGGTTTTCGCGACGCGCCCGTGATCGCCTTTAAATTCGCCGGCTTATCGAAGCGAACGACCCGACGACAACCGTTTCGCCGTCACGACCCTCGTAGCCTGCATCCTTCGTCCGGTCGACGCGATAGGCGCGCATGCCGGCGCCAAGCGCGGCATCGGTCTCGCCGGGCGCGTCCGAGAAGAACGTGACCGCCGCAGGCGCATAGCCCAGCGCTGCCGCGATCTTCGTGTACGAGGCCGGATCGCCCTTCGCGCCCGTCGCCGTATCGAAGTAGCCGCTCAGGAACGACGTCAGATCGCCCGCCACGCTGTGCGCGAAATAGAGCTTCTGCGCCTCGACCGAACCCGACGAATAGATCGCGACCTTCACCCCGCGCTTCGTCCACGCATGAATGGCTTCCACTGCGTCCGGATAGAGATGCGCTTTCAGTTCGCCCGAGGCATACCCTTCGCGCCAGATGATCCCCTGAAGCGTCTTCAGGGGTCCAATCTTCTTGTCCTCGTCCATCCAACCGAGGAAGCGCTTGGCCGCAAGGGCCGGCGTCGTCAGCGGCTCGATCGAACTGACACAAGCCGATTGCACCGCAGCGGCGATTTCGGGCTCGTCCCAGCGCGCCTTCAGCACGTCGGCGATGCGCGCCCGCGCGAACGGAAACAACACGTCGCGCACGAACGCTATGTCGCCGACGGTGCCTTCAATATCGAGCAGAACGGCCTGGCTCACGCCGCTTTGTTCTCTGAAGCGTCGTAGCCAGGGATCGTTTCCGCGATCTTGTCGCCCGTGAATGTCGCGACCCAGCCGTCCGGCGTCGTGAACAAACGGATGGCCGCAAAGAACGGCCGCGGGCCCATATCGAACCAGTGCCGCGTGTGCATCGGCACAGACAGCAGGTCGCCCTGTTCGCACACGACCTTCAGCACGACGTCGTCGTTGCGCAGATAGAACGCGCCTGCGCCCTCGACGAAGAAGCGCACCTCGTCGTCGCCGTGCTTGTGTTCGGCGAGGAACTTGTTGCGCATCGCCTCCTTGTCCGGATGCTCCGGGTGCATGCGCACCACGTCGACGGATTGATAGCCGCCGATCTTGCGCAGACGGTCGACATCGCGTGCGTACGCCTCAAGCACCGCGTCCTGCCCCGCGCCGGGTGCAAGCGGCTTCGTCGCCTCCCAACGCTCATAGCGCACGTCGAACGGCAGGAGCGCCTTCAGAATCTCCCTCTCGTCGCGCGTCGCGGCTTGGGGCTCGCGCCCCTTCTTCAAGTCGTAAACCGTGAGCACCGTCATGCCGGTATTCCTTTCAGCTTCAGCATCAACGTGAAAAGATAGTCGAATGCGTCGAGATGGCGAAGCGCCTCGCCCGCGCTCGCGCCGTACGCATAGATCCCGTGCCCCGCAAGCAGGAAGCCGAAGCCAAGCCCGTCGGTCTTGAGCCGCGCTTCGACGCGCTTCGCGAGCCCCTCCATGTCCTGATCGTTGTCGAAGATCGGCACGTCGAGATGGGTCTCGTGCGTCGTGATGCCCTTGAACGCCTTCAGAAGCTCAAGCCCCTTGATCTTGACGCGCTCCTTCTTCGCAAGGACGAGCGAGGCGAGCACGGCCGGTTGCGCATGCACATGCGCCACCGCCCCGATCTCGGGCGACATCCGGTACATGAGGTAGTGCAGCGGCGCCTCGGCCGAGGCGCGCGGATGGGCGGGTCCCGTGATCGGCGCCCGGATCACGCCATCCGCCGTCAAAGAGCCTTTGTCGCCACCGGATGCCGTAATGGCGCAGTGACGCTCGTCCACGCGCACGGAGAAGTTTCCGCTTGTCGCCGGCACCCAGCCTTTGGCGCCCGCGTGATGCGCAAGCGCAAGCACGCCGCGCGTGGCTTCTTCGGGCAGATCGTCGTGCAACTTGGATACGGAGCTCGTCATCCGGTTTACCTTCTTGCGCAGGGGCGGAGCCGCGCCCCAAACCTTCAAGGCGCGTTAATATGGGAGGTCGCGGGGCGATGTCACCCCCGGGCGCCGGCTTTCGCAGCACCAAGCGACGGATTCCGCCATCCGTTCCGTTCAACAGCGGACGCAAGGCCGGGAGCATGCCGGGCATATCGAATGGAACTGGCGATCACCATCTGCCCTGGCCAGACTGGGGGCGAAACTGAGTCTGGGCGAAGGCGTGTGATCGACGATCCGGATGGAGAGCTTGTCGCGCGCGTCGCAACCGGCGACGCGTCGGCCGCGCGCGCCATCATGGCGCGCCACCTGCCGAGGATTCTCAATCTCGCCCGCCGGATGCTCGGCGACCAGACCGAGGCCGAGGACGTCGCGCAAGAGGTCTTTGTGCGCGTGTGGACGAACGCGTCGCGCTGGCAGCCGGGGCAAGCGAAGTTCGAAACCTGGCTTCACCGCGTGGCGATGAACCTGTGCTACGACCGGTTGCGCAAACACCGGACGTCGCCGCTCGACGACGTTCCGGAGATGACCGACGGCGCGCCGGGCCCGGCTGCGCGTCTTTACGAGACTCAGTTGGCCGCGGCCGTGAACGAAGCGCTTCGGCATTTGCCCGACCGGCAGCGCGAGGCGGTCGTGCTCTGCCACTACCAGGGCCTCAGCAACATCGACGCCGCCCGCATCATGGATGTCAGCGTCGAGGCGATGGAGAGCCTGCTGGCGCGCGGACGGCGAACGTTGAAGACTTTGCTGCGGCCTTTGAGCCGCGATCTTTTCGATAGCGAATGAGACTGCCGATGATGACGTTGGAACGACTGCAACAATTGACGGAGGCCTACGGCGCGAGACCCGAGCGTTGGCCGGAAGCCGAACGCGCGGCGGCACTCGCGCTGATCGCGCGCGATCACGGCGCGCGCCGCTTGGCGGACGAGGCTGTAAAGGTCGATCGCTTGCTCGACGAGTCGGCGAGCGCACCCGTTACGCGCGCGCTTGAGGAGCGCATCCTCGCGCAGCTGCCGTCGAACGGAAGGCGTTCGGCCGGATTCGCCGAACGCCTTGGCGAGTGGTTTGCCGCAAGGGCCTGGCTGCCGGCTTCCGCGCTGGCGTGTTCGCTCGCACTGGGCCTCGCGGTCGGTGCGCTGCTGCCAGGGCTCGTCGGTTTCGGCGATCCGGGTCCCGTCGATCCTGCGTTGCTGGCCTTCGGGGACGCGCAAGCCGACTTCTGGGCGAACGGGGAGAACGGCTCATGAGCGACGCACCCGCCCAAAGGGGCCGGCGTTGGAACGTTTGGCTGATCGCGTCGCTCTGCCTCAATCTCTTCCTGATCGGCGTCATCGTGATGGGCTTGATCGTCGCGCGCAATCGGGCGGCCTTCACGGCCGCGGGCGGCGGCGGCATGCGGCCGGAGATCGTGATCCAGATGCTCCCGCTGTCCGGCGCGCTCAAAATGTGCACGGTGATCGATCGGCGCACGCCGACGTTCCGCCGCTTGGGTCAGGACCTGGTCGAGGCGCGCAATGCGATGTTCAAGCTCTTTCGCGCCGAACCGTTCGACCAACCGGCCTTCCGCCAATCGTTGAGCCGTATCACGGCGGCGGAGGGCGCCGTCGCGGCGGAGCGCGAGGCGACGGTTGCGGAACTGGTGGCGCAACTCACGCCGGAGGAGCGTGCGCACTTTGCCAACGAAGCGACGCGCCGCTTCCTTACGCCCGGAAGACCGAAGTTGCCGCCCCGCAATCCCGGTGCGCTTTCCGAAACATGCCGCCGCCTGCGGTCCGGCAGCTCGAAATAGAAAACCCCGGGCGCGCGCCGCGCCCGGGGCCTTGGTTGGTTCCGATCGGCGCCGCGACTAGCCGCCGCCGCGAATCTCGGTCCAGAACTTGACGATCTCGTCCTTGTTCTTGAGGCGCTGTTGGAACGTGCCGGATTCGAGGAACGTCTTCACGTCGCGCACGAAGCCCTTCTCGGCCAGCTGCTCGTCCGTGTAGTCGTTGAAGATCGACATGTTCGCCGGTCCGTTCGACAGTTCGTCGAACTGGTACTTCATCGCACCCGGCGCGATCGAGCTGTCGATCAGCGCGTACGCCTTCTCGACATTCTTCGACTCGGCATGAAGCACGAGACCGCAGACATAGGTGAACATGCCGCCCGGCGGGTTCATGTAGGCGACGGGCTTGCCTTCCTTCTTCAGCGCGGCCGGCGTCTGGTTCCACGTGATCGCAGCCACGACCTCGCCCGAGGCGAGCCCTTGGCTCAACGACGTTTCATCGCTGGAGATGAAGCGCGCCGCGCCGACGAACTCGCGGAGCTTTCCCTGCACCATCGTCCATTGCTCGGGCGTCATGTTGTAGGGATCGACGTCCCAGGTCTTCGCGATCAGCGTCACGGTGTCGTCCACGCCGTCGAGTGCTGCGACCTTGCCCTTGTATTTCGGGTCGAACAGGATCTTCCAGCTTTCCTTGCCGACATATTCCGGCGCGAGGTCGGTGCGATACGTGACCGACGTGTTCGCCCAATACTGCGGGATGAACCAGGCTTCGGTTGCCGACTTCATCATGCCGGGAATGTTCTTCAGATAGTCGGGAATGTCGTTCCAGTATTTCAGCTTCGTCACGTCGATCGGCTGAATGAGGCCCGCTTCCTGCCAGCGCCCGAACTCGTAGGAGCAGGGGCCCATGACGTCGGGCTTGTAGCCCGCGCGCATCTTCGCGAATGCCTCGTCTTCGTCGGCCCAAAGCGCCGTGCGCGGATCTTTGCCGTACTTCGCTTTGTACTCGGCGAGGAACGCCGGGTTCGTCCAATCCTCGAACGTGAAGAGCAGCGGCTCCTCCTCCGCCGCAGTGTCGACGGGCGCCGTCGGCGTTTCGCCGGCCGGCTTGTTCATTTGCGTCATGTAGTACCAGGCGCCCGCACCCAAGAGCGCGATCGCGAGCACCGCGATCAGACCGGACCTGTTCATCGTCGTCCTCCTCGTTATTCAGTGAACTGCGCGCACAAAAAAAACATGCGGTCCGCAATTAGCGAACCGCATGCCCAATCCCGTCAAGCGGATTGTTGTCCTAGCCGCTTACTGAGCGGGAGGCGTACCTTCGGCCGGAGCCGCCGCCGGGTCGGCCGGAGCCGCCGCCGGGTCAGCCGGAGCCGCGCCGTCGGCCGGAGCCGCGCCGTCAGCCGGAGCCGCGCCATCGGCCGGAGCCGCGCCGTCGGCCGGAGCCGCACCGTCAGCCGGAGCCGCCGCCGGGTCAACCGCCGCGTCGGCAGGCGCCGTATCCGTCGCCGCCGCCGGATCCACGGCCGCGTCTTCCGGCTTCTTCATCTGCGTGAGCCAATACCACGCGCCGACCGCCAGGATGACGACCGCGATAAAGAGAAACAAACCAGTTCTATTCATCACTTCTCTCCATGTATGGCCGTCATGGTGGCCATCAATCCCCTCGTCACGCGGAAGTCGACGTGCATGGCCCTCGCAAAAAACGGCAGCCTTCCGCCGCCGTCGTTAAGCAAAGTCCCCACCGCACGTTCTAGCGCGACTTGTACCCAAACTTATTCATTTCCAAACAGCGCGCCAAGCGTGACAAACCGTCTAGGCCCACGGGCTTTCTGCCGCACCACAGGGGATTGAATCCGGCAGAATCAATGCGCCGCGGGACAATCGCCGGTTGCTGGCCCGTCGTCCGCGGCCGTATGCTGCGCCTGCACCTTGGGTGGGGCCAGGCCTTCGAGACGGTTCGATGAACGTGGTCAGCAACGCGCGTGCGGACGAGCACGGTGCGTCGCCGTTGGGCGCCGCGCAGGCCGCCGCATTTCTCGAACAGAATCCGCAGGTTCAATACGTCGACTGCGTGTTCGCCGATCTGTGCGGCATCGTGCGGGGCAAGCGCATTGCGCGCGCCGAGCTGGAAAGCGTTTTCGAAACCGGTCTTGGCATTCCGTTCACGATCTACTTTCTCGACGCGCGCGGCGAGGTCGTCGAACAGGCGCGCCGCGCGGCATCACCGAACGGTTCGGAAGGTACCGCGTGGCCAGTCGCGGGCACGCTCACTCGGGTCAATTGGTCGCAGCGGCCGCACGGCCAAGTGCTCATGACGCTCGGCGGTGCCGAGGGCGAACCCTACTTCGGCGAACCGCGCAACGTGCTCAAGCGAGTCGCGGCGCGATTCGCCAACGCGGGATTGGTCCCGTCCGCCGCGTTCGACTTCGACTTCTATCTCTTCGATCGCGAGCGCGCTAAGAACGGCGTGCCCGAGTCGCCCACCGGGAATGCGGCGCGCGAGGCGTCCGCGCAGGTTTACGGCATCTCGGACATCGACCGGTTCGACGGCGTGCTGACGGGGATCGCAGAGGCGGCGGCGATCCAAGGCTTGCCGCCGGTCGCCGCGACGGCCGACGCGCTCGCCGGCCGCTTCCGCATCGGCGTCGAGCGGGTGGACGAGGTGGTACGCGCCGCCGACCACGCGGTGTTCTTGCGGCAGGTCGTGCGCGCCGTCGCACGCAAGCACGGGCTCGACGCCACGTTCATGGCCAAGCCGTTCCTCGGTCTTGCGGGCAGCGCCATGGTGCTGCGCACCGCCCTTCGGACGCCGGCGGGCGATGCGGTGGGCGAACGCGCCATGCGCAACGCCATCGGCGGGCTGCAGGCATCGATGGCCGAGGCGATCGCGATCTTCTGTCCGAACGCGAACGGCTTTCGTCGTTTCGGCGACGGGACGATTGCGCGGAACAAGCGGTGGGGCGTCGACAACCCGGCCGCAATGCTGAACGTGACGCGCACGGATGTTCGGATCGAGCACCGCTTGGCGTCGGCGGACGCCAATCCTTACCTGGTGCTGGCGGCGGCGCTTGCCGGGATGCATCGCGGCATCGAGGAAGGCATGGACCCCGGTCAACCCATCGAAGGCAATGCGGCGCGTCTTGTCGATCAGACGATGCCGTTCGCGATCGATGCCGCGCTCGTCGCGCTCGAGAACGGCTCGATCTTGCGGGAATATCTGGGGCCGGCCTACGTGGATCTCTACTGCGTCACCAAGCGCGCCGAACTCGAGCGCTTCCGCAATCACATTCCGGCGCACGAATACGATTGGTATATGTGAGGTCGCTCAGGCGACGCGGGCCTCGGCCACCGGTTCTGCGGCCGGCAGCGTGAACGTGACGCTTGTCCCGATCGAAAGCTCGCTCTCGATGACGAGCCTGCCGCCGTGCATCTCGACGAGCGCGCTCGACACGGAAAGCCCGAGGCCCGTGCCGCTGCGCCGCCGGCCGACGGTCGCGGACTCGACGCGCTCGAACGGTTTGACGACGCGGGCGAGATCGGCTTCCGCGATGCCGATGCCGGTGTCGTGAATCCAGACCGAAACGCCGTCCTCTTCGCGCCGCGTTTCGATCGTGATGAAGCCGCCGTCGTTGTTGAACTTGACGGCGTTCGACAGAAGATTGAGCAGCACTTGTTTGATGGCGCGCTTGTCCGCCAGCACCGATGGCAGCGCCGGCGTGTTCACGCGCAGTTCGATGCCGGCTTCCTTTGCGCGCGGCTCGATCGTCTTGATCACTTCGTTGACGAGCAACGCGGGGTCGACCGGGGCGAGGTCGAGTTCGAGCTTGCCCGACTCGATCCGCGCCATGTTCAACACGTCGTTGATGAGATCGAGCAGAACCTGTCCGCTGCGATGAATGTCGATCGCGTATTCGACATAGCGCGGGGGCAGAGGGCCCAGCATCTCGTTCCGCATCACGTCGGAGAAGCCGATGATCGCGTTCAGCGGCGTACGCAGCTCGTGGCTCATATTGGCCAGGAACTCGGATTTCGAGTTGTTCGCTTCTTCCGCGCGCAGTTTCTCGGTCTCCAGACGCGCGGCGATATCGCCGAGATCGCGCGTCTGCGCCTCAAGCAGCGCGCGCGAGGCCTCAAGCTCGTCTTCGTGCGCCTTCAGCGCCGTGATGTCGGTCGCCACCGAGATCTTCGCGTCGTCGAGCGCCCGCCGCTCGCTCACCAAAAGCCAGCGCGAACCCGCGCGCTGCAGTTCGATCGTGGCGCTCGTCCCGCTGGAGTCGAACATTTCGAGCGGCTGTTCGGCCGTGTCCGCGCTGACGCCGGGGTTCGATGCGCTTGCGAAAACCTGCGCACGGGTCTGTCCGGTTTCGACTTTGTCGAGGCCGTAGAACTCGACGAAGCGCTTGTTGAACATCAACAGCCGCTCTTCCCGATCCCACAGCGCGAAGGCTTCGGCCGCGTTTTCGAACGCGGCTTGCAGCACGCGCTCGGCCGCGTCGACGCGCGCGTCGGCCGATTTCTGATCCGAGATGTCGATCACGATGCCCGAAAGGCGCCCGCCGTCCGCCCGCAGCGTGCGGTAGTGCTGGCCTTTTGCGCGCACCCACACCCAGTGGCCGTCGGTATGCTGCGCGCGGAACGACTGGTCGTAGGATTCCGCGCCGTTGCGCACCGCGGCTTCGATCGTCGCCAGCACGTGCTGATCGTCCGGGTGGATCAGCGCCTGCGCTTCGTCGATGCCCAGAATGCGCGGCTGCTTGCCGCGACCAAGCAGGGCATTCATCGCGCCCGACCAATAGATGCGGCGGTTCGCGAGGTCCCAATCCCAGATGCCGCACTTCGCGCCGCTGACCGCAAGTTCGAAGCGTTCTTCGGTGCGCCGCAGCACCGTGTCGGCGCGCGAGGTGCGCTCTATCTGATTGAGCAGCGCCCAGGCCAGCGCCGCACCCAAGAGGCTCGGCCCGAAGATCATGATGGAATAGAGCGGCAGCGAAGAATACCACGCCGACAACGCGTCGGCCGCGCGCGTGATCGTGACGAGCTTCAAATCGTAGCCGGCGATGAGACGGGCGCTCGCCAGATAGTTCGCGCTCTCCGCCGACACATAGCGCAGCGTCGGACTCGTCGTCAGACTGGCCGGCATGAGTTCGACCGCGCTGGAATAGACCGCGCCGTCCACGGTCGTGCCGGCGATCTTGCCAGACTGCGCGCCCGCCAGCACCAAGCTTCCGCCGCGCGTGCTTTGAATGCCTTCGAGCAGCCGCGTGAGATACGTAGGATCGATCAGCGCCAGGAGATAGTGATCGCCGGGCAGGTCCTCGCTGCGCATGGCGAGCGCGATCGAACTCTTGCCGAAATCGCTGTCGGTGAAGGACCCGGACACGAACCGCGTACCGGCCTGCGCGGCGGCAAGACGTTGCACCAGCCGCGTGTCCATGACGCGCCGCAGGTCGGCGGGCGTGCCGTTGCGATCCCACAGCACGTTGCCCTGCACGTCGACGGCGATGACGTTGAGAATCGCAGGATCGACGGCGGCGCCCGCGCCCGGCGCGACCTTCACGGCATTGAGAATGGTTGCTTGCGTGTGGTCGAGCGCCGCGGTCACGGTCGAGCCCGCGACCGCGATGAACGAACGCGACTCCCGCTCGATCTGTTCAAGCGCCAGCGCGTGATCCTTGCGCAATTGAAGCGCGCCTGCCGCAACGACGGACAGAATGGTCGCGAACGTGCCGAGAACGATCCACGTCGTCGTCCCGCGCCGCGACGCCGGCTTCGCGCGCGCATCGGACTTACGAGACTGCGATGCGCTGGGTCCGGCTGTTGCGCCGGTGGCTGAAGTGGCAATCGCCATTGTTTTTTGCACGAACTCGAATCACGACCCCGACCCGATTATGTCGGGGGGCAGAGGCTTGTCATCCCCTGTGCGTGCAATCTGCAACAGCTGTTGCGAAAGCGACTCTCACCCCAGAGTCTTCTCGGTGATCTCCAGCACGTTGCGCGAGAGCCCGTCGGTCTTCTTGATGCGGTTCAGCTGCTCGGCAATCAGCTTCTGGCGCGGCGCATCGAATCGCCGCCACGTCTCGAACGCTCCGCAAAGGCGTGCCGCGACTTGAGGATTGAGCTTGTCGAGCTTCGACACTTGATCGGCAAGGAAGCGATAACCCGCCCCGTCCGCCGCGTGGAAGCGCAGCTGATTGTTCATCACAAAGGCGCCGATCAACGCACGGACACGATTCGGGTTTTCGATGTTGAAGGCCGCGTGCTTCGTCAAGGCCTGCACGTTGGCGAGCGCATCCGGGCGGCACGACATGGCTTGCAGGCTCATCCATTTGTCGATGACGAGCGCGTTGCCCTTCCATTGCTCGTAGAACTGGTGAAGCGCCTTCTCGCGTTCCTCGCCGCTCATGTCGGCGAGCGGTCCCATGCCCCCGATCTTGTCGGTCATATTGTCGGCCGAGCGGAAGTGCTCGAACGCCAGCGCGCGCGTCTCCGCCGTGTCCTCCGCGGTCAAATAACGCAGGCACATGTTGCGCAACGCCCGCCGGCCAGCCGACGCAGCGTCGGGCGAGTAGGGCTCGTTGCTCTTGAACGCCTGATAGGTCTCCCGCAACGCGCCCTTGTGCGCGCCGTTCAGCGCCTTGCGCAGCGCCTCACGTGCGGCGTGGATTGCGTCAGGGTCGGCCTCGTCGATGACTTGCGCGAGTTCCATTTCGGTCGGCAACTGAACGGCCATCGCGGTGAACGCCGGATCCTTTCGCGCGTCGCGCAGAAGTTCGCCGAACGACTCGACGAAGAGCGCGTCCGCTTTCGGCGTCTTGCCGGCGCGCGCTTCCGCCGTCATGCGCACGAGCAGGTCGGTCGCGAAACGCTGTCCCGACTCCCAGCGATTGAAGGCATCGGAGTCCTTCGCCATCAGGAACGCGCGGTCCTCGGCGGTCAGGTCCGTCGCAAGCCGCACCGGCGCCGAGAACCCGCGCCCGATCGACGGCACGACCGCCTCGTTCACGCCTTTGAGCACGAAGGTCTGCTTCGCCTCCCGAAGGTTCAGCACCTGCGTCGCCGCCGCCTTGGCTCCGTCAAGCACGATCGCGACGTCCTTGCCCGAATTGCGCCCGACGAGACCGACCGCGACGGGAATGTGCATCGGCTTCTTCTCGGCCTGCCCCGGCGTCGGTGCGAGCTTCTGTTCCAGCGTGAGTTCGTAGGTCTTCGCGCCCGCGTCGTAGCGCCCGTGCGCCGTCACCTGCGGCGTGCCGGCTTGGCTGTACCAAAGTTTGAACTGCGAAAGGTCGACGCCGCTCGCATCCTCCATCGCCTTGATGAAGTCGTCGCAGGTTGCGGCGGTCCCGTCATGCCGCGCGAAATAGAGGTCGGAGCCGGCGCGAAACTTCTCCGCGCCGAGGATCGTGCGCACCATGCGGCAAAGCTCGGCGCCCTTCTCATACACCGTCGCCGTATAGAAATTGTCGATCGTGAGATACGAGTCCGGCCGCACGGGGTGCGCGAGCGGGCCGCCATCCTCTTGAAATTGTCGCATCCGCAAAGCGCGCACGTCGCCGATGCGCTCGACCGCTGCCGAGCGCATGTCGGCCGAGAACGCCTGATCGCGGAAGACGGTGAAGCCTTCCTTCAGCG
>CAZLRW010000111.1:0-7051 GCA_964561925.1 uncultured Flavobacteriaceae bacterium
GCGCTGCGCGGCGCGGGCGTGTGCGCCGGCGACGGCGTGGCGCTTCTCTGTTCCAACCGTCCGGAATTCGTCGAAACGGTGTCGGCATGCCAGCGCGCCGGCTTTAGCTTGACGCCCGTCAACTGGCACCTGACTCCCCCGGAAGTCGCCTATGTCGTGAACAATTGCGAGGCCGTGGCGTTTATCGCCGAAGCGCGGTTCGCTTCATCGGCGCTGCTCGCGGCCTCGCAGTCGGCGAATCTCCGGACGAAGCTCGCCGTCGGCGGACCGATCGAAGGCTTCGCGCCCTACGATGTTCTTGTCGGGCGAGAACCCGGGCAAGATATCGATGACCCGGTCTTGGGCGGCCAGATGCTCTATACATCCGGCACCACCGGGCATCCGAAGGGCGTCTTCCGTGGCAGCGCGCCGGTTGCATCGTCACTATTTGCAAAAATGGTCGAGACCGCGAAGTTCAACGGCGCCTCCGATGTGGCGGTGGTGACCGGACCGCTCTATCACGCGGCCCCGCTGGCGCTGAATCTTTCGTTGCCGCTGGCCAACGGCGTCGGCGTGATCTTGATGGACAAATGGGATGCTGAGGAAACGCTGCATTTGGTCGACAAACATCGCATCACGCACACCCATGTCGTGCCGACCATGCTCCACCGTATCCTGTTGCTGCCGAAGGCCGTCAGGGCGAAGTACGACCTATCGACGTTGAGGTGGATTCTGCACGGCGCCGCGCCCTGCCCGGTCCATGTCAAGCAAGAAACGATTGAGTGGCTGGGACCCGTCGTCTTCGAGTACTACGGAGCGACGGAAGGCGGCGGCGTCTTCGTCGCCCCTGACGAGTGGCTGAGAAAACCCGGCACCGTAGGCAAGCCGACGACGGGCGTGGTTTTGCAAATTCAGGACGAGAGCGCGAGCGAGCTGCCGCCGGGCGAAGTCGGTACCGTGTATTTCAAGGCGCCGGAAACCGGCCGCTTCGAATACTTCAAGTCGCCGGACAAAACCGCGAGCGCCTATCGCGGCGATTTCTACACCATGGGCGATCTGGGTTACGTGGACCCTGAAGGCTTCCTGTTCCTGACCGGCCGAAGCGCCGAGGTAATTATCTCCGGCGGGGTGAACATTTATCCCGCGGAAATCGATCAGGAAATTATGAAACACCCGGCGGTCAAGGACGTAGCCGTGGTCGGCGTTCCAAGCAAGGACTGGGGCGAAGAAGTCAAAGCGGTCGTTCAACTCAACGACGCCTATCAGCCGAGCGATGCGCTGGCGAAGGATATTCTCGACTTCGCCGCCGCCCGCTTGGCGGCCTTCAAGCGTCCGCGTTCGGTCGACTTCACCGCCGATCTGCCGCGCCTGACCACGGGCAAGATCGTGCGTCGAACCGTGCGCGACAGGTATTGGACCGGCGAGAAAAAGATTTAGTCGAGATCGAGGAGGATTTCATGTCAAAACTGTGCGAAGGCCGCATCGTTGTCGTGACAGGCGGCGCCAGGGGTATCGGGCGCGAACATTGCCTGGAATTCGCGCGCCAAGGCGCCAAGGTGGTGGTCAACGATCTGGGCGGCGCGCGCGACGGAGAAGGCCGCTCCAGCAAACCCGCCGAAGAGGTCGCGAGCGAAATCAGGGCCATGGGCGGGCAAGCGGTCGCCAACGGCGACGACGTGTCGGACTGGGACGGCGCCAAGCGGATGATCGATCAGGCGATCTCGGCCTTCGGCGCGCTCGATGTCTTGGTCAACAATGCGGGCATTCTGCGCGACCGCATGCTGACCAACATGAGCATCGACGAATGGGATGCGGTCATCAAAGTCCACCTGCGCGGCACCTTCTGCCCCACGCGCCACGCCGCAAGCTATTGGAAGGAGCGGGCGAAGAACGGCAATCCCGCCGATGCGCGCGTCATCAACACGACGTCCATTTCAGGCCTGCTCGGCAACCAGGGACAGGCGAACTACGGCGCCGCCAAGGCCGGCATAGCCGCGTTCACGGTTACCGCGGCGATGGAGCTTGCGCGCTATGGCATTACCGTGAACGCGGTTTCCCCCGGCGCCTTGACGCGGATGACGGAAGATTTGGGTTTTGGCTCCGACGTACAGGCCGGCCAATGGAACCCGCGCGACCCGGCCAACATCGCGCCTATCGTCGTTTGGCTGGGAAGCAACGAGGCGAAGGACGTGACCGGCCAAGTGTTCGAGTCGACGAGCGGCCGGTTGACGGTCTTCGAACGGTGGCATCGCGGGCCCGCCATAGATCCCAAGCGCCGCTTCGATCCGAACGAACTCGCCACCATCGTTCGCGGCCTTCTGGCCAAGGCGCGCGAACCCGACAAACTTTTCGCCTAGAGCCCGAGCACCGCCTTGGCGATCACGTTGCGCTGGATTTCGTTAGAGCCGCCGTAGATCGAGGCCGCCCTGCCGAAATTGTACGCGCTCGATACGGCAACTGCATAGTCGGGGCCGACCGGCGCCTCGTTCGACAGTAGGAGCAACTGCTCCTTTTGGAACGGCATGGCATAGAATGCGACCATCTCCACCGCGAGTTCGGCGAGCGATTGTTGAATTTCGGTTCCAACGATCTTAAGCGTCGAGGACGATGGACCGGGCGGGCGCCCTGCGGCGGCGTCCGCGAGGATGCGCAGATTCGTATACTCAAGCCCGGCGAGTTTAATCTCGATCTCGGCGAGCTTGCGCCGGAACTCTTGGTCGCCGGAAAGCGCGTTGCCGTCGCCCAAACGCTCCTTCCGTGCCATCGCCTTGATGCTGGCAATTTTCTTTTTGGATTCTGGCACGCCGGCAATTCCGGTCCGCTCGTTGACAAGCAAGAATTTGGCGTAAGTCCAGCCCTGGTTTTCCTCTCCGACCAGATTCTCCACCGGCACTTTGACATCGGTAAAGAACACCTCGTTCAAATGATGCAGCCCGTCGATCGAAATGATCGGACGCACTTCGATGCCGGGCGTCTTCATGTCGATCAGCAGGAAGGAAATGCCTTCTTGCGGTTTTCCCGCGTCGCTGGTGCGCACCAGGCAGAAAATCCAGTCCGCCTCATGTGCGTAGGACGTCCAAATCTTCTGACCGTTGACGAGGTAATGCGCCCCCTGACGCACGGCTTTGGTCTTCAGATTTGCCAGGTCCGAACCGGCGCCCGGCTCGGAATAGCCCTGGCACCACCACACATCGCCCGACAGAATACCGGCGAGATGCTGTTTCTTCTGCGCCTCGTTGCCGAAGGTGTAGATGACGGGGCCCACCATCGACAGGCCGAAGGGCGAAAGCCGCGGCGCGTTCGCCAGCGCCATTTCCTCGTTGAAGACGAATTTTTGCGTCGCCGTCCATCCGGTGCCGCCGAATTCCGTGGGCCAATTGACCGCGATCCAACCCCTCGCGTGGAGTGCTTTGTGCCATTGCTTCAGCACAGCGCGCTCGGCCGCCGCTCCGACCGTGACCATCTCCGCAAGAGATTTCGTCAGATTCTCCGCAACGAACCGGCGCACCTCGTTGCGAAAGGTTTCATCTTCCTTGGTCAGCTCGATGTCCATTTTCAGTATCCCTTTTACGCGGCCCAGCCTTGCAAGCGCGCGGCTTCCAAACGAACTTGCTCCGGCCCACCCAAAATCTGCCGGTCGAAACCGATGCGCTTGAACCAATAGTGCAGCCCCAGCAGATCGGTGAAGCCCATGCCGCCGTGAACCTCGGTCGATGTGCGGGCAACGAAGCGTCCCACCTCGGACAGATGGCTCTTGACATGACATGCCGCCACGCGCGCATCGTCGAGATTTTCGTCGAGCGCGTGCGCCGCATACCAAACCAGCGAGCGGCTGGGCTCCAAGCGCGCCGTCATCTCGGCGCACATATGCTTGACCGCCTGAAACGATCCGATAACGCGGCCGAATTGCATGCGCTCGCCCGCATAGGCCACCGCCTTGTCGATCATCGTCTGGCCGGCACCCAACGTATCGGCGGCGAGCATCACGCGCCCCGCATCGATCATGCGCGCGATCGCATCGGAACCTGGCCCCGGCAAGGCGTCCGCCGCAACGCCGTCGATAATCAGTTCGCCAACCGAGCGCGTCTTGTCGATCGTGGGTAAGGCACGTTGCGACAGCCCGCGCGCGTCCGCCTTGACGATGTGCAGAGCGCGATTGCGATCGACGACAATGAAGACATCGGCGCCGGCCTGATCGATCACAAACAGGGCCTTGCCGCTCAACGTGGCGCCACGCGCATCGACCCCGGCACCCTCGCGCGCGCCAATCGCTTCGGTGACGCCGACGCCCGCCCGCGCCTTGCCCGAAGCAAGCAGAGGCAACCAATGTTCTTTCTGCGCCGCACTTCCCGCATGCATGAGCGCCAGCGGCGCCATGACGCTCGTCCCCACGAACGGCGCCGGCGCCACATGCCGGCCCATCATTTCATAGGCGATGGCCGCATCGAGAAACCCGAGCCCCATACCGCCGAATTCTTCGGGGATCAGGATCCCCGGCACGCCCATCCCGCACAACCCGTCCCACAAATCCTTCGGTACGCAGTCGTTACTGCCGGCGGCGCGCCGCACGCGGTCCAAGGACGAGTGTTGTTCGAGGAAACGCCGAATGCTGTCCTGGAAGAGCCGTTGCTCTTGCGATAGTGCGAATTCCATCTGCCCCCCTACTTTGCCAACCGGGGTTCGCGCGGCATGCCCAGCCCGCGTTCCGCAATGATGTTCTTTTGAATTTGCGCCGTCCCGCCACCGATGATCAGCCCAAGCTGGAACATATAGCTCGCTTGCCACGAGCCATGACTGCGCACATACGGACTGTCGTCGTACAACAAGCCGAACTCGCCCATGGCGTCGATCGCCAGCGCCGACATCTGATGCGACAACTCGCACGACTGCAACTTGACGACCAAGCGCGCGAGCCCGCCATCCTCGCGGTTGGCGGCAGCGGTCAGCAACCGCAAGCCGTTGAATTTCATCGCCGCCAGCTCAGCTTGCAGCATCACCAGCCGGTCCCTGAGCATCGGATGATCTATGGCCTTGCGGCCGTCGACCGTCTCCGTCCGCATCAGATCGACAAGCGCCTGAAAGCGAGTTTCCATCGCCGCCGGATCGCCCAGCATGCCGCGCTCGTGTTTCAAGGTCGCGTTGGCGACGAACCAGCCTTGGCCGCGTTCGCCCACGATCTGGTCCACCGGCACGCGCACATCGGTGAAAAAGACTTCGTTGAACTCGGCGTTGCCGGTCATGGTCTTCAATGGACGCACCTCGATGCCGGGCGTCTTCATCGAGAAGATGAGATAGGAAATTCCTTCATGCTGACGCCTTTCCGACTCGGTGCGCACCAAGCAAAAAATCATGTCGGCCTCGTGGGCCGTGCTCGTCCAAATTTTCTGCCCGTTGACGACGAAGTCGTAACCATCGACGATCGCCTTCGTTTGCAGGCTGGCAAGATCGGAACCCGAACCAGGTTCGGAATAGCCTTGGCACCACACCACCTCGCCGCGCAGCGTCGGCGCGATCCACTTCCTCTTCTGCGCTTCGGTGCCGAGCTCCAACAGCGTGGGCACCAGCATCGAAATGCCCTGGTTCTGAAGTCCGGCCGGCACGCGCGCAGCCGAAAACGCCTCGGCGATGATGCGCGAGTTCAAGATGTCGGGCGCCGCGCCGTAGCCGCCGTATTCCCTTGGGATGGTGCGCGCGGCATAGCCGTGCTCGATCAGCAATTGCTGCCACGTACAGGCATCGGGCGACGGCCGCCCTGCGGCACCACCTCCCTTGGGCGCCTTGGCCTTGTTCTTGGCCAAGAAATTTTCGACATCGCGTTGAAACGATTGGTACTTGGGGCCGTAAGCCAGATCCATGGTCACTTCTTTCCGCCGGCGGGTCTATTTCGGCGCATTGGCGGGCTTGAAGCAGGGCAGCTTGAAGCCATCGCCGATGTCTTTGAAGATCAGTGTGACCGGCATGTCGAGCGCGACCGCTTCGGGCATACAATCGAGCAAGCGCGTCGCCATACGCACCCCCTCCTCAAGTTCCACGATCGCCGCGATGTACGGAATGTCGCGCGCAAACGCCGGATGAAAGGGCTGATACGTCACCGTCCACGAGAAGATGTGTCCGCGGCCGCGGCTCGCCTTCCACGTATAGTCCGGCGACCCGCATTTGGCGCACATATAGCGCGGCAAAAACCGCCAAGCGCCGCAGTCCGTGCAATTCTGGAAGCGCAGTTCGCCGTCCTGGCACTGTTTCCAGAACTCGGCGTTGACCACATCGACCGTGACGGGTTGCGGATATTTCGATTCCTGAACTTCCATTTCTATCTCCGCAAAATCGCGATGCTGCCGTCGCCCAAATCGCCCCATCCCGTCACCAGGCCGATTTCGGCGTCCGGAATCTGTCGCTTGCCCGCGGTGCCGCGCAATTGCCTGGTCGCTTCGAGCACGTGATTGAGACCCCAGACATGCGCCTCGCTCAACAGGCCGCCATGCGTATTGAGCGGAAACTTGCCGCCTAGTTCGATCTGCCCGTCCTTCACGAATTCGATGGCGCCGCCCGGCTTGAAATAACCCATCGCCTCAAGCTGCAACAGCACGACGTAGCTGAAGCAATCGTAGACTTGCAGAAAGTCCATGTCCCGCGCCGTCACCCCCGCCATGCCGAAGGCCTTGGGGGCCGCATAGCTCAGTCCGATCTTGAACGGATCGGGACGCGAGGGAATGTCGTCCGCCGGGTAGGGGTGACCTTCCGCCGCGCCGGCGATATAGACGGGCCGATGAGGCAGGTCCTTCGCCCGTTCGGCGCTCGTCACCACCACGGCGCACGCGCCATCTGTCTCGAGACAGCAATCGAATAGGCGGAACGGCGACGAGATCATGCGCGAACGCATGTAGTCTTCCATGGTCAGCGGTTGGCCGTAGGTCACCGCCCGCTCGTTGAGTTGCGCGTGTTTGCGGCACGCCAAGGCGACCCAAGCCATCGCTTCCGGCCCGACGCCGTAGAGCTTCGAGTGCCGCATGGCAAGCCAAGCGTACATTTGCACGGGAAGCAGGACACCGTACGGCAGATAGAACCCCCGCAC
>CAZLRW010000111.1:7151-10197 GCA_964561925.1 uncultured Flavobacteriaceae bacterium
AAGCGTACATTTGCACGGGAAGCAGGACACCGTACGGCAGATAGAACCCCCGCACCGTCGCACTCAACGTGTTCATGTTCATCGGGCGGTCTTGCGGCATTCCAGGCTTGCGCCGCAGCGCCGAATAACCGTTCCAGCCCAGCACGACCAAAATCGTCTCCGCCACCCCCGAGGCAATGGCCATCGCCGCATTCTGCAGAGCGGTCGTCGGGCTGGCGCCGCCCATGTGGACCGTCGATGCATAGCGCAGCACATCGACACCCAGATTGGCTGCCAGTTCCTCGGAGGACGTATAGACCGGCGGCGGCACCATGCCGTCGATGTCCTTGGGCTTGAGCCCTGCGTCCGCGATCGCGCGGCGCGCGGCATCGAGCATCATGGCGACCGAGCTCTGCTCGGACCCCTTCACGTACTCCGTCTCGCCGATTCCGACGATGGCGGCCTTGTTGCTGAAGTTCATTTCCGCGTCTCCCTTTTGCGTTCGATCAGGCGATGCGCGGCAGCACTTTTGTCGAGAACAGTTCGAGGGACTTCATCAGCTTGCCGTGGGGAATGAGGCCGTTGTAAATCCACGCGAACAGCCATTTGGCCGGCAGCCGTTTCACGAGTTTTTCCAACTGGCGCGTCACGCTGTCGACCGTGCCCACGAGCACGAAGGACGAATCGAACAACTCCACGTCGCTCGGCCGTTCGCGCGTATCGGGGTGGAGAATACCCTGATCGAAGCCGAAGGGCGCGAACCACGATTCATTGACGTATCTTCCGGAGTCGGCCCATAAACTCATCGCCTCTTCGTCCGTATCGGCGATAATCACGTCGCGTAACAATCCGATACCGTCGCCTGGCGCCCGTCCCGACACTTGCGCATAGAGATCGACCAGCTGCTGCTCGAGCACCGGGTGAAGCGGGGGCAAAACGGCAGTCACACCTTCCTTCGCGCACCAGCGGATACTGTTGGGCGAGGAGGCAAAGGGCTGAAAGATCGGCGGATGGGGATCTTGAAGCGGCTTGGGAACGCTACCGACGGCTTTGACAATCCCGTTCTCGATGCCGGCGCCATAGCGTTGGGTCGCCTCCAGCTTCCAGGGCGTTTCGCCAGCCGGCACTTTCCAAAAGTCGCCGCTGACTTGCAGCATATCCTGCGTCCAGGCCTTCTTGATGATCTGAAAGCACTCCTCGAAGGCCGCGCGGTTCGCGGCATCGACTTGATCGTGCACGCCGACATCGACACCCCTTAGACCGTGACCCTGTTGTGCCATGATATCGACCCAGCGGCGCTGATAGCCGCGCGCGAAGCCCGCGCAAGCGCGGCCGCCCGACATGTGATCGAGCATTGCGATATCTTCCGCGACCCGCAGCGGATTGTTGGCCGGCAAAACGATCCCCAGTTGGCCGACACGGATGCGCTTGGTCTGCATCGCGATGAACAAATCCAACAGCACCGGATTGTTGGAAATCTCGAAGCCTTCGATGTGGAAGTGGTGCTCGGTGAAGCTGATCGAATCGTAGCCCAGTTGATCGGCATGCTGGGCCTGTTGCGTCAGTTCCTTGAGCATCTTCTGGTAGAGCGACCTTGAAAGACCCGCCATGCCTTTTTCGATGTCCGCGCGGCTGCCGATGGAAGGCAGATAGAATAAAGACGTCTTCAACGGCAATTCTCCTTTTGTCAGGTCTCGGGGAGCAGGCAGGAGTGAATCGACTCCTGACCGTCCACCTGGCGCGCCAATGTTTTGATGGCAAGTTCGGCTTCTTCCATCCGGAAATTATGCGTGTGCATGAGTTCGAGCGGATGTTTGCCAAGTTCGATCAACTCGATCGCTTTGCGATAGCCGGACGACGTTACGCCGATGGCGCCTTTGATCGTGATTTCCTTCAAAACGATGAGATCGGAAATGAAGTCGGGAATGGGTTTGAACCCCTTCACGCCGGCCAAAACGATCGTGCCGCCCGGCCGCACGTAGTCGAGCGCCTCTCGCACCGGCAGGGTCGCATACGACGTGACCTCCACAACGACGTCCGCGCCCCGACCCTTGGTGATTTCGCGGATGCGTTGCACCGCATTCTCGTTCTGAACGTCGATCGTGTGATCGGCGCCAAGGGCGCGCGCGACATCGAGCTTCTTCGCATCGGCGGCGAGACCCGTGACGATGATCGTGCCTGCGCCTGCCTGACGCGCCGCGATCACACTGGCAAGCCCGCGCTGGCCGGGTCCGAGAATGACGACGGTGTCGCCGACCTGCGTCTGGGGAATTTCCACCGCCCAGCGGAACCCCGCGCCGAGCGGGTTGAACATCACCGCCAATTCCGGCGGCAGCGATTTGCTCATTTTGTGCACGATCGCGTTGGGCGCGATATACATGTATTGCGAATAAGCGCCCCATAGGCCGGGCTCTTCGGTCAGCGGGATATACGAATAGATCTTGCGGCTGCCGCACAGGTGGTAGCGCCCGGACAAGCATGTATTACAGCAGTGGCACGCAAGCATCGTCTCGACGGCAACCCGGTCGCCAACGTCGATGCCCCACCGCTTTGCCGCTTTGTCACCGATCGCCTCAATAATTCCCAACGGCTCGTGCCCGGGAACCACCGGCATCGGCGTGTTCAGGACGCCCTCATACTGCTCGTAGTCACTGCCGCAAATGCCGCAAGCTTCGACGCGCAGGATCGCGCTGTCGTCCGCAACCGGTGGGACGGGCAAGTCGCGTCGTTCCAGTTTGCGCGGTGCCGTCTGCACCATCGCCATCGATTTTTTCGCTGCCATGGCGCGGCCTTCCTTCCCCGGGTGCCTTGGATCCTACGGTATACGCCACGCCACCGAAGATCACACATATGTATTTTTGACGACGGATATGTGTTAGACTATGCCAAAGAGCCGGGAATGCGAAGACCTATTTCCAGCGCCGACCGCCAATTTTCGAAGGAAGACCAATGACCGACACGACGCCACGGATTCCCCTACTGCCGTTTGCCGAATCCGCGGCCGCCGCCGCGGCGGCGGGCCTGCCGGAGCAGATGGCGCCCCTCAGCGTCTTTCGCGTTCTGCTGC
>CAZLRW010000111.1:10297-12695 GCA_964561925.1 uncultured Flavobacteriaceae bacterium
GCGGCGGGCCTGCCGGAGCAGATGGCGCCCCTCAGCGTCTTTCGCGTTCTGCTGCATCACCCAGCCGTCGCGCGCGAGCTCGCATCGACCCTCAACACGCTGCTTTTCACCGGCAACAAACTCGATGCCCGCTTGCGCGAACTGATCATCATGCGCATCGGCTGGAAGACAAAGTCGCTCTACGAATGGACGCAGCATTGGCGGGTCGCCCACGTGATGCTCAATATTCCGCAACAGGATCTCGTCGCAACCCGGGACTGGAAGAACGCCTCCTGTTTGTCCGATGCCGATCGCGCGATTTTGGCGGCGACGGACGAAACACTCGATAAGGGCATGATTTCGGACGCGACCTGGAATGCCTGTGCCTCGCATCTGAAAACGCCTCAGGAGCGCATCGAGCTTGTCGTCGCCATCGGAAACTGGACGATGTTTTCCCAACTGCTGAAAAGCCTGAAGATTCCGCTTGAGGACGGCGTCAGCGCTTGGCCGCCAGACGGCAAAGCGCCTTGAGCCATCCGGATTTCGTCATTCGAACACACGACAGGAAAAAAGATGAGTCAAAGGAAGCCGATATCGAAGGACTTGGTGGGCATGGAATTCGCGCCGGTCGAGGCGAGCTGGACCGACAAGGATACGATGCTTTACGCGCTGGGTGTCGGCGCGCGGCCGGAGAACGGACTCGATTTCATCTATGAAGGCAAGGGTCCGAAGGTTTTGCCGACCTACGCGGTCATTCCGGGCGGGCGCGCGCTTGCCAGTCTGATGGGCAGCGTGGAGATGCGGCTCGAAATGTTGCTGCACGGCGAACAGGCGATCGAACTTTTTCGTCCCCTGCCCCCGTCCGCGAAAGTCAAAGTCGCGGGCCGCATTTCGGAGGTTTGGGATAAGGGCAAGGCAGCCGTGCTGGGCGTCGAGAGCATAGCGAGCGACGAGAACGGTCCGCTCTTCAAAACCCACGCGACCCTTTTCGTTCGCGGCGCGGGTGGCTTTGGCGGCGAGCGCGGGCCTTCGACGGGGGACGTCGATGCGCCGCCCAACCGCGCGCCTGACGCCGTCGTCAAGGAAGAAACACGGCCCGAACAAGGCGCGATCTATCGGCTTTCAGGCGACCGCAACCCGATTCATATCGACCCGGACTTCGCCAAGTTCGGCGGCTTCGAGAAGCCGTTCATGCACGGTCTGTGTACCTACGGAATTGCCGGCCGCGCGATCCTGCGCGAGCTATGCGCCAACGATCCGGCACGCTTCCGCTCGTTTAACGTCCGTTTCGCCGATCGGGTGAATTTCGGCGATACGATCGTGACCAAGCTGTGGAACACCGCACCCGGTGTTGCAGCTGTTCAAGCCGAGACGCAAGGCGGCAACGTCGTGCTGTCGCAAGCCAAAGCAACGTTCAAGCCTTGACCGCGGAAAATGCGCGCACGGCGAACGCGATGACAGCTTTTCCTTATGTACTGAAGCCGCTCGACCTCGGATTCACGGTTCTCAAGAACCGGGTTCTCATGGGCTCGATGCACACTGGCCTCGAAGAGCGGCCGGACGGTTTCGAGCGCCAGGCAGCGTTCTTTGCCGCGCGGGCCAGAGGCGGCGCCGGCATTCTGGTGACCGGAGGCATTTCGCCGAATGAGGCCGGAAAACTGTCCGAACGCGCCTCGGTGATGACCCGCGATGCCGTTTCGGGCCATCGCACGATCACCCATGCTGTCCACGGCGAAGGCGGCAAGATCATACTCCAATTGTTGCATGCCGGACGCTATGGCCGCCATGCCGGACTGGTCGCGCCGTCCGCGCTTCGATCGCGCATCAATCCTCTGACACCGCGCGCGCTCACCGCCCGGGAGGTCGAGCAAACCATCGAGGATTTTGGCACCGCCGCTGCCTTCGCCCGGGAGGCCGGATATGACGGCGTCGAGATTATGGGCTCGGAAGGCTATCTCCTCAACCAGTTCACCGCCCCGCGCACCAACCAGCGTGACGACGACTGGGGTGGCGCGGCGGAAAATCGCCGACGCGTGCCGGTGGAGGTCGTCGGGCGCGTTCGCAAGCAGTGCGGCACGGACTTCATCATCGTCTATCGGATATCTCTGCTCGACCTGGTCGAAGGCGGCAACTCCTGGCCGGAGGTCGCAGCACTCGCAAGAGACGTCCACGCCGCGGGTGCGAATATCGTCAACACCGGCATCGGCTGGCACGAAGCCCGTCTTCCGACCATCGCGCACATGGTTCCGCGTGGCGCCTTCGTCTGGGCGGTCGAAAAGCTCAAACGCGAAGTTACCGTGCCGGTTGTCGCCTCGAACCGCATCAACAATCCGGAGCAGGCCGAACGCATCATCGCCGGCGGTCAAGCCGACATGGTCTCGCTCGCCCGCCCACTCTTGGCAGACCCCGATTTCGTCAA
>CAZLRW010000112.1:0-12383 GCA_964561925.1 uncultured Flavobacteriaceae bacterium
CATACGGATGAAATCGCGGAAATCCGCCTTGCAAACGCATCTAACGGATATTCGGATTTTCACTTTTCGATTTGCCGGCCGGGTGGCGGCGTCTTTGCCGGGGCGGATCGGGAGAGAGATTTCGTGCGGCGAACGCTTTGTGTTTCCGCGCCTTGTGTGTGCAATTTCCTTCGCCGCGCCCGTGGGTTGCCACACGTGCCGACGGCTGCGTCAAGAGCGGGCGGGGACGCCCGCGGACCCAGGGTTGGAGCGATGACGGACTGCTCGGATGACGTGATCAAACGCGTGTTGGGATCGGTGAAGACGATCGCCATCGTCGGGGTGTCGGCGAACGAGGCGAAGGCGTCGTTCATGGTCATGCGCTACTGCCAAGGGAAAGGCTATCGCTGCATCCCCGTGAACCCGGGGCTTAACGGTCAGACGCTTCTTGGGGAAAAGGTCTATGGCGACCTCAAATCCATTCCCGAGCGCGTCGACATGGTCGATATCTTCCGCAATGCGGAGGCGGCGGGCGGCGTCACCGACGAGGCGATCGCCATCGGCGCGAAAGTGGTGTGGATGCAGCTCGGCGTGATCAACGAAGCGGCGGCGAGGCGCGCCGAACAGGCCGGGCTCACCGTCATCATGGACCGCTGTCCGAAGATGGAATACTCGCGGTTTTCCGGGGAATTCGGTTGGGTCGGCAGGAACTCGCGAATCATCGACAATAGGCGCAAACACTTGGGTGCCGGCCGCGCGTCCCTCGCGCGCGACGCCATCGGCCGAGGAAAGGGCACGTTATGAACGTTCATTCGAAGCTGTCGGACTACGGATTCAATACGCTCTCCGTCCACGCAGGCGCGGCGCCCGATCCCACGACGGGCGCGCGGGCGACGCCGATCTATCAGACGACGTCCTATGTGTTCGACGATTCCGAACACGCGGCGTCGCTGTTCGGTCTGCAGCAGTTCGGCAATATCTACACCCGCATCGGCAACCCGACGCAGGCGGTGCTGGAAGAACGGGTCGCGGCACTCGAAGGCGGCACCGCGGCGCTCGCCACGGCCTCAGGGCACGCGGCGCAGCTCATCGCGTTTCACACGCTGATGCACCCGGGCGAGGAGTTCATCGCCGCGCGCCAGCTCTACGGCGGTTCGGTCAATCAGTTCGGCCATGCGTTCAAGAATTTCGGCTGGAACGTGAAGTGGGCGGACGCGCGCGATCCCGACAGCTTCCGCCGCCAGCTGACGGCGAAGACGAAGGCGATCTTCGTCGAGAGCATCGCCAACCCCGGCGGCTCGGTCGTCGACATCGAAGCGATCGGCGCGGTCGCCAAGGAGGCGGGCCTGCCGTTCGTGGTCGACAACACGCTGGCCACGCCCTACCTGATCCGCCCGATCGAATGGGGCGCCGACATCGTCATCCACTCGCTGACGAAATTCCTGGGCGGGCACGGCAATTCGATCGGCGGCGTGATCGTCGACGCGGGCTCGTTCGACTGGTCGCGCACGAAGAAGTTTCCGACGCTGTCGGAGCCCTGCCCGTCCTATCACGGGATGAAGCTGCACGAGACGTTCGGCGATATGGCGTTCGCGATCGCCTGCCGCGTGCTGGGGTTGCGCGATCTGGGGCCCGCGATCTCGCCGTTCAACGCGTATCTGCTGCTGACGGGGTTGGAGACGCTGCCCTTGCGCATGCAGAAGCACTGCGAGAACGCAAAGGCGGTGGCGCAGCATTTGAGCCGCCATTCGCGCGTGTCGTGGGTCTCTTACGCGAACCTGCCGAACGATCCGTGCTACGGCCTGGCGCAGACCTATTGCCCGAAGGGTGCGGGCGCGGTGTTCACGTTCGGCGTGCGCGGCGGCTATGACGCGGGCGTGAAGCTCGTCAACAACGTGAAGCTGCTGTCGCATCTGGCGAATGTCGGCGACACGCGTTCGCTGATCATCCACCCCGCCTCCACGACGCATCGCCAACTCGCCGACGAACAGAAGAGCGCGGCAGGTGCGGGGCCAGAGGTCGTGCGCATCTCCGTCGGCATTGAAGACGTCGCCGACATCATCGCGGATCTGGATCAGGCGCTGGCCGCGTGAGTGGGAACTAGGGATTGGAGGATGGGCGATGGGGAACAGGGTCCTATCCCCATTCCCCAAAACCCAATCCCTACTTGGGCCGGCGGAACTTGAAGACGAACTGGTCCGTCTTGCCGCGGATCGATTTGTCGAAGACGTTGACGTCCTTCGGGTCGGCAGGGTTCTTCAGGATGTCGCTTTCGGCGACGAGTTCGAAGCCGGCGGCGAGGATCTGGCTCTTCACCAGTGCGGGGTCGATGCGGTGCAGTTTGTCGATCTGTTCGACGGTCGTGACGCCGGGGCCGGTGTGGTCGATGATGAAGTAGACGCCGCCGGGTTTCAGCGCGTCGAAGATCGCCTTGTTCATCTTGGCGACGTCGACCTTCTGCCAGACCTGGTCGTGGTAGAGTTGGCTGATGAAGACGAGGTCGACGGGCGCGTCGAACTTGATCTCGGCCATCGGTTGGACCGAGCCTTCGACGTTCGTGTAGCCGGCCTTGTTCAGGATCGCCGCACCTTCGGTTGCGACCGGAAATTTCTCGGCCACCCAGGTCGGGTTGAACATGAAGACCTTGCCGTTCGCGCCGACGATGCGGCTCATGATCTTCGTGTAATAGCCGGTGCGGCCGGGGCCCACGTCGACCGCGCGGCCGCCGGGCTTCAGTTCGGTCATCGCCATGATCTCGGCCGGATGACGGTCGGCGTCGCGGTCGGTGTCGTCTTTCGGGCGGTCCTTGTCGGCGACGGCGGCGGCGACGTGGTCGGGAATCTTGTCGGCGGCGAAGACCGGTGCACTCAGCGCGAAAGCGGCGACGGCAACGGACATCATCAGGCGGCGCATTTGGTACCCCTTCGTTTGGACCGCGGCACCCTAGGCCCAAGCCCGTGCCGTCCCAAGGGGCTTCACGGGCGTGTGATCGTCCGCGATAGTGGCGCAACCGACAAGCGAGGATCGCGATGAAGCCTTATCCCGCCCTGCCCTATCTGTCAGGCAATTTCGCTCCGATTCTGGCCGAGTGCGACGCGGATGACGTGATCGTGGAGGGCGAGATGCCGCGCGATCTGAACGGCGCACTGTATCGCACGGGGCCGAACCCGATGTTCCCGCCGCTCGGCAAATCGCATCACTGGTTCCTGGGCGAAGGCATGGTGCATGCGCTGTTCGTCGAGGACGGGCGCGTGCGCTATCGCAATCGCTGGGTGCGCACGGAACAGTACAACGCGCAACGCAACGCGGGGCGGCGGCTCTATAGCTGCGGCTTCGGGCTCGATGGGGGCGATCCTTCGGTCGCCGGCAAGCCGCGCAATGTCGCGAACACGAACATCGTGCCGCATGCGGGCAAGCTCTTCGCGCTCGACGAAGGCTCGTCGCCGGTGGCGATGAACCCCGCAACGCTCGAGACGATCGGGCCAACGACGTTCGACGGGCGCTACAAGGGACCGATGACGGCGCATCCGAAGATCGATGCCGAGACCGGCGAAATGTTCTTCTTCGGCTACATGGCGGCGGGGCCCGCGACGCCGGACATCGCGTTCAACGTGGTCGACCGCACCGGCAAGCTCACGCGCAGCGAAACGTTCAAGGCGCCGTTCGCCGCCATGGTGCACGACTTTGCGATCACGGACCGGCATGTCGTGTTCCCGATCTTTCCCGCGACGATCGACGTGCAGCGCATCATGAAGGGCGGGCCGCTGATCGCCTGGGACCCGGCGCAAGGTTCGCATATCGGCATCATGGCGCGCGACGGATCGACCGCCGATATCCGCTGGTTCAAGGGGCCGCCGGTCTATGTCTATCATCCGCTCAATTCCTACAGCGAGGGCGACACCGTCGTCGTCGACCTCTGCGTCTATCCGCGCGTGCCGCTGTTCCCGAACGCGGACGGTTCGCGCGCGGCGCCCGACCTTGCCGACGCGCCGGCGCATCTCGAACGCTGGACGTTCGATCTCGCCGCCAACACGGATCAGTTCAAGCGTGCGACGCTCGACGATCTTGCGACCGAGTTTCCGCGCATCGACGACCGCTGGACCGGATTGAAGCATCGCCACGGCTACACCGGCGCGATCCTCGGCGAGAAACTGCCTGGCTCGCCGTTCGACACGATCGTGCATTTCGACCTGGCGAAGGGTGCGCGGCAAACCTGGACGCCGGGGCCGGGCGACTTCGTGATGGAGCCGGTGGTCGCGCCGCGCGGACCGGGCGAGGCGAACGGTTATGTGCTCACGCTCGTCTATCGTTCGGCCGAGAACCGGAGCGACCTCGTCGTGCTCGACGCGCAGAACGTGAAGGCCGGGCCGATCGCAACGGCGAAACTGCCCATGCGCGTGCCGTTCGGATTTCACGGGAACTGGATGGCGGCGGCCTAAAGCTTGTTGCGCGCCGCGACCTTTTTCACGATGGGGTGGCCGTCGAGGCGCACAGCGATCCGATGGAGCTTCGGGCATTCGGCTTTGAACCAATCGCGGCCGGGGCGCCACAGCGTCATCGCCCACGTGTAGACGTCGAGCGCTGAGAAGGTTTCGCCCAAGAACCATGGTCCGTCGATCTGCTTCTCGACATGGACCCACAGCGCCTGGCGATGACCGTGGGTGCTCTCACGCAAGAGCTTTCCGGCGCCTTCCTTGTGGGTCTCGCCGACCCAGCGCTCTGTCACGTCGCCATACGTAAACGTCGGGTAGACCGCCGAGACCAAGAATATCTGCCAGCGCAGGAAGGCGGACCTTGAGGCATGGCCCGCCGGCGGAATGAGTTCGAATCCAGGAACGGTGTCGGCAAGGTGGAGCATGATCGCCGCGCTCTCGGTCATCACGCTGCCATCCGGCAAGATCAGGGTCGGCACCTGCCCAAGCGGATTCAGTTTCTTGAGCGCCTTGCTCTTCCAACCTGTGTCTTCCCACGGAACGTCGACGATTTCGAACGGCACGCCGGCCAGGCCGAACGCGATCTCGACGATCATCGAGCCGCAGCCGTTCGTCGCGTAGAGTCTGTGGGGTTTCGGCTTGGGCATGCTTAACCTTTGACTTCGTCATTGCGGCGCCAGGTGAGCGCGCCGGAGGGGCATTTGTCGACTTGGGCGGCGATTTCGGCCGTCGTCGCGACCTTCATGTCGATCCACGGGTTGCGGTCGACGTCGAAGACGCCGGGCAGGCCCGAAATGCACACGGCCGAGTGGATGCACTTGCCGGGCTTCCACGCGACCGTGATTTCGCCGTTCGTGTAGTGCTTCGTCGTCATGGCTTCGCCCTCATGCAGGAGGCGAAGCTTAGAAGATCACGCCGCTTGCGGGAAGCCGAACGTCTTGGCGTACACCGCGGGTTTCATGAAGGCGAGATATTCGGCCTGCATTTCGCGCGTCAGCACTTCGAGCAGGAAGCGGTTCTCGACCCAGAATTCGATGACGTGAAAGCAGCCGCCGCGGTCGCACTTCACCGCGTGCCAACCTTCGCGTTTGGCAAGCGCGAACACCTCGCCTTCGGAGAGGGGCGTTGCGATCGCAAAGTGGCAGGCCGAGGCGCCGGTCGCGGCCGTGTTCGTGCGGGTGCCAACCTCGCTCTCGCCGATGACGTTTTCCTGGGTTGCGGGCACGACTTCGATTTCGGTTCCGCGTTCGTCGGCGGCGAGCGCGATGAACGCTCCCGGGAACGGGGGAAACGGAAACGACACGCCGCGCCAGAGTTCGGCGATCACCTTGGCGACGTGCTCGGGATTTTGTGCGGGCATCGAGGCGTGGAACATCATCACTTCGGTCCTTTCGTGTTTGCGCGGCGGCGGGCCGCGTCGAAAATCAGCTGCAGCATGAAGGACGACGCCTTGCCGGCCTCGTCGCCCGAGAAGCCCCAGTAGTCCTTCATCGTCTGCCAGGCGGCGCCCGAGTAGAGCAGTTGCGCCGTCGCGGTGACCCAGCGGGCTTCGTTCGCGGGCAGATCCTTGACCGCATCGGCGACGGCCTTGCGGATCGCCGCCTTGCGTTTGTCGTTGACCCGCAGGCGGAACTCGCGGCCCTGCGGCGTGGACCAGAAGGCGCGCATCAGGTTTTCGTTGTCGTCGAAGGCGGGGAAGACGCGGCGCGGGCCGTCAACCAGCGTCGCTTCGGAATCCGGGAAGCTTGCCGTGCCGATGCGGGGGTCGAGCGCGTCCCACAACGCGTCGAGCAGATCGCCTTTCGTTGCGAAGTGGCGGTAGACCGTGCGCTCCTGCACGCCCGCCTCGCGCGCGACGGCTGCGAAGGTGAGTTCGCCGAGGTCCGCGTCCTGCATCAGCCGTTCGGCGGCGCCCAAGATGCGGCGGCGCGTTTCGGCTTTTTGCTCGTCGCGCAGGGGGCTTTCGTATTTGGCGGCAGGCTTCATGGCACCCAAACCCTATTGATGTCATATATACTGACATCAATAGGGTTGTCAACGCATCAGGCGTGTGACCGGCTTCACACCTGCCTGGTTGGAAGGGGTGCGGCGCGCAGCGCGAAAACGTGGACCACGCCCGCCGTCAACAGGGCGACGGCGCCGAATTGGTGAAACGCGGCCAGCCAAATCGGCACGACTTCGAGCAGCGTCCAGATGCCGATCAGAACCTGGAAAAGGAGCACGCCCAGGAGTGCGTTCGACGTGGTTGCCGCGTGGCCGACAAGCGGTTGCCTGCGTCCGGCGATCCAAAGTGCAACCGCGGCTGCCGTGAGGATGTAGGCGACGACGCGATGATTGAACTGCACGGTCGTCACGTCCTCGAACGGCGCAAGCCAGAAGGGTGCATAGGCATAGGCGCCGTCGGGCACGAACTTGCCGTCCATCAACGGCCAGGTGTTGTAAGTGAGGCCCGCATCCAGTCCGGCGACGAAGCCGCCGAGCAGTATCTGGATGAAGATGAGCGCGAGCACGGCGAGGGCGGCGCGGAACAGCGGATGTTGCGCCGTCTTCATCGGCCATTCGCCGCGCCACAGCGGGAGCGCGGTCCAAAGGATCGCCGCGTAGATCACAAGCGCCAGACCGAGATGCGCGACGAGGCGGTATTGGCTTACGCTCGTGCGTTCGGTGAGACCGCTTGCGACCATGAACCAGCCGAGCGCGCCTTGCAGGCCGCCAAGGATGAAGAGCGCGATCAGGCGCGGGATCAGCGCGCGCTCGATTTGTCCGCGCGCGAGGAAGATCAGGAAGGGTACGAGGAAGGCGAAGCCGATCAGGCGGCCGAGATTGCGGTGCGACCACTCCCACCAGAAGATCGCCTTGAACTCGTCGAGCGACATGCCCTTGTTGATCCGTTGGTATTGCGGGATCTGGCGATAGGCGTCGAACTCCTCCTGCCACTCGGCATCCGACAGCGGCGGCAACGCACCGTGGATCGGCTTCCACGAGGTGATCGAGAGACCGGAGTCGGTAAGGCGCGTCAATCCACCCACGACCACCATGATCGCGATTAGTCCGCACACGGCGAAGAGCCAGAGTGCGAGCGTCCGGCGGGAGCTGACTTGTCTTGGTGTGGTCATCAGTATCGAGAGCCCAGTCCCCCTAGGTCCCGGGTCTGGGCTTCGCCTCGCCCGGGATGACAAATGTTTGCGTCGGGAACGATCTAATTGCGGCCGAACCGCAAATCTAGCGGCGCGGTCCGCGGCACGTTGGCCGAACAAGACCGGCAGGCTGTCAACCAAGTGCGAAGTCGACGGCGGCCTTGGCATGCAGCACGGCGGTGTCGAACACGGGTTCGGGCATGTCGGCTTGGCTGAGCAGCATGCCGATTTCGGTGCAGCCGAAGATGACGCCGTCTGCGCCGTCTTTGCGCGCCCGCGCGATGACCTCCAAGACCTGGGCTTTCGATGCGTCCAGTACGCGGCCCTGGACCAACTCGTTGAAGATGATGTCGTGCACCGTCGTGCGGCCCGCGTCGTCGGGGATGGCAACCGAGAGACCGAAGCGTTCACGCACGCGGTCGCGCCAGAACGGCTGCTCCATCGTGTAACGGGTGGCGAGCAGCAACGGGCGCGTGCTGCGCGATTGCTTGATCGCCGCCCCGGCGGCGTCGGCGATATGGAGCAGCGGCACGCGCACGGCGGCGGCGACGGCGTCCGCCACTTTGTGCATCGTGTTCGCGCCGATGAGGATCGCCTCGGCGCCCGCCGCTTCGAGCTTGCGCGCGGCGGCGGCAAGTTCGGCACCAGCGCGGTCCCACGCGGCAGCGCGCTGCATCGCCTCGATCTCGGCGAAGTCGACCGACCAGAGAATCAGCTTCGCGGAGTGGTGGCCGCCGAGCCTTGCACGCACGCCGTCGTTGATCAGGCGGTAGTAGATCGCCGTACTTTCCACGCTCATCCCGCCGATCAGGCCAATGGTCTTCATCGCGCGATATCCCTCGGATTTCCGCCGATCGTGGCAGTTTGCTCAGGGGTCGCGCAATTGCTAATCAGGCGGCGCCATGAGCATGCGTTGGAAGAAACTGATCGGTGTTTTCGTGCTACTCGCGTTCCTTGCGGTCTATGTGCTGCTGGTGATGCGGGCGGCCGTCGAGGTCCTGCCCGAAGCCGGGCGGATCGCCGAGTTCTTCTTCTATGCGATTGCCGGCATGGCGTGGGTGGTGCCGGTCAGGTACCTGATCGTTTGGATGAACACGCCCGGGCGTGTGGACCGGGAACGCGGCGAACATGTCTGACAAGATCAAGAAGGCGTTGAGCGCGGCGTCGACGAATCCGATGGCGCAGATTCAAACGGTGATCGAGCGGATCATCCTCTACAGCCGCTACATCCTCGTCGTGTTCTACATGGGGCTTGCCTTTGCGCTGGCGGCCTATGCGGTCAGCTTCATCTTCGAAGTGCTGCACGTGGTCGAGCTCGCGTTCAATCCGCCGAAGCGGGAGAACGGCGAGTTCTCGATGATCATGCCGATCCTGGAGCTGATCGACGGGGCGCTGGTCTCGGGCCTCATCGTTATGGTCATGCTGAGTTCGTACGAGAACTTCGTCGGGCGGTTCGGGGACGAGGCGCTGGACGATTCGCCGGAGTGGCTGCGCCGGCTCGATCCCGGGTCGCTGAAGGTGAAGGTCGCAACCGCGCTGCTGACGATTTCTGCGGTGAAGTTGCTTCAGGTGTTCATGGACCGCGAAAACTTCACCGACAACGACATTTTCTGGAAGGTTGTGATCCACGTCGTCTTCATCGCATCGGCTGTGTTCCTCGCCCTGCTCGACCGGATCTCGATTCACCAGCCCTATCGCAAGCCGCCCGCGAAGAGCGACGACAAACGCGATTGATGCGGGCATAGTGCGCCCCACCCCTCGAACAGCAGGCAAACAGATCCATGGCTGAACCCGGAACAATCTTCCTCGGCAAGGGCGAGGCGCCGCAGAGCCTGAAGCTCTCGGTCGCAAACCGTCACGGCTTGATCGCGGGCGCCACGGGCACCGGCAAGACCGCGACGCTGCGGGTGCTCGCCGAAGGGTTCAGCCGCGCGGGCGTGCCTTGCTTCGTCGCCGACATCAAGGGCGACCTTGCCGGGCTTTGCCAGCCGGCGGAGGTGAAGCCCTTCATCACCGAACGGCTGCAGAAGATCGGCGTGACCGATTGGAAGCCGGAGGCGCATCCGGTGGTCTTCTGGGATTTGTTCGGGGAGCTCGGGCACCCGTTGCGCGCGACCGTGTCGGAGATGGGGCCGACGCTGCTTGCTCGCATGCTGAACCTGAATGACACGCAGGAGGGCGTGCTGAACATCGTGTTCCGCGTCGCCGACGAACAGGGCCTGCTTCTGCTGGACCTGAAGGACCTGCGCGCCATGCTCGTGAACGTCGGCGAGAACGCCGAGAAGTACACGATGCAGTTCGGAAATATCGCGCCCGCGTCGGTCGGCGCGATCCAGCGGTCGCTGCTGACGCTCGAGAACCAGGGCGGCGATGCGTTTTTCGGCGAGCCGGCGTTGAAGCTCTCCGACATGCTGATCGCCGACGAACAGGGGCGCGGGGCGATTCACGTGTTGGCGGCGGAAAAACTGTTCGGCAGCCCGATGCTCTACGCGACGTTCCTGCTGTGGATGCTCGCCGAGCTCTACGAGCAGATGCCGGAGGTCGGCGATCTCGACAAGCCGCGCTTCGTGTTCTTCTTCGACGAGGCGCATTTGCTGTTCGACGACACGCCGAAGGCGCTTGTCGATCAGGTGGAGCAGGTCGTGCGCTTGATCCGTTCCAAGGGGGTCGGCGTCTACTTCATCACCCAGTCGCCGCTCGACATCCCGGACGACGTGCTCGGCCAACTCGGCAACAAGGTGCAGCACGCGCTCCGCGCGTTCACGCCGAAGGACCGCAAGTCGGTGAAAGCGGTTGCGGATAATTTCCGCGAGAACCCGAAGTTCTCCGCCTCGGACGCGGTGCAGGAGCTTGCCGTCGGCGAGGCGTTGGTCTCGACGCTCGACACCAAGGGCATCCCCTCGATCGTCGATCGCGTGCTGATCACGCCGCCGTCGTGCCGCATGGGATCGATCACGCCGGACGAGCGCGCGGCCGTCATGGCGCAAAGCCCGCTCAAAGGCGCCTATGACGAGACGGTGGACCGCGAGTCCGCCTACGAGATTCTGATGGGCCGCGCGCAGGCGTCGACCGGCGGCAGCACGGCGTCGTCGGCGCCATCGGGCCCGGCACCGGCGCGCCGCACGTGGGGCAGCGGCGGGTCCGCGCCGCAAGGGGCCGAACCGCAGGCGCAGCGCCGGTCCACGAGCTATCCGATGCCGGAGACCTCGCGGCCGGCCCCTGCCCCGCGCGCCAGCAACCGGCAGACGATCGGCGAGGCGGCAGCGAAGAGCGCGGTGCGCTCCGTGACGTCGGCGCTCGGGTCGGGTATCGGGCGCGCACTGGTCCGCGGCGTGCTAGGATCGCTGCTGAAACGTTAGGAGGAAGACTGCGTCATGCGCACGCGCTTCGCGGTTTTGGCATTTGCTCTTGCGCTCGGCACGGCGGGGTGCGAGTCCGCCATCTCCAACGACGAAACCAACGATCCCCTGGCCTCGCGCGATTGGGTTGCGCTCTCGATCCTGGGCAAGCCCGTGATCAAGCCGGGCGGCGTCACGATGTCGTTCGGCGAGGGCCGCGTCTCCGGGCGGGGCGGCTGCAACCGCTATTCGGGTACCGCCGACTACGCGAACGGCGCGATCAAGGTCGGGCCGCTGATCTCGACCAAGATGGCGTGCATGGAAGACGGGATCATGCAGCAGGAGTCCGCCTACCTGAACGCGTTGCAGGGCGCCACGCGCTACACGATCGGCGGCGACGGCAAGCTCACCATCGCAACGGGCGGGGGCGCCATCGTCTACGACCCGTCGCCGCGCCAATTGCGCCCCGACGGCTAGCCCCCGCCTTGCCGCGGGTCGTCGCGGCGACTAGGTATGCGCCGAGCCACACACCGGATGGGGGGATTACCATGCGCTTTTTCACGACTGCCGCCGTTGCGGTCTCGCTTGCCGTAACCGCGCAGGCGTCCGCGGCGGACAAGCCCGACGCGGCACTTCAATCGGCGGTGGCCGGCGCCTGGCGGACGCCGGCAAACGTCGAACGCGACACCTGGCGCAAACCGGTCGAGGCCTTGACGTTCTGGGGGCTGAAGCCCGGCATGACCGTTTTGGAGCTCTCGCCGGGCGGCGGCTGGTGGACTGAGATTTTGGCGCCCTACGCGCGCATGACGAAGGGCCGCTACTTCGCGACGGCCGCCGACCTCAACAATCCCGACTTGCCTCAGGCCGCGCGCGAGGCACGCGCGAAGTTCGAAGCGCGCTTCGCGGATCAAGCGATCTACGGCAAGATCGAGTACGTCAATTTCGGCACGAAGTCGGTGGGGCTCGGTGCGCCTGCGTCGGTGGACTTCGTGCTGAACGGGCGCAACATCCACAATTGGATGGCGAACGGCATCCTCGACAAGGTGATGGGCGAAAGCTTCGCCGTGCTGAAACCCGGCGGCATTCTCGCCATCGAAGAACACCGCAACGCGCCGGGCGCGGAGCAAGACCCCAAGGCGCCGACCGGCTATGTCACGGAGGCCTATGTGATTGCGGCGGCCGAACGCGCCGGCTTCAAACTCGCCGAGCGTTCCGACCTCTACGCGAACCCGAAGGACGACCGCGACCATCCGTTCGGCGTCTGGACGCTGCCGCCGACGCGGCGCACGGCCCCGCAAGGACAGCCCGCCGATCCCACCTTCGACAGCGCACCTTACGACGCGATCGGCGAGAGCGACCGCATGGCGCTGCGCTTCGTCAAACCGCGCTGAGCGAAACGAAAAACCCGGCGCGGGCCGGATGTCGTGATTGCGTGAAAAGGCTAACGCCGCTCAGGCGGCTTCGAGCTTCGAGAGCTTCGCCAGCAGGTAGTCGAG
>CAZLRW010000113.1:0-11939 GCA_964561925.1 uncultured Flavobacteriaceae bacterium
GGCAGCTTGTACGTCTTGAACTGATCGCGCAGCGTCACCTTTTGGATTTTGCCAGTGGCGGTCAGTGGGATTTCGTTCACGAAGGCGACGTCGTCGGGCATCCACCACTTCGCGATCTTGCCTTCGAGGTATTTCAGGACCTCTTCCTTCGTCACTTTCGAGTCCGGTTTGCGGGTGATGATGAGGAGCGGGCGTTCGTCCCACTTCGGGTGCGCGACGCCGATCACGGCCGCGATCGCGACGCCGGGACAGCCGACGGCGACGTTCTCGACGTCGATGGAGGAGATCCACTCACCACCCGACTTGATCACATCCTTGGCGCGGTCGGTGATCTGCATGAAGCCGAGCGGATCGAGCGTTGCGATGTCGCCGGTGTCGAACCAGCCGTCCTTATCCACGATCGAATCCGTGCCGTGGCGGCCGCCCTCGCCTTTGAAGTAAGAGCGCGCGATCGCCGGGCCGCGCACCATGAGGTGGCCGAACGCCTTGCCGTCGTGCGGCAGGTCCTTACCCGCATCGTCGGTGATTTTCATTTCGACGGTGAACATTGCGCGGCCTTGCTTCGACTTCACTTTCAACTGCTCGGACCACGGCATGTCTTCCATGCCGGATTTGAACGAGCCGATCGTGCCGACGGGCGACATTTCGGTCATGCCCCAGGCGTGCATGACTTCGACCTCGTACTTCTTCTCGAAGGCTTCGATCATCGAGGGCGGGCATGCGGAACCGCCGATCATCACCTTGCGCAGATAGGGAAGCTTCAGGTTGTTCGCTTCCATGTGGGTGAGCAGCATCTGCCAGACGGTCGGCACGGCGGCGGTGATCGTGACCTTCTCCGTGTCGAGCAGTTCGTAGATACTGGGGCCGTCGAGCCTTGCGCCCGGCATCACCATCTTCGCGCCGACCGAGGGACAGGCAAACGTCGTCGCCCAAGCGTTGGCGTGGAACATCGGCACCACCGGCAGCAGGGTATCGGTCGACTTCGCACCGACGCAGTCGCCGCCGTTCACGGCGAGTGCGTGCAGCACGTTCGAGCGGTGGGAATAGAGCACGCCCTTCGGGTTGCCGGTCGTGCCCGAGGTGTAGCAGAGGCCTGCGGCCGTGTTCTCGTCGAACTTCACCCAGTGGAAGTCGTCGTCGACGTTGCCGATCAAGTCCTCGAACGCGATCGCGTTCTTGAGGCTCGTCTGGGGCATGTGGGCCTTGTCGGTCAGGATAACGAACGTCTCGACGCCGTCGATTTGCTTGGCGATCTTTTCGAGCAGCGGCACGAAGGTCAGGTCGACGAAGATCATGCGGTCTTCGGCGTGGTTGACGATGTAGATGATCTGCTCCGGAAACAGGCGCGGGTTGATCGTGTGGCAGATCGCGCCGATCCCCATGATGCCGTACCAGGCCTCCAGGTGGCGGCCGGTGTTCCAGGCGAGCGTGCCGATGCGGTCGCCGAGCTTGATGCCGCGGCGGGTGAGCGCCTTCGCCACCTTCCGGGAGCGGGAATGGATTTGCGCGTAGTTCGTGCGGACGATCGGCCCTTCGACGGAGCGGGTGACGACCTCGCGCTCGCCGTGGAAGCGCATGGCGTGGTCGAGGATTTGCGGGACGACGAGGGGCCAATCCTGCATGGAGCCGAGCATTCGAGGTTCCTCCGGAAGGTGGTGGTTTTGCGCCGATCTTATGAGCGCTGCCGTTCGCGGACAATACGAGCGTCGCGGGTAACCGGATGCCGCCGGGATGTGACGATGCCCACACGTTTCTAAGTGGGGCTTGCGCTATGTACACCAATGACGTATAGACAATCATGCTGACACGCCCCGTTGTCGTTGCTCAGACCGATCTCTTCTTGCGGCAGGCCGCGAAGATCTGGACCGAAGACGAGCACGAGGCCTTCATCAACTTCATTGCCATACACGCCGACATCGGCGACGTGATACCGGGCTTGGGTGGGATCAGAAAAATCAGGTGGGTTCGAGAGGGGATGGGCAAGCGCGGTGGGTCAAGGGTGATCTACTTCTTCTACGACGAGGGCGCCCCGATCTACCTGCTGCAAGTCTTCGCGAAAGGCGCGAAAGCTGACCTCAATCCTGAGGAAAAGAAGAGCTTGCAGGTTGCCGCTCGCGTACTGAAGGACGAGGTTTTGAGGAAGCGCAAATGAGAAAGCACGCACGAGAGCTTCTTGAGTCGATTAATCAGGCGATCAGCCACGCTCGCGGCGAACCTTCAAAGGTCCGAGCGACGACCGTCCATGTGCCCGACGTCAAGGCCATTCGTGAGCGTCTGAAAATGTCTCAGGCGGAGTTCGCCGAAACCTACGGCATCCCGGTTGGCACACTCAGGAACTGGGAACAAGGGCTGCGCAGACCCGATGCGCCCGCGGCCGCGTATCTACGCGTCATCGCGAAGCAGCCGAAACTCGTGCGTGAGGCGTTGCACTAATGACCCTGACCAATGCTCAAGCGCGCGATGTCGAGGCGCTGATCCATCCCTATACGAACCTGGCGCGGCATCGTGAGGTGGGGCCGTTGATCCTGGAGCGCGGGCGTGGGATTCGCGTGTTCGACAATCGCGGCCGCGACTACATCGACGCTATGGCCGGGCTTTGGTGCGTGAGTCTTGGGTACAATGAGGAGCGGCTGATCGAAGCGGCGACAAAGCAGATGCGGGAGCTCCCCTACTCTCACATCTTCGCGGGCCGCAGCCATGAGCCGGGGATCGAGCTTGCGGAGAAGCTGAAAGAGGTCGCGCCGTTCACTGCATCGAAAGTGTTCTTCGCGAATTCGGGGTCGGAGGCGAACGATACGCAGATCAAGCTTGCCTGGTACTATTGGAACGCGAAGGGCAAGCCCGCGAAGAAGAAGATCATCAGCCGGACGAAGGCCTATCACGGGGTCACGCTGGTGAGCGCGAGCCTGACCGGCTTGCCGAACAATCACCGCGGGTTCGACTTGCCGTTCGCGGGCATCCTGCATGCGGATTGCCCGCACGCCTATCATCATGCGGAGCCAGGCGAGAGCGACGATGCATTCGCGGCGCGGCTTGCGGCCAACCTGGAAGTGCTGATCGAACGTGAGGGGCCGGAGACGATTGCGGCCTTCATCGCCGAGCCCGTGATGGGGGCTGGCGGCGTCATCATTCCCCCCGCGACCTACTTCGATCGCATACAGCCGGTGCTCGCCAAGCACGACATTCTCTTCATCGATGATGAGGTGATTTGCGGGTTCGCGCGAACCGGCAATTATTGGGGCGCGCAGACCTACAACATGCGGCCGCACACGCTCTCGTGCGCGAAGGCATTGTCGTCGGCTTATCTGCCGATCTCGGCGATGCTGATGCACGAGGAGATGTATCAGGCGATGCTCGACCAAAGCCGGGCGATCGGCACGTTCGGGCACGGCTTCACCTATAGCGCGCATCCGGTGGCGGCGGCCGTCGCGGTTGAAACGCTGAAAATCTACGAGGAGCGCAACATCGTCGCCCACGTGCGGCGGGTGGCGCCCGCGTTCCTGAAGCGGATCGCGAAGTTGCGCGAGCATCCGATCGTGGGCGAAGCGGTCGGCGTCGGGTTGCTCGGCGGCGTGGAGCTTGTCGCCGACAAAACGGCGCGCACGAATTTCCCGGCCGCCAAGATGGTCGGCATGGCGTGCGCGAACTTCGCGCAGGAAGAAGGCATCTTCACGCGGGCGATGTTGAACGACCGGCTTGCGTTCTGTCCGCCGCTGATCATCACCGAAGCCGAAATCGACGAAATGTTCGACCGCTTCACGCGTGCACTCGACAAGACGGAGGAATGGGTGCGGCGCGAGGGCTTGCGCGGCTAGACGTCGACGACCCAAACGTCATCGGCCATCAGGGCGCGGGCGGCGGCGGCGACCGCGTGGAGGCCGGGCGCGGCGTCGAGGCGAGCCCAGGTGAGCTTGCCGATGTCGTAGGCGAGTTGCTTGTGCAGCACGGCGACGTCGGCGTCGGAGGCATCTCCCACGCGCCCGGTGAGGCGGGCTTCGAGCGTGGGCGCCGGGGCTTCGAGCCAGAAGCCGTGGAAGGGAACGTGGGCCGCCTTCGCGATCGCCTCGACGGCGTCGCGTTCATGGTCGCGGGCGAAGACGGCGTCGACGATCACAGATTGACCGGCCTCAAGGCAGACGCGAGCGAGGCTTTCCATCGCGCCGTAGACTTCGGCGCTTTTGGCTGCGGTGTAGGCGACAGCCGACAGGCGCGTGTCGGGGCTGACGCCGGCGAGGCGCTTTCTGATTTCGTCCGTGCGCAGATGAATGGCGCCGGGTGCGCGACCCAACCCTGCGCTCAGCGCGCGGGCGAGCGTCGACTTGCCGGTGCCGGAGAGGCCGCCCACGGCGACGAGCATCGGCTGCTGCCCTTCGGCGAGGCGCGTCGCGAGCGCCAGGTATTTGTGCGCGTCGTCTGTGCCGCCCGGCTTCGCCGCCGCGGTCTTCGCGCGGATTTCGGCGCGGAGTGCGAGATAGGCGGGGAGCGCCGCCAAATCTTCGGCCAGCGCGCGCCAGCGCTGCGGCGGGTGATCCATGATCCAGGCGTTCAATGCGCGGTTCGCGTGCGCGTCGAGGCCCCGGGCGCACAGGTCCATGAGCAGGAACGCCAGATCGTAGAGCGGCGGGATCGTGGCGTAGAAATCGTCGAACTCGATGCAGTCGAACAGCACCGGCAGGCCGTGATCGACGAACGCGTTCGCAAGGTGGAGGTCGCCGTGGCAGCGGCGCACGGCGGCGCTTTGGCGGGCGAGCGCGCTCTTCGCGTGGTCGAGCGCTTGGGCGCGCACATGTTCGTGACGCTCGAGGGCGATGGGGTCGATCGCGTCTCGCGCGCGTAGGTCCTTGAGGTTCTCGTCCGCAATGCGTCGCACGGCGGCGGGCCAGTCGGCGGCGAGCGTCTCTGCGCCAATGTGAAAGTTCGCGATCTGGTGGGCGAGCTTTTCGACGAGCGCGACGTCGAGGCGACCTGCGTCGGCGAGTTCGCTCAAGAGCGCGCCTTTGGCGAAGCGCTTCATTTCGAGCACGTGGTCGACCGGCGCGCCGACGCCGTCGAGCACGAGCTTGCCGTGTGCTTCGGTGATCGGCAGCACGCGGCGGTACATGTCGTGCGCTGTGCGGCGGTTCAGCTTCAGTTCGCGCTCGAGCGCGTGGCGGCGTTTGTCCGGCGTCGAGAAATCCAGGTAGCCGAGATCGACCGCCTTCTTCAGCTTGAACGCGCGCTCGCCGGTCAAGAAGACGAGGGCCGCGTGGGTTTCGACGACTTCGGGCGCTTCGCCCCACGGCCCGCCGGCGCGGAGCCAGGCGACGATATGCGCTTGGTCCGTCACCTTTTTTCGAGCGCTGACATCTTTTCGACGCCCGCGGGGTCTTGGTGGGTCAGAACTTCCGCGTCGGGGAATGCGGCTTTGATCGCGTCTTCGACTTCGTCGCTGATGCGATGCGCCTCGATCAGCGTCATGCCGGGTGGAAGTTCGAGGTGCAGCTGGATGAACGAACGATGGCCGGCGCGGCGCGTGCGCAGATCGTGCAGGCTGACCACGTCGCCGTGGCGATTGACGATCGCCTTGATGCGGGCACGGTCGGTTTCGTCGAATTCGCGGTCCATCAGTTCGTCATAGGAGCCGCGCAGGATCTGGAACGCGCCCCAGGCGATCACGGCGCCGATGGCAAGGCCGATCAGCGGGTCGGCTGCGGTCCAGCCCCAAGCGCCGGCGAGGATCAGCGCAACGACGACGCCGAGGTTCGTTGCAATGTCGGTCGCGTAGTGCAAACGGTCGGCGCTGATCGCGAGCGAGCGCGTGCGTACAATCACGTAGCGCTGAAACAGCACGAGCGCGACGGTCATCACGATCGACACGCCGATGACGATGAGGCCCCAGGTTTCTTGCACGACCGGTTGCGGCAGGATCAGACGCTCGACGGATTGAAACAGCAGGAACACGGCCGAGCCGCCGATGAACGCCGCTTGGCCGAGGCCCGCCAACGCCTCGGCCTTGCCGTGGCCGAAGCGGTGTTCTTCGTCGGCCGGCGTGAGCGCATGGCGCACGGCGAGCAGGTTCAAGCCCGAGGCGACGAGATCGAGCGTCGAGTCGACGAGCGTCGCCAACATCGCGACCGATCCGGTGACGATCCACGCCCAGAGCTTGATCGCGATCAGCGACGCGGCGACCGCGACGGCGGCGTTCGTCGCCCAACGCTTTAGCCGTTCGGCCTCATGGCCGGACACTGTAATCGCGGCCATCGCGCTCATGGAAACAGGCGCTCCGTGTGCCAGCGTGCGTTTGCGCTCTCGCGGCGATAGACGAGGCGGTCGTGCAGGCGGAACGGACGGTCGCGCCAGAACTCGATCTCAAGCGGCGTCAGTCGGAAGCCGGACCAATGCGGCGGGCGCGGCACTTTCGCCAGCGCGTACTTCGCGGCGAACTTCGCGACTTCGGTTTCAAGTTCGAAGCGGCCTTTGAGCGCGCGCGACTGGCGCGAGGCCCAGGCGCCGATCTGGCTGTCCTTCGGGCGCGTCGCGAAATAGGCGTCGGCTTCAGCGTCGCTCACCACTGAAACCGTTCCGCGCACGCGGATTTGACGGCGCAGGCTTTTCCAGTGGAACAACAGGGCGGCCTTTTTTGCACCGAGCGCTTCCCTGCCCTTCGTGCTCTCGAAGTTCGTGTAGAAGACGAAACCTGCGGGGTCGTGGCCTTTGAGAAGGACCATGCGCACGTTCGGCAAGCCCTCGCCGTCGACCGTGGCCAGCGCCATCGCATTCGGATCGTTCGGCTCTTTGGCGGCGGCGGCGGCGAACCACTCGCCGAACAGCGCGAACGGGTCGTTCGCGGCCGCGATCTCGGACGGGGCGTCTTCTAACGGCTTGGCGTCGGCCATCGCAATTGGTGGTTCTGCTGTTGCTCTCAGGTCCAGTATATAGGCTCCGACGCCCCGCTGCGGCCATGGGATTTCGCCGCGGGTTTTGAGACTGAGAGCCGCTTGCACAGAGGCCGCTGATGGTTACGCGCGTGGCATTGCTGATCGCCTTGGGTCTCGCGGTAAGCGGGTGCGCGACGAACATCGCAGCCGAGAAGGCGTCGCGCTTCGATCAGGGCGTGGCGGCCTACGATGCGGGCGACTTCGCGGGTGCCTATCGCATTTGGTCGGAACTCGCGGAAGAAGACGATCTGGCGGCGATGCGCAACACGGCGCAACTGCTGCGGCAGGGCAAGGGCGTCGAGAAGGACGCGCGGCGGGCTTTCAAACTCTATCTCGAAGCCGCCGAGAAAGGCCTCGTCACCGCGATGGCCAACACCGGCGACATGTATCTGGCCGGTGAAGGCACGGAGCGCAATCCGGAGGCGGCCGCCGCGTGGTACGCGCGGGCGGCGACCGCAGGCCTATCGCTCGCGCAGTGGAAGCTTGCGGAGATGTACGAGCAAGGCGTCGGCGTCGACCGCGATCCGGCACGCGCCAGAGCCTTGATCGAACGCGCAGCGCGCAACGGCTACGCGCCGGCCCAGCAGAAGCTTGCCGGCATGGCGCCGACGTCCGCACCGGCGGACACTGACGCCGACCTCGACGATCCGTTCCGCGGCGGCGGGGTGATTTCGCGGGAGGCGGCGGCGGTGGCTGCGCCGTCGCGCATGTCGCCGGGCGAGCCGATTGCGGCGGACCTTGCCGCCAAGATGCCCGCCGCGGACGTGGCGCAGATGAATGCGGGGCTTGCGGCCTATGCGGCGCAGAACAGGCAGCTTGCCTTCGCGACGTGGCGAAACGTCGCTCTTCGCGGGAATGCGGACGCGCAGGTGCGGCTCGGCTTGCTTTACGAGCGCGGCGAAGGCGTGGGGCAGGACATGATCGAGGCCTATCGCTGGCTGAAACTCGCGGCGAATCAGGGCCATCCGCGCGCTGCAACCGCTCTGTCGTCGGTTTCGGCGCAGCTTGCGCCGGCCGAACGCGCGATCGCGGAGTCGTTGGTAAAAACGCCGGCGACGATGGAATAAAACGCAGTAACCGTTTGAACCGATTTGTAATTTGCGCGATCGGCCCCTCCGTAGTATGGCATAGGGCCAGCGGGACACTTCTTGTACAAATTAACGATCGGACACAGATTTAGCGCCCCTGTTCGTGGGCGTATGAGCGCGTTTGCTGATGTATGACCCCTATTCAGTACTCGGCGTTCCCAGATCGGCCAGCGAAGACGACATCAAGGTCGCCTTCCGCACGCTTGCGAAGCGATTCCACCCGGACACCTCCGAAGGCGCGGCCGACAAGGGCAAGCGATTCAAGGATCTCTCGATCGCCTACCAGATCCTGGGCGATGCGCAGAAACGCCGCTCGTACGATCGCGGCGAGATCGACGCGCACGGCAATCCGCGACCGGGCTACACGCCGCGGCCCGAGCCGGAAGACGAGCCCGAAGTCGTGCGCGCCGAGAGCGGCAAGAAGAACGGCGCGCACGTTAACGGCGACGGTTCGAGTTCGGCGTTCCGCAGCGCGTTCGAACGCGCGTTCGGCGTGGGCTCGTCCAGCGAACAGAAAAAGAGCCGGGTCGAGGACCTGTTTTCGGAGTTCTTCGGCGACCGCTCGTCCGCGCGCAAAAAGCCTTCGCCGGGCAAGGGGCTCGACAGCCACTACGACCTTTCGATCACGTTCGAAGAATCGGCCCTGGGCGGTACGCGGCGCGTGAAGCTGCCCGGCGGCAAGCGCTTCGACGTGAAGGTTCCGATCGGGGTGCGCGACGGGCAGTCGATCCGGCTGAAGGGTCTGGGCGAACCCGGCGTGCCCGGCGGCCAGGCGGGCGATGCGATGATCACGATCAAGATCGAGCCCCACCCCTATTACCGGCGCGAGGGACACGACATCCATCTCGACCTGCCGATCACGCTGAACGAGGCGCTGCACGGGGCAAAGATCAATGTCCCGACGCTGCACGGACCCGTGACGATGGTGATCCCGCCCGGCGCGAACGCGGGTCAGGTGTTCCGCCTGAAGGGCAAAGGCTTGCCGGCTTACTCGGTTCATCCGGCGGGCGACGAGTTCGTGACGCTGCAAGTCGTTCTGCCGGAACAGTCGGACCAGAACTTGGCCGAGATCGTGAAGCGCTGGGAAGCGGCACACCCGTACGACCCGCGCAAGAAGTTCGGCGACATTTGACGCTTGCGCGACGCGGGCGCGCGGCGCATCGATTGATCCCATGAACAAACACGATCTCGACGCGCTGGCCGCGCGTTTGCTTCATCATCGCGACGCGACGCTTGAGCCCGGCGATTCCGTCGTGCCCGGGATATGGCCGACCGCCGTGTTTCACTTGCCGGGCAATCCGTCGAACGCACCCTATCAATACGGGCGCTTTCACAATCCGACATGGGAGGCGCTCGAAGCAGCGCTCGGCGTGCTGGAAGGCGCGGAGACGATCGTCTTTCCTTCGGGGATGGCGGCGATCGCGGCCGTGCTGTTTGCGAATGTGCGCGCAGGCGACCGCGTGCTGCTGCCGTCCGACGGGTATTACACGACGCGGATGCTGGCCGAGCATTTTCTAAAGCCGCTGGGTGCTCTCTTCGAAACACGGCCGACGGCGCGGCTTCTCGACGGTGGCGTTCAAGGGTTTCGTTTTGTGATGGCAGAGACGCCGTCCAACCCCGGGCTCGATGTGTGCGACATCGCGGCGATCGCATCGGCGGCGAAGGCCGCGGGCGCCACGTTCGCCGTCGACAACACGACGATGACGGCGCTGGGGCAGCGGCCGCTCGACCTCGGCGCCGACCTTGTCGTGTGTGCGGACACGAAGGCGGTCAACGGGCATTCGGACACGCTGATGGGGCATGTCGCGACGCGCGACGGCGCCGCGATGGCGCGGCTGCGCGAGTGGCGCAAGTATTCAGGCGCTATTCCGGGGCCGTTCGAGGCGTGGCTCGTGCATCGCGGGCTTGAGACGCTTGAGGTGCGGTTCGCTCGGATGTGCGCCACTGCGGCGGTCATCGCGGAGCGGCTGCAGGGTCATGAAAACGTGCTCGCCGTGCGCTATCCGGGTTTGAAGAGCGACCCAGCGCACGAGATCGCGCGGCGGCAGATGGCGACGTTCGGCTCGATGATCTCGCTCACGCTTCGGGACGAGGCGGCAGCCGAACGGTTCATGGGCAACTGCCCCTTGATTCAGCCGTCGACAAGTTTCGGTGGGGTGCGCACGTGCGCCGAGCGCCGCGCGCGGTGGGGCGATGCGGTCGCCCCGGGCTTCGTGCGCCTCTCCATCGGGATCGAACCAGCCGAGGCCCTTTGGGCGGCGATCGACGAGGCGTTGCGGGCGTCGCGTTGAAGCCGAAATCGTTCCGGGGACGCTTGGACGCGTGAGTCGAATCCGCGATCCCAACACCCGCCTCGCGCCCGTGAATCGGTGTGAATCACTCCGCACCTAAGAACCACTGATTTTCCTTGGATTTCCGCGTTAGTTTTTTGTTAACGCGGCGGCCCTTTGGACTTCTCAGTCCAAAACTGATTCGGCAGCATACTGACGATCGGCGAATCAGGTGATTCGCTGTCGAGCGGGGGCTCCACCTTTGGGGAATGTCATAGCGATGAGCCGTAATTCTGCAGCAGCAGCCACTCTTTCTCCCTCACAATTGGCGTCGGCCAAGGCGCGCATCCTCGAGGCGGCGGCGGAGATGTTCCGCACGCACGGTTACGACGTTTCGATGGAGGCGGTCGCCGCGGCGGCCAACGTGTCGAAGCAGACGCTCTACAACCAGTTCGGCTCGAAGGAAGAGCTGTTCAAGGCGATGATCGCCGACCGGGGCGCCGCGATGCGCGCGCCGCTGAAGGCGCATGCGCTGGTCCGGCATCCGCGCGACATGCTGACCGACGTGGCGCGGCAGTACTACACACATGCCTGCTCGCCGCACGAGATCGGCTACACGCGCATGATCATCGGGGCGAGCCAGCAATTCCCCGAGATCGGCGCCGCCTATTACGAGGCGGGGCCGAAGGAGATGCTGGAGGAACTCGCCAACTGGATCGCGCGGGAAGAGCGGCTCGGCCGGCTCGACACGGGCGGCGATTCCAAGCTTGCGGCGGAGCACTTCCTTGGCCTTATCACGGCGCAGATCGAGCTGCGCGGTCTGCTCGGCGTCGGCGCCGAAATGCAGCCCGCAGAAATCGAACGGCGCGCGCGCTATTGCGCGGAGGTCTTCATGCGCGCGTTCGGGCCGGAGAGTCTGTTGCGCTGATTCAACCCACATCGTCATGGCTTGCCCGGCCATGACGACTTTGGTTGTCTGCCGGACATGACCATGTTCGGCAGACATTTGCGTCCGCTTTGGCACTTGGCGGCGGACGGGACTTTTCTCAATCACGGCTCTTTCGGCGCGTGCCCGAAAGAGGTGCTCGCCCATCAAGCGCGCGTGCGCGAGGAGATGGAGCTGGCGCCGGACGTGTTCTTCAGGCGCAACGCGTCGCCGCGCAATCCGGACAACGATCTGCGCCGCACGGCCGAGCGGCTCGGCCGCTTCGTCGGCACGACGGGCGAGCGCATCGCCTTCGTGAGCAACGCCACCGAGGCGGTCAACACCGTGTTGCGTTCGATGTCGTTCGCGGCGGGCGATGAGATCCTGGTGCTCGACTGCGTCTACAACGCAGTCCGGCTTGCGGTCGAAGATTTGTGCCGGCGCACGGGCGCGAAGCTCGTCAAAGTGGCGCTGCCCATTCCGCTGACGGCAAACGACGTCGTCGGGCGCATCGCCGAGGCCGCGGGGCCGCGCACGAAGCTTGCGATCATCGATCACATCTCCTCGCCCACCGCGACCGTCTTTCCGGTGGCGGAGATCACGCGCGCGCTCAAAGCCAAGGGCGCGAGGGTGATGATCGACGGGGCGCATGCGGTTGGGCAGCTCGCGCTCGATTTGCCGGCAATCGGCGCCGATTGGTACACGGCGAATGCGCACAAGTGGCTCTACGCGCCGAAGG
>CAZLRW010000114.1:0-11906 GCA_964561925.1 uncultured Flavobacteriaceae bacterium
GTCGAAATGAAAATCGTGGCGAGAATGACGGTCGTGCGCGTCAAGGCGTTCGCGGCGCCGCGTCCGGTCATCAGCCCGCCGACGCCGCCCCCGCCCCCGCCGAGCCCAAGCCCGCCGCCTTCCGATCGCTGCAGCAGAATCACGCCGATCATGGCGATGCAGACCAGGATGTGGATGGTCAGAAGGACGGCAACCATGACGGGGCGTATCTCGCTTCGCGTTGTAATTCGGCGGGGCCGGAAAGCGGGGCTTGTAGCCCAAGCCGCCCCCTTGTGACTACCCCAAAGGGGGCGCGGCATAGATGTGGACGGCGGGCGGGCGCGACAAGTCGCCCAGCTTCCGCCACGATGGGGGACAATCGTGGCGCCTGGCGGAAAAGCCGGAGGATTCGATGATGTCGATTGCCGTTCGCCTCACCCTCCTGGCCACGCTCGCCGGATCAACGCTTGCCGCATGTGAGCAGAAGGTGGCCGTGCCGCACGTGCCTGCGCCGCCCGCCGCCCCCGCCACAGATAAGAACGGCGCGGCGGCCGACCTCTTCGCGGCGGTGGCGCGCGCGACGCCGGGAAGCCCGCGGGTATTCGGATCCTACACGCGCGGCTGCCTCGCCGGTGGCGAACAGCTGCCGCTCGATGCGCCGCATTGGCAGGTGCTCAACCCGTCGCGCAATCGCGCTTGGGGCCATCCGGCGCTTATCCGCTTCGTGCGCGACCTGGCGGCGGGCGTCGCCGCCGACGGTCACCGCGGCCTCTTGATCGGGGACTTGGCGCAGCCGCGCGGTGGACCGCTGCCCTCCGATCATAATTCGCATCAAGTCGGTCTCGACGCCGATATCTGGCTGACGCCGATGCCCGCGCGCAAACTCGACTCGGCCGCGCTCGAGACCTACGAGCCTCCGTCGCTCGTCGACTTCGACCGTCTGCGGGTGACGCATCTTTTCGGGGATGCGCAGGTCTCGATGCTGTCGCGCGCGGCCCAAGCGGACGAGGTGGAACGCATCTTCGTCTCGCCGCCGATCAAACGCGCGCTGTGCCAACGGGCAACCGGCGATCGCGAGTGGCTGCGCAAAGTCAGACCTTGGCGCGGCCATGCGGCGCACATGCATGTGCGCCTCGCCTGCCCGCCCGGAAACAGCGATTGCACCGCGCAAGAGGCGCCGCCCGAAGGCGACGGCTGCGGCGCGGAGTTGCAATCCTGGTTCGACGACCGTTCATGGATGCGCCCCGGTACGAAGCCCTACACGCCGGCCGAACCGATGGGGCTCGATGGGCTGCCGGCTGCCTGCCGCGCGGTGCTCATGGAACGGGGCTGATCAGGGAGCTTCGGCTTCTTCGCCGTTCAACCGCGACTTGATCTCCGCCGCGACGACGGCCGTGTCCGGCGCGGGCTCCCCTTTCACCCACATGTACTCGATCACGAGATCGGACTGCGTGATGTAGATGACGGGATCGGCGGCACCGTAAGCTTGCGAGAGCTTCACGCTCTTCACGCCGTCGCGCAGCTTTGCCGCAAGGGCGGGATCCGCGCACACGGACGCTATCGAGGCGGTGAGGAACGACAACCCGTCGTCCATCAAGCGTTGCGCTCCGTCCGTATCGTCGCCGAACGAACCCCAGCGCACCGCGACGTCGAGCGACTTGCCGCAAGCCGCTTGTAACGCGGACTCCGCCTTCTTGACGGCGTCCGCGTCGAACGCGTCCGTCCCCGCAAGCGCCGCCGCCAGAAACAAACCGACGAACATCGTTCCCCTACTCCGTCCCCATGATCATGCGCCGCTCCTTGGCGTCGTAGGCATCGCGCGCCGTCTGCTCGGGCCTGAGCAAACTGACCGCGATGCCGGCGGCAAAACCGAGCGGGATCGTTACGATCGCCGGATTCTTGAGCGAGAACCAGGCACTCTCGGCGCCGGCGAGGTCGACCATGATCGTGGGCGAGAGCGCGATCAAGATCAAACTGGCAGCCGTTCCCGTCACGATCGAGGCGACCGCGCCGCCTGTCGTGAATCCGCGCCAGAAGATCGAGAGAACGAGCGCCGGGAAGTTCCCCGATGCGGCGACCGCGAAGGCAAGCCCGACCATGAACGCGACGTTCTGGCCTTTGAAGAGAATGCCCAGAAGGATCGCCACGATGCCGAGCACGACGGTCGCCGCGCGCGCCACCATCAACTGCTCCTCGCGCGGCGCCTCGCCCTTGCGGTGGACGGAGACCCAGAGGTCATGGCTGAGCGCAGCCGCGCCCGAAAGCGTCAATCCGGCCACGACGGCCAGGATCGTGGCGAAGGCGACCGCCGCGATGAAGCCGAGCAATCCGGTTCCGCCCAAAACTTCGGCAAGCAGCGGCGCGGCCATATTGCCGCCCGGGTCGACGGCCGTGATCGCCTCGCGCCCGACGAGCACCATCGCACCGAAACCCAGCACGAACGTCATCAGATAGAACGCACCGATGAGACCGGTCGCCCAGAACACCGACTGCCGCGCGGCCTTCGCATCCGGCACCGTGTAGAAGCGCATGAGAATGTGAGGTAGCCCCGCCGTTCCGAACATGAGCGCAAGGCCCAATGAGATCGCGTCCCACGGATTGGCGACCTGTTTGCCCGGCGCCAGCACTTCACGGCCGTAGTCTTCGGCCGCCTTCGCGAACAACACCGTCGGGTCGAAGGCGAACTGCGCCAGGGTCAAGATAGTCAGCAGCGCCGCACCTCCAAGCAGCAACACCGCCTTGACGATCTGCACCCAGGTCGTCGCGATCATTCCGCCGAAAAGCACGTAGGCCAGCATCACAAGACCCACGAGCACGACCGCGAGCTCGTAGGAGATGCCGAACATCAGCTTGATCAGATTCCCCGCCCCCACCATCTGCGCGATCAGATAGAACGCGACGACGGCCAGCGTCCCGATCGCGGCCGCGATCCGCACGGGCGTCTGCCGCAGCCGGAAGCTCACGACGTCGGCGAACGTGTACTTGCCGAGATTGCGCAAGGGCTCGGCGATCAGGAACAGCACGACCGGCCAGCCGACCAGCCATCCGGTCGAATAGATGAGGCCGTCGAATCCCGACATCGATACGAGCCCCGCGATGCCGAGAAAGCTCGCCGCACTCATATAATCGCCCGCAAGCGCAAAGCCGTTCTGCCGCCCGCTGATCGATCGGCCGGCGGCGAAGAACTCCTCCGTCGTCTTCGTCCGCCGCGCCGCCCAATAGGTGATCGCCAGCGTCGCGGCGACGAACACCAGGAAGAATCCGATCGCCGTGACGTTCGGCTCGCCCAGCGTGGACGTCATTCCGGCTTCTCCCCCGCTTCGTTCATCGCCGTGAGCTTCGCGTCGAAGTGCTTATTCGCCCATGTGACGTAGATCCACGTCGTGATCCAAGCGCCGACGATGACGAGCGCGCCGAGCAGGATTCCGAGGCTCAAGCCCGGCACGATCTCGCCGGCCATCGCCTCCTTCGCGAACGCGACGGCGAAGATGAAACCGAAATAGAGCAGGAAGACGACGGTGCTCAGAACGACCGCGACGCGCCAGCGGGCGCGGGCGAGTTGGCGCACTGGGCTCACGCGAACGTCTCCGGGAGCACGATAAAGTTCGACGGCACGGGCAAACGATCCATCCTGCGGCTTCGGCGTGCGTAACCATAACGGAACGGAAGCTCGCGCGCACCGGAGAATCGAATGCCGCCGGTGGCTCCTTCATCATGTCCCTGAATATGACGGGCGGCGCGGCGATCCGCGCCAAAACACCTTCGAACAGCGTCCCCTGGCCTAACGCCGGGAATTCCCCTATTGTGCCGATGCTACGGAGCGGGTCCCAAGCGGCCCGGCAAACCAACTCAACGTCTGCGCATGAAGGCGCGTTCGGGCCGACGGCTCGAGCGCGAACGATTGTTTTTGCGCGGCCAACAAGGAGAGAAACGTCATGGGAACGGAACCGCAACCGACGGCCTCGATGCCGAAGCGCTTTACGATCATCGCAGCACTCCTGCTCGCCGTGGTCGCCGCAAGTCAGGCTTTCCGCGCCTACTACGGCTTTGATATGCAGGTAAACGGCATCCATATCCCGGTCGCGGTCAGTTGGGCCGTGGCCGCCGTGGCGGGGCTTGTCGCCGTGCTCGCATTCAGGGAAGCTGAGACCTAAGGTGGGTTGGACCGCGTCGAGCGGCGTTTCCGAGGTTTCGATGTCATCGCACGACGAGGCGACGCGCGGCGCGTACAAAAGCTATTCGAACGGCGAACTCCGCGCCGACATCGCGGCTCACCTCGTCGGTGTCTGCTGCGGCCTTGCCGGCACGCTAGTGCTGATGATGACGGCCAGCAACGGGTCGTTCCTGTTGATCCTCGGCGCGACGCTCTATGCGATCGGGCTTCTGGCGATGTTGGGCTTCTCGGCCGCCTACAATCTCTGGCCGCCGTCGCCGATCAAGGAGTTGCTGCGCCGCTTCGACCATGCCGCAATCTTCGTGATGATTGCCGGCACGATCACCCCCTTCGTGATGAACAGGGTCGGCGGTGCTTCGGGTTTTGGGCTCCTGGCGTTCGTCTGGGCGGTCGCGATCGGCGGCATCGTCATGAAGCTGGTCTTCCCGCGCCGCTGGGAGCGGGTGACGGTCGCCCTCTATATCGGCCTCGGACTTTCAATTCTGATCATCGGCGACCGGCTGGCGAGCGCGATCGCGCCGTCGAGCGCGTGGCTGCTGTTCGCCGGCAGCGTCACCTATATTCTGGGCGTCGTCTTCCACCTTTGGGAGCGGCTGCCCTATCAGAACGCGATCTGGCACTGGATGGTGCTAGCCGCCGCCGTCCTGCACTATACCGCCGTCCTCAACGAGGTGGCGGCCGCCGCGAATTGACGCGGCAAAACGGCCGTTTCCGGGATTTCTTTTGCCAAACGAACCGCGAACGGCTATATCCCGCCCAGGTGACGGCTGCACATTTGTGAAGTGCGGACCAAGATTCGCGAAATGCGGCGACGCGTTTCGTGTTTGAGACGGTTCCCAACCCTCAAAGCAAAGCTTTTCACTGCGTCATGGCATGTCGCCAGGGCGGAACCCACTCGCATACAAGGAAGACGGAAATGGCAACGACCGGAACGGTCAAGTTCTTCAACGCCACCAAAGGCTTCGGCTTCATCTCGCCGGAAGGCGGCGGCAAGGATGTGTTCGTGCACATCTCGGCCGTGGAGCGTGCAGGCCTGCGCACGCTGAACGAAGGTCAACGCGTGACCTTCGACACGGAGCAGGACCAGCGCGGCGCAAAGGCCGTCAATCTGAAGGCCTAGGCCGGCATTGCATTTTCTGAGGCGGCGCGGCGGACACGCGGCGCCGCCTCGACTTTCGGGAGGCACGCATGAACAGAGACGCGGAGAAGCAAGCACGCGCCGAGACGGGCGCCGGGCCGTCGGTCGTCGACCTGCGCGCACGCGTACCGCAAATGGACGACAAGTCGCTTGCAACGCTTCATGCCAACGCCCTACGCCTCAAGGACAGCTCCAACGCGCGCCAAAGCGCCGCCGCAGCCGACCTCCTGCCGGTCATCGAAGCCGAACTCGCGCAGCGCCAGTCGCAAAAGCGCGCGACCGCGGCCGCCAAGCCCGCGCGCGCGAAGAAGAAAGCGGCAAACGCCTCGACCGACGAAGACTGAAGCCACAGTCAGAGGCGCCTCGCGTATGTGTACGCGTGTGCAACTCCACCGCGCCAATTTTCATCCGCATCGAAGCGTCTCGATAATCCGCACACGTCGTTTCTCGCGCGAATGCGCGGATCGCGCTCAAGATCGCAACAGGCGCAAGTAGCAGAATCACACTCCCGCCGCGCGCCTGAGTTGGCGTTGCGCAATTCACGCAGCTTCCTCAGCAAACGCGAATACAATTTGTCGTTTCTGCTGGCCGTTCCACGAATCGCTGATAGTCGCGGCGCGTTGCGTCGGACGGCGTTCTTCGGACGGCGCTTCGCCCACAACAAGAAACGATTCGCGGTTCCTGGTTCGCAATGCGCACGTGACGCCTAACAACAAAGGGGCGCGGCGCAGGGGTGGTTCGACATGGAGTCCTCTGGACAACGACTACGCGCGTGCGCGCTGGCCATCACGGCCTCTCTTGCGCCCGCCTTTCTTCAGGCTGAAGCAGCGACCGACACGGCGCAGGTCGACATCACGGGCTCGATCCCGCCGACCTGCACGTTCACGACCCTGCCCGGGTCGATGTCTCTGGGCGCGCTGGTCAGCGGCGCACAGACGACGCTGGGCGCTTTCGGATTCACCTGCAATCTTGCCGAAACGGGCGCCGTCAACGTGACGGTGCAGTCCGCCAACGGCGCGCTCAAGCGCGACGGCGGCGCCGAGACGGTCGAATACGAGGTTTCCTGGAATATCCAAGGCAACCCCGCCGCATCCGGCAACGCGATGATGTGGGTTGTGCCGTTCGAGTTCACGCTGCTGTCGGGCGCCGCCGGTGCCGAACAGCTTGGCGACTACGCCGTCCGGATCGTCGGTCCCACCGATGGTCTGATCGCCGGCGAATACAAAGACACGATCACCTACACGATTTCGCCCTGACGAAGGGCGCCCTCCTCTTCCGGTGGCGGCCGCTGCCGGGGAACCACTCGATGCCGGAACTGACCGCGGGAGAACTCCCGGTGTCGAGCACAGTGCCTACCCCCTCTAAACCCTAGATGAATTGGAGAGCATCATGCGTAACCTTCTTCTGGCCACGGCCGCCGTCGCGATCGTCGCCATGCCTGCCCTCGCGTCGGGTCCGTACAACAAGGTCGACTTCAACATCTCGAGTTCGCTCGCGAAGGAATGCTCGATCGGCGCCGACAGCACGAACCTCGTGATCGGCCCGTCGGCGTCGCAAGGCGCGACCGGCGAATTCGCGACGACCTGCAACTTCGAGATTGCCGACCTGACGCTGACGTTCACGAGCGCCAAGGGCGGCGTCTGGAACGAGGTCGAAGGCATCACGGAACTCTACAACGTCACGTTCGACAGTGAGACGTTCGGTTCCGACGTGGCTGCCGGCGGCGTCACTCTCGCACGTTCGTCGGGCCCGGTCGCGAACAGCCCGGTTTCGCGCAGCTTCGAAGTGGCGCTGCAGCAAGATCTGTCGATCGCCGGCGAATATGCCGACGTGCTGACCATCGAAGTCGCCCCCTGACGGCGTCCGCATTATTCGAGGGCCCGACGTGTGTCGGGCCCTCGGAACCCGGCACGTGCGGGACGCGAAGGTCTCAAGCCTGCAGTGCTTCGAACACACAAACACGCGAGACCGGTGGGAATTCGAAATGAACAGACTCCTGAACATCGCAGCCGTATCCGCGTTTGCGCTCGGCCTTGCCGGTGCGGCGCAGGCGTATCAAGTCGCGCCGATGATCTACGACATGAAGCCGTCGGGTCAGGGCGCGAGTTCGGTCATCCGCGTCAACAACACCGACGCTTCGCCGATCACCGTCGAAATCGTCGCCGAGAAGCGCTTATTCGACGAGAACGGGAAGGAATCGCGCGCGCCCGCCGACAAGGAGTTCGTGCTGTTCCCGCCGCAGGCCGTCATCAAGCCCGGCGCCACGCAGGCGATCCGCGTCCAATATGTGGGACCGCAGCAGCTCGCGAAGTCGGAAACCTACACGATCACCGTCAAGCAGGTGCCCGTGCAGCTTCCGAACGACGGGAAGAGCGGCGTGCAGTTCGTGTTCAATTTTTCGACCGTCGCCAACATCGTACCCGACGGCGCCAAATCGAAGGTCGATGCCGTATCGCTGACGCCGGAGGGCGACAAGCTGAAGCTCACGTTGCAGAACAGCGGCAACAAATACGCGAACCTGACGAGCGGCAACGTGGCGCTCTCCGGCGGCGGCTTCCAGGCGACGATTTCGGAAGAAGAGTGGCGCAAGGCGCTCGGCACGAGCTGGATCCTGCCGGGCGGCAAGCGCGTGATCGAACTGCCGAAGCCCGGCAAAGCGCCCGCACAAGGCCTGACCGCCAAGTTCACGCTGGTGGAGGCGAAGTAGCACGAACGGCGATCAGATATGCGATGCGGCCATGGGCGGGGCGGGCAAGAGCAAAGATCGAAAGCGGGCGGACGGCGCGGCGCCGTGCGCTCGCTCTTTGCCGCGGCGATGCTCGCCGTGACGCCCGCGCCCGCCCACGCCGCAGGTGAGGTCAAGACCGCGCAGACGGTCAGAACCTACAACCTCACCCTACCCCTCATCTTCCAAGGCACGTATCTGGGCGACGTGCCGGTCGCGGCCTCCGTCGACGGCGAGATCAGCGTCAACGTCGAGCGCTTTATCGGGCTCTTGGGCCAGCGTCTGGCGCCCGAGATGACGAGCGAACTGAAGCGGGTGGCCGGCGGCCAACAGATCGTTCCGATCAACGTCTTCGCGCCGGTCGGCATCACGGTCACCTACGATACCGCGAAGTTGGAACTCGTCGTTGCGATTCCCGTGACGAAGCAAGGCGGCCAAACGATCTCCGCAATGCAGCGCGCCGATCTCGGGCAACCCAACGCGGTCACCGTCGCGCCTGCGAATTTCTCGGGTTCACTGCTGATGACGGCGCGCCAATCCTATGTGTGGACGCCGGAGGCGGCGAAGGGTTGGGATCCGTTTCGCGTCTCGGCCGACCTGGCGCTGAACTTCCTCGGCAAGGACGGCACGTATCTGTTCGCGCAGGGCGAATACGACGAAGGCGCGGGCGATCCTTTCCAGCGCGGCAACGTCGCCCTGATCCACGACGACACCGCAAAAGCGTTACGTGCCTCGATCGGCGATGTGACGGCAGTGCCGAGCGGCTTCCAGTCGTCGCCGATCTTGGGCGGGATTTCGCTGCAACGCCTGTTCGGAGAGCTTCAGCCGTTCCGCAACGTGCGCCCGTCGGGCCTGTTCCGCTTCTCGCTCGACCGCACGTCGACGGTCGAAGTGGTGGTCAACGGCACGTCGATCCGGACGCTGAGGCTCGAACCCGGCCAATACGACCTCAAGGATTTTCCGCTGTTCAACGGTTTGAACGACGTCGAGCTCTACGTGATCGACGAGTTCGGCCGCCATCTGCTCGCCGCGTTCTCGCAGTTCTTCAATGCGCGCCTCCTCGACGAAGATGTGGCCGAGTTCGGCGCGACCGTGGGCCTGCCCCAACTGCGCGACACGGGCGACGAGATCAAATACGACACCGACCTGCCGTCGCTGTCGGCCTATGCGCGCTATGGCGTGACGCAGGACATCACGATCGGCGCGAACCTGCAGGGCAACAAATTGCAGTGGCTTGCCGGCGCCGAACTGGGCTGGGCGAGCCCGATCGGCACGTTCGGCGTGCTCGCCGGCTTCAGCGACATCAAGGATCTCGCGCGCGGCCACTCCTATCTCGTGAGCTACGACATCTCGTCGGAAGAGCTCGCGTTTCTGAAAAACCCGCAGCTCAGCCTCTCTTACCTTCACACGACCGAGAACTTCGCGAGCCTCGGCACGCTCACCCCCGACGAACCGCGCGAACGCGAAATGCGCGGGCGTCTGTCCTTCCGCCTGCCCTTCGACGTCGGCCTCGGCGTGTCCGGCTCTCATACGACAGGTCGCGGCACCGAGCCCGACGAAACGCGCTACGGCCTCAGCGTGAACTACAGCCTGGGCTTCGTCGATCTGAACGCCTCGAACGAGCGTACGGAGCGCGACGGCGAAACCGTGGAGGACCGCTTCCTCCTGTCGCTCTCGCTGCCGCTGTCGGATCGCGAAAATGCACGCGCGTCCTACGACTCCGGTAACGATCAGTATCAAGCCGAGTACGCACGCTTTCAGCGCGACGAACTCGGCGATTTCGGCGTCCGCGTCGCGGCCTTGCGCGAAGGCGACCAAGCGACCGGCTCGGGCGAGATCGCCTACAACGCCAACCGCTTCGACGTTCTGCTGCAGCACGACGCCGTCGCCGACATCGTGACCGGCGAGGTCGAGACCCAGCGCTCATCCTACGCCGTCGCCACGCAGCTTGCCTTTGCCGACGGCAGCTTTGCCCTCGGCCGGCCGGTCGGACAGCGCTTCGCCATCATCGCCGCGCACGAAACGCTGTACGATCACGACGTCGGCGTCTCGCAGAGCCGCGACAGCACGCGCCGCCAGGCCGAAGCGGATTTCTTCGGTCCCGCCCTCGTCGCCGCGGGCAGCGCCTATCAGCCGCACAACATATACGTCGACGTCGAAAACCTGCCCGCAGGTTACGACGCGGGCACCGGGCAATACGACGTCTTACCGGGCGCCGCGTCGGGCTATGCGATCACCGTAGGGTCCGAGGCCTCGCGCGTCGTCGTCGGCACGCTTGTCGGCGCGGACGGCCAGCCGCTCGCGCTGCTGGGCGGCGAGGTGCGCGCGAAGGATGACGCCGCGCGCAAACCCGTACTGGTGTTCACGAACCGCGCCGGGCGCTTCTTTGCCGAGGGCCTCGCGCCCGGGCGCTACGACATGGTGCTGGGTCCGGCGCTCGACATCGTCGTGCCGCTGAACGTGCCTGCGGACGTGAAGGGACAAATCGACGTCGGAACGATCGTCGCCGGGAACAAGGGGAGCTGACGTCATGAGTTGGTCGAGACACGGTTTGGCGATCGCAATCGCGGCGGCGTTCGCCACAAACGCCGAGGCCCACGCCACCGCCTGCGACGTATCGATCTCGAGCATCAGCCCGATCCCGAACGTGATCTACGATCCGTTCGAGGGCCAGGCGCGCACCGTCAACTACGTGGTCGGCCTGACGAATGCCGGCGCCGACGAGTGCTCGGTCGGCATTGCGATCGGAAGCCCCCCGCCCGGCGCACCGCGCACGTTCAAGAACGGCGCCGACACGATTCGCTACCTCCTCGAATGGCCGGGCGGCGCCGTCTTCCAAAACAACATCGCAGCGCCCGTCGGAACGGTGCGCCTCTATCCCGGCCAAACGCGCAACATCACGCTGCGCGTCAAGGTCGAGGCGGGATTGATCGCACCGGCGGCGACCTATTCGGACGTTCTGACGTTCCGTCTCTATCGCAGCGGCGCGGGTCCGCTCGTGCAGGTCGGCACCGACCGCACCGCGACCGCGGGTGCCGTTGTCGAAGCGCGCGCGCAAGTGAACATCGCAGGCGCCTCGGGCGCGTTCGGCACACCGTTCGCGTTGAGCGAGATCGCCTTCGGTACGCTCACGACGGGGGCCACGAAGGGCGCGATCGTGCAAGTGCGCGCGACGAGCCCAGTTTCGATTGCCGTGAGTTCGCAAAACCAAGGCAAGCTCAAACACAAGACCGTCACCGCCGATCCCGGCGTCCCCTATTCGATGCAACTCGACGGCACCGCGGTCGGGCTCGCTGGCGCGTCGTTTTCGTTGAACCGCAGCCCGCCGATCACGCTCGACGGCATCAACTATCCGATGAGCCTGACGATCGGCGACGTCGCGGGCCGCCCGTCGGGCGAATACCAGGACACGCTGACGATCAACGTGGCGCCGCTATGAGCCGGCACGCAAGCACAAGGGCGGGACACCTCATGACGCACACGCACCGGCCGCTTCTCGCAGCACTGGCCGCTCTGGCATTGCTGAGCCCGGCCCGAGCCGAACCCTCCGTCGGCGTCGACGTGCGCTCGCACTTGCCGGTGTCGTGCCGGGTCTCCGTCGTGGCGTCGCAGGTCGTGACGATCACGCCGCTCTTGATCAACGCGACCGTGGCCGAGGCCTGCAACACGAAGCACGATCTCTCGGTCACCTATAACACGCTGCTCGTGATCCACCCGAACCGGCTTACGATCACCTACGACGGCCGCCCGCCGAACGTGCCCACGCCGGGCAATCAGACATGGACGAACCTCGCCGCCACGAACACGCAAAAGCCCCTCGTGATCCGCTACTCCGGCGGCACCCGCTCCCAGCGCGAACTCCTGGCCCAAACCTGGGGCATCACGGTTAC
>CAZLRW010000115.1:0-11533 GCA_964561925.1 uncultured Flavobacteriaceae bacterium
GTATGTGTCGCGATGGGTGCTGGCTCGTGCGTTGGGCGCGCTGGATGGCGGCGGCTGCTTGCGTCGTCGCGGCCGGTGCGGCGGCGACGCTTGCCGACGATGCGCCACCGGCGAGCGAGAACGCCGCTTTTGCATACGCGCCGTCTCTGACGATCGAGGGCGGGAACGCGCAGCTCGAGGCGGCGGTGAAGTCGGCGTCGCTGCTTTTCACCTTTGCGGCCGAGCCGCCGGATTCGATCGGCGTGCTGTTCACGCGCGCGCGGGCGGACCGGGCGCGCATCGTGCGGGCGCTGAACGCGCTCGGCTATTTTGCGCCTGCCGTCAGGATCGAGATCGACGGCGGGCCGATCGACGATCCGGTGCGCGAGGATGCGCTCGCGGAGACGCCGCCCGCCGGCGCGGTCGGCGTGACGGTCGCGGTGGCGCCGGGATCGCTCTTCGTGTTTGCGGCGCCGAAGATCGAGGCGTCGCCGGGTTCCGCCGCCGAGCCGCTCGCGGCTCTCGCGCCCACGGTTACGGGCTTCGCGGCGGGCGAGCCTGCGCGCTCCGCCCTCGTCGTCGCTGCGAACGAGCGCATCGTCGCGGCGCTGCGCGAAGAGGGTTATCCGTTCGCCGCGATCACGGGACGCGAGGCGATCGCCGATCACAACACGGGAACGCTCGACGTCACGTTCCGCGTCGCGGCCGGCGCCAAGGCCGCGTTCGGCGGCGTCGCGGTCAAGGGCAACGAACGCGCGGACGCCGAATTCCTGAAGAGCCTCGCGCCGTTCGCGCCGGGCGATCCCTACAAGGCCGCGATCCTGGAAGACTACAAAGCCGAACTCGACCGCCTTGCGATCTTCGGTTCGGTCGCGACGGAAGAAGGCACGGGCCTCGACGCGGAGGGCCGCCTGCCGGTGACCGTCGCGGTGAGCGAGCGCGCGCTGCGCGCGGTCGGCGTGTCGGCAAGCTGGTCGACGCTGGAAGGACTCGCGCTCGGCGGCTATTGGCAGCATCGCAATCTCTGGGGGCGCGCCGAGCAGCTGCGGATCGAGGCGCAGGCGGCGCGGCTGCTCTCGAACGGCGCCGACGATTACGAATACGGCTTGCGCGCGGCGCTCACCTTTCCCGCAACGCCGACGCGACGCGACGATCTGATCGTGAGCGCCGCCGCGACGCGCGAACGGCCCGACGCGTTCGAGCGCGACGCGGTCTTCACCGAACTGCGCATCCGCCGCCGCTTCGACAAGACGCTGCGCGCGGAGGCCGCGATCGGCTTCACGCAAGCGCGCGAGACCGACGTGCTCGGCACGCGCGACCGCACGACCGCCGAACTGCCGATTTCGCTCGTCTACGACACGCGCGACAACATCTTGGACCCGACGTCGGGCATTCGGGCGAGCGCCAATCTCGAACCGATATTCAACCTGACGCGCGGCGCCGGTCTCACGGCGCGCTTCGATGCCGCGGCCTCGACGTACTATGCGCTCGACGAAAGGACTGTGCTCGCCGGACGCCTTGCGTTCGGCGTTTCGGCGGCGCCCGACGTGACGGATCTTCCGGTGGACCTGCGCTTTTTCTCGGGCGGCGGCGGTTCGGTGCGCGGCTACGAGTATCAAGCGCTGAGCCCGCGCGACGCGATTAACCAAATCATCGGCGGTCTCAGCCTCATCGAGGGATCGGTGGAAGTGCGAAGCTGGCTGTGGGACGATATCGGGCTCGCCGCGTTCGTCGACGCGGGCGCGGCATCGAGCGAGAACGCGCCCGGCTTCGAAGACATCGGCGTGGGCGTGGGCCTCGGCGTTCGTTATCGCACGCCGGTCGGGCCGCTTCGCCTCGACGTCGCCCTGCCCCTCGATCCGCCGGCGGGCGATGCCGAGTACGGTGTCTATGTGGCGTTGGGTCAGGCGTTTTGAGCGATGAAACTGCGGAAGTGGATCCGGCGCGTCGCGCTTGCGCTTGGCGGGACGGCCATCGTCGCGATGATCGGCTTCGCCTTGCTGCAGACCGGACCCGGCCGCGCGCTTGCGGTCGCGCTGATCGAAGGCGCCGCGTCGTCCGAGAATTTCTCGCTTAAGATCGAGGGCCTCGAAGGCACGCTGCCGCACGCGCCGCGCGCGGCGAAGGTGACTCTGTCCGACCGGACGGGCCCGTGGGCCGTGATCGAAAACGCGGCGGTTACGTGGAGCCCGTTCGCGCTGATCGGCGGGGAGATCGCAATCGACGACCTCAGCGTCGCGCGCGTCGAATGGCTGCGCGAGCCGGAAGGCGGCGGCGACGGCGAGGGCGGAACGCTGCCGCCGCTTGCGATCGGCCGGTTGAAGATCGCGACCGTCGCCCTAGCGCCGGAGATTGCGGGCACGCCTGCCGTCTTCGCGCTCGAAGGCAGCGCCGACCTCCGCGACCTGGCGCGGCGGGCGAAGCTCGACCTGAAGCTGGTCGAACGTCTGGAGAATGGTGCGCGGGTGGCGCTGCGGGGCGACTACGACCCTGCGGTCAACAAGCTGGACCTATCGGCATCGATCGGCGACGCCGCGGGCGGTACGCTGGCGACGATCCTCGAACTGCCCGCGGATGCGCCGCTCATCGCCGACTTGAAGAGCAACGGCACGCTCGACAATTGGCGCGCGATGCTGACCGCATCAGGCGGCGGCGCGCTGACGGCGCTGGGCACAGCCACGATCGCGCGGCGCGGCGCGTGGCGCGAACTGAAACTGCAACTTGCCTCGACGATCGATGCGATCGGCCCCGCAAGCTTGAGGCCGCTTTATGAGGGGCAAACGTCGATCGAGCTCGCGGCTGCGCAAAGCGACGGCGGCGCCTGGCGCGTCGACCGCCTGTCGGCGCTGACGCCCGCATTCACGCTCGACGCGAAAGGCTTGTTCGATGCCGCGGCGAAGCGCTGGAACGGCAATGCGACGCTTCAGGCGCGCGAAGGCGGCGCGCTTGGGGCGCTGATCGGCCAGAACATCGACTGGCGCGACCTGACGCTGAACGCGAAGCTCGACGGTCCTTGGCCGGCACCGCCGTTGACGGTCGACCTCACCGCCGCGGACGTCACCGCCGAAGGCATCAAAGCGTCGACGTTCACCGCCCGGCTGACGGCAAAGCCCGATGGGCGCTGGGACAGCGCGGCAACGAATGTCGCGATTGCCGGCCGCGCGGATGCGGGAGGCCTCGCCACGGACGACGCCGTGCTGCGCGGTTTGCTCGGCGACACTGCGACGATGAGCGTGAAGGCGAACGCGATCGGACGCGCGCGTCTGACCGGCATCGTCGCCGAACTCGCCACCACGCCGGCGACGCTTCGCTTCACGGGCGACGCCGACGCGAAGGCGCTGGCCGGCGTTCTTGCGCTCGACGCACCCGACCTCGCGCGCGCAGGCATGAAGGGCGGCGCCGCCGCACTTACGACAAGTATCGCGGCGAACCTCGACACCGCCGCCTGGAACGCCGAGGGCAAGGGCACGATCAAGGGTCTCGCACTCGGCGACGACATCGACCGCTTGCTCGCCGGTTTCGGCACGCTGGATTTCGCGGCCACCGGGACGGCGTTCGACAAGCTGAACGTCACGTCGCTGACGCTCGACGGCAAGGACGCTTCGCTGATCGCGAGCGGGGCGGTCGGCCGCGACAAGCTCGATGCGGAAGCACGGCTTACGCTTGCCGACTTGGCACTCATTTCACCTGCGCATGCGGGCCGTGCGGTCGTCGACATCCACGCGACGGGCACACCGGCGAACCCGCGTTTCGCCGGGCGCGGCGACCTTAGCGACGGCAAACTGTTCGGCCGGCCCGTGAAATCACTTGCCGTGACGCTCGCCGAACCGGACGCCAAAGGCATGAGCCGCTTTGCGGTCGACGGGGACTATGCGGGAAAGCCGGCGAAAGGGGCGGCCGACATCGCGTGGTCGAGCGACGGCGGGGCGCGCGTCGACGGATTGAAGCTGCAGCTCGCGTCCGTCGCGCTCGAAGGCGCGGCCGTCATCGACGCGAACGCGCTGATCCGCGGCAGTGCGAAGATCGACGCCGGCGATGTCGCCGACGTCGCGCCGCTGATCGGCGAGGATCTGGCGGGACCGCTCAAGAGCGACCTTCGCTTCGATGCCGCGACCGGGCAGACCGTGACTGTGGCGCTTGCCTCGCCGCGCCTGCGCTTCGAGACGGCGACGTTTGCAAGCCTCAGCGCAAACGGCACGATCAGCGATCCGGTGGGTGCCGCGTCGCTCGACCTGCGCGCGCGTGCGGCGGCCGCCGATCTCGACGGCTTCGCGCTGCAGGCGCTCGACGCCACGGGCACGGGTTCGTTGCGCGCGCTCATTGTCAGCGCGACCGCGCGGCGCGAAGCGACGACGGCGAAAGCCAAGGCGACGCTCGATCTTTGGGCGAAGCCTTCGGTGCTCGCGCTCGAAACGCTCGACCTCTCGCGCGGCGACAAGGTTGCGCGTCTCGCCGCGCCGGTGACTATCGCGCTCGGCGGCGGCCGCGTGCTGATCCCGGCAGCGCGGATAGCGGCGGACAAGGGAAGCTTGACGATCGAGGGCGATGCGGGCCGCGCGACCGATCTTGCACTGACCGCGAACGCATTGCCGTTGTGGGTGGCGGGGTTTGCCGCCGATCCGCTGCCCGCGACCGGGCTCGTCAGCGGCAGCGCACGCGTGCGCCAGCGCGGTGCGGTCACGTTCGAGCTGAAGGCGACGAACCTCGCGCCCGAAGGCGAGGCGCGCATCGTGCGAAACCTGACGCTGACGGCGTCCGGCGAAACCGATCGGGGCGGCGCCACGTTCAAACTCACGCTCGCCGATCCGGCGCGCACGTCGTTCCGTGCCGAGGGGCGCATGCCGTTCGCGGGCAACGCGCCGCTTGCCGTCGCGGTCGACGGCACCGCGGACCTTGCGCTCGCGAATGCCTATCTGGGCGTCACCGGCGACCGCGCGCGCGGCACGCTGACGATTGCGGCGAAGCTTTCCGGCACGCGCCTTGCGCCGCGGATCGCGGGGACGGGCCGCATCGCGAACGGCCACTTCCGGAGCGCGGAGTCTGGGTTCGAGCTCAAGGACATTGCCGCCGAGTTCGAAGGATCCGAGCGCAGCGTCACGGTGTCGAGCCTGAAAGCCGCCGCGCCGAACGGCGGCACGCTCTCGGGCAAGGGCAGCATCCGTCTTGAGCCCGCAAACGCCTATCCGCTCGAACTCTCGCTTGCCGCGAGCAACGCGCAGCTGGTTGCGACCGACGTTACGACTGTCGTCGCCAACGTCGACGCGCGTATGTCCGGCGGCTTGTTCGCCCGCCCCACGATCGGCGGCACCGTCGACGTCGAGCGCTGGGAGATCCGTCTGCCGGAAAAGCTCGCGCGACCGCTGAACCCGATCCGCGTCACGCACCGCAACGCGCCGCCCGAGGTCTTGGCGCGCCTGCCGGTGGAAGAGGAGGATGCCGACTCCGGGCTGCAGTTCGGCCTCGACCTGACGGTGCGTGCGCCGCAGCGCGTGTTCGTGCGCGGGCAAGGCGTCGATGCGGAGTTCGGCGGGCGCGTGAAGGTCGCCGGCACGGTCGACGACCCGACCGCGAGCGGACGCTTCGAGCTCCGGCGCGGCGCAGTTTCCGTTCTCAGCCAGCGCATCACGCTGACCCGCGGCGACATCGTCTTCTCAGGACCCATCGTCCCGACGCTCGACATCGCGGGCGACGTGCGCAAGACGGGCCTCGTCGCCACCGTTGCGGTCAAGGGCAAGGCGAACGCGCCGGAGATCAAGCTTTCCTCCTCGCCCACGCTGCCGCAGGACGAGATCATCGCGCGCATCCTGTTCAACAAGTCGGTGCAGCAGCTCTCCGCGTTCGAGGCGGTGCAGCTGGCCGCCGCGATCGCGCGCTGGTCGGGACTTTCGACCGGCCCCGACATTCTGGAAAGCCTGCGCTCGGGCCTCGGCATCGACACGTTGAGCGCGGTCACGGACACGGGCGGCGGCAGCGCGCTCGGCGCCGGGACGTATGTCGGCAGCGGCGTCTATGTCGGCTTCGTCCAAGGCACGGACACGGCCGCCGGGCGCGCGACCGTCGACATCGACCTCACCGAAGAGATAAAGCTGCGCGGCGAGGCCGGGCCTACCGGCGACACGCGGATCGGCGTCGTCGCCGAGTGGGAGTACTGACGGGTCCGATGACTTCCGACGACGTTGCTCTTGCATTGCTGATCTTTGCCGCGGCCGCGCTTTATTCGTCGGTCGGGCATGCGGGCGCGTCGGGGTATCTGGCGGCGATGGCGCTGTTCGGGCTTGCGCCGGAGACGATGCGGCCAAGTGCGCTGGCGCTCAACATCGTGGTCGCCGCGATTGCGACCTATCGCTACACGCGGGCAGGACAGAACGATTGGCGCATCCTGTTGCCGTTTGCGATCACGTCGGTGCCCGCCGCCTTCATCGGCGGCACGCTGCATGTTCCGCCGGAGATTTACCGCCCGCTGGTCGGCGCGGTGTTGCTCGCCTCGGCCGTGCAGTTCGTGCGCACCGCGGCCCAGGCGCCGCAAGAGGATGCGGGCGCCAAGCCGCCGCCGCTTGCGGCTGCTTTGCCGGCGGGCGCGGCGCTGGGGCTGCTCGCGGGGTTGAGCGGCACGGGCGGCGGCATCTTCTTGAGTCCGCTTATTCTCCTCATGCATTGGGCGCCGACGCGACGGACGTCGGGCATCGCCGCGAGTTTCATCCTCGTCAATTCGGCGGCGGGGCTTGCGGGCACCACGTTTTCGATCGGCGCGTTGCCCGAGGCCCTGCCCTATTGGGCGCTCGCCGCGGTCGCCGGCGGCCTTATCGGCACGCAGATGGGGACGCGGGTGCTGCCGATCCCGGGCCTCCGGCTCGCGCTCGCGGCGGTGCTGGTGATCGCGGCGTGGAAGATGTTCACGAGTTAGATCAGCTTGAACAGGGCGGCGCCTTGATAGCCGGCGAGGACGAGCACAAGCAGGCCGACCGCGACGCCCAGGAACTTTCGCGGGATGACGGAGACGAAACGGCCGGCGATCGGGGCGGCGATCAGCCCGCCGATGATGAGGCCCGCGATCGAGGTCGCGTAGTCCCAGAGCTTCGCGCCTTCGGTCCAATGACCGGTTACGATGGCGGCGATGAGGGCGGTGCCGATCGCAACGGTGACGAAGAATTCCGACGCGTTGACCGAGCCGATGACGTAGCGCGGGTCGCCGCCGCGGCCGATCAGGCTTGTCGTCACGATCGGGCCCCAGCCGCCGCCGCCGATCGCATCCAGGAACCCGCCCACGAACCCTAAGGGCGTTGTCGTACGGAGCGTGAAGCGCAGGCGCGGCTGCTCGCGCAAAACGCGCCACAAAATAATGACGCCCATGATGCCCAGATAGACGACGATGAACGGCTTGATGATGTCTCCGTGGATCGCGGTCACCACATAGGCGCCGAGCGAGCCGCCGATCGCACCCGAGAGCGCCAGCCGCCAGAACAGGCCCCAATCGACGTTCTTGTAAGAGGCGTGCGCCGCACCCGAGACGGCGGTGGTGAAGAACTTCGCGATATGCGTGCCGGCCGAGGCATGCGCGGGCGAGACCCCTGCCGCGAGCAGAAACGACGAGGCCGTCACGCCGTAGGCCATGCCGAGGGCGCCGTCGACAAACTGCGCGATCAAACCCACGCAGAAAAATAAGAAGAAATCTTCCAAGGGCGTCCTGGGGGAAACGGGGCCACACCGCGCGTCTCTCAAGGCTCGCGCGAGACCTCGAAGATAGACACCCCGGCCAGGCGCAGCAAGGAAGGAGAACCACAACCTGGGGCGGGAAATTCGCGGATTCCTTAACGGACCTTCAATCATAACGCGAATCGCGCAAGCGCCGCACGGCCCGGCGAAACGTCAATTCGGTGACACGATAGAGTGATCGCCGCGTCAGGTCGCGTCCTCGTACGCGGTGCGTTCGCGCACGACACGCTTCTCGAGGCGCTCACGCCGGCGCGAGGTCTCCGCCTCGAACGCCTCGATCTCGGTCTCGAGCGAGAGTTTCCGCCGCGCGAGTTCGCTCTGTTGCCGCGCCGCCTCGCGCTCGAAGATGCGAAGCTCCTCTTCGGCCGCGTCGAGTTTGGCGCGATCAGGCTTCGGCTTCGGCCGCTGGGCTTCGGGTGCGGGCTTTGTCGCGGCCGGCGCCCTTTTCGCCACGGGCAACTTCACGACGTTCGAAGCGGCTTCGGGGAGTGCGAGGCGCCCGGTCGCCGCGACCGGCACCCCCGGCGTGCGCATCGCGAGTTCGACATGCGCGGGATCGTTCGTGAGCCGCGCCTCGCCGGTCGCGAACAGATTCCTGTGAACATCCCACGCTTTCAGCGCAGCTTTCTGACTGTCCACAGCCACGAGCCAATCCTTGAGCCCGATTCGCGTGATGTAGACTTTGGTACGCGAAGTGATTCGCTTGTCCGCCATGAAGGTCGCCCGGTGACGAGGTCCTTCAGGCTCACAAAGTTCGAGGTCGACCGCAATGCCCGCAACCGTCCGCGCCCGCCGCCTGAACGTGCCGCAGCAGGGTTACCAGCCCCTGCGCCCGATCCACGGCCGCCCACCCGCGGCCGGACGCGCCCGGCGCTTCGTCGCGCGGCTGTCGGATGCCGATCCGGCAGTGGCCGACGCGGTCGACGCGCCCGACTTTCTGCAAGCCGCTTTGACCTTCGCTGAGACGTGCGCCGCGGCCGACGCGCCCGCGCTCAACGTCGCCGTGACCGACGCGGACACGGGCGAGACGCACTGCTTCACGGTCGCGCTGGACTGACGCCGCCGGGCCTAAGGCTGCTCGTCGCAATATTCCGCCGCCACGTTGCAATAGGGTTTGCGCGCGTCCGGCGAGACGCGTCTGCATTCGGCGACGGCTGAGGCGCGGGCCAACTCCATCTTCGCTTCCACCGCCCAGCCGAAACCCGGCGTGCCGTTCTGCGCATCGAGGGCGATCGCAAAGCATTTGTGGCTGAAGCGAGCGTAGACCTTGCAGAGCGCGCGCACGTCGGCGGGGGCGCTCTTCTCGTCGCGGCAGCGCGCCATGGCGCGCTCCTCCGCACGCTCGGCGGTCGGCGAGTTCGCCGTATAGCCCACGGCGACGCCGGAGCGGCCGACATCGGCGGGGATGCCGAGCGCCAAGGCGCCGTGCGCCTGCGCCGCCGACAGCGAGGCCCACGCCCCGGCCCATGCCCACATCGCCTGCAACAGTACGCGCCGCATTACCGCCCTCCAAATAAGGCGCGGCGAATGTCACCCGAAGAGCAAGCCGATGCAAGGCGCCGTCAGGGTCGGCCGGTGCGCCGGACGACCCACCAATATGTCGAGGCTGCGGTGAGCCCAAACAACGCCAGCTGCCAGACCCTCGCGATCGAACCGTCATCCACGTCCGACTGCGGAGTCACGGCCGCAAGCGCCCAACCGATGAGGGCGCCGGCGAGAAGACCGGCCGATGCGTACGCCCAGAATTCCGGACGGCGAAGCCGGTGAAGCGCAAGATCGGTCAAGTCACCAACCAGCGCGACGGGAAGAAACGTCAGCACACTGACAAAAACCACATAGCCGATGAACCGACCGGGTTCCCGCAGGTCGTCCATCCCTGCCGACGGCCCCGCGACGGTCTGCTGAAGCCACAAAGCACCTCCCAAAGCGGCCGACGCAACCACCGACGCAAGAGCGAAACCCGCAAATGAGCGCCACATTGGATGCGGAGGAGGCTTGAGTTCTCTCATCGCGGCTCACATGCGGAGAACCCATACTCCACGACCCAATTCCGCTGTAATCCCCGCTTGCAGCACAAGGCCCACGAAAATCATCGTCAGCGCCATCGTTGCATGGGCGAGCCAGCGGACGGCGCCGTGGTGGGCGTAGAGTTCGAGCCGCTGGGCAGCGTCGAGTTGCGCTGTACCGAAGCGGCGCACCGCCGCCAGATAGCGCATGATCTTGAGCGTCATTGCCATGGGCACGAGCACCGGCAGAAGCCACAACGCGATTTCAAAGAACGTGACTTCGGTCCACGGGTTCGGATCAACATAAATAACTGACACCGCAACGCCTCCTCTCGGGCAACAAAGTCCCGTTTTGAACCCGGGTTAGCTCAGGGGAACAAGTATCGTGTCCCTTATTTTGACCTATTTTCAAAGCCCGCCTGCGCGCTTAGTCTCAGCGCCACGTCCCAGTCAGCACCAGGAAGCTGCCGGCAAAGAACATGATAGCGACGAGCATGCCGGCGGCCACGTTCCACGCGACGGCCCGTGTCGGGCGTCCGCTGTAGACATGGGGATTGGTGGCGACCGCAGCCGTCAGGAACGCACCCGTCGCAAGCAAGGTGCCTCGAGCGACGATTTCTGTCGGGTCGCTCGTCATGACCAAGGCAATCACCCCCATGCAGCCCATCCACGCAAAGGCAGCACTGGTCAACCATCCAATGCCAAAGATCAGGATGTGCATCGCAGGCCCTCCGCCAAGCCTGGAGCGTAGCGCACCGGCGCCGCGTGTCACGTTTCATTTCTGAAAGGGGAACTGCCGCGGTGTTTCTCAGATTCCCGGTCCTTTCCCGGGGGCGTGGCCCGCTTAACTCCGGCAACGGCTCTGCGCCGCGCCCGCCCGGGGGGCGCTTACTTCAGAGCGTCGTGATCAACCGCCGATCCCAACACTATCGTGCGCTCGTTTCCCCAGACTAAGCCAGGACGAATATTGGCAATCCAAACCGGACCGACGGCGTCGACCAAGCTCCTGAGGTCAGCGGCGCTGTTGGCCCGATAGGTTACGACGATTGGATGTGCAACGGAGCTTTCTGGGCGTCTCCCGCATCCCTTGGCTAACGCCGTTCGTTCATCCTGTCTCGTCAATATCGCTCGATCCGCCACATTGCTGCAGGTGGAGCGACCGTCGAGAACCACTTCCACATCGCCAATGTTGGGGTACTCAATCCGGATCTTCGTCGTCAGGTCCTTGTACCGATAAGAGATGGTTACATCCGGGGCAACGCGTTTTTGGTCGATGTGAACTTCACCAACGCTTGCGCACAGCGCTCCACCGCAGAGTGTTGGAAGCGGCGGCGGCAGGCTAGGCACCACTCTTTCCACAGCCATGGCCGGCGTGATGAAGCCAGCGCTCAGAGCGATCGCACCCAAACAAACACTGCTTGATCGCATGTTGTCTTTCTGTCTGAAGAAGTTGGAGGAATTGGCGCCAGAGTGAATCAATTACCGCCCGCTGGCGAACTCCGAGGAGAAGCGTCAGCCTAGCGCTTCCACCCCCAATTTTACACTCACGATCTAGCGGCGAAGCTGTTCAATCTTTTCCACATAGATGACTGGGCCGCTGTCGCAAACTCCAAGGGCAACTCGGCGACCATCGAGTTCATACCATGACAATTCTGTCGGTTGCTCATAAGCCATTCCTGAAGCCCGCACGAGCTTGCCATCCCAACGATCGCGCTCGCGGTGAATCGCTTTGTCCAAGGCGAGCGCGACGCACCAAGCCTTGCCGCTGATGACGCCGACTGAGCCAGGATAGCCGGCGTGCAGTTCCAATGGTCCCTCGACCGTGCAGTGCTTAC
>CAZLRW010000116.1:0-11513 GCA_964561925.1 uncultured Flavobacteriaceae bacterium
AGGATCGCTTCTTCGCCGCGCGGGGTCCGGGCCTTGTTGTCGAAGCCGTGCGGGGCGCCGGGGAGATTGATCAGCGTCATCGGATAGTCGGCCTTGAGCGCTTCGGCGGCGAAGCGGTCGGCCGAGTCGAGCAGCGTCGGAATCTTGTCGGCGCCCGCGCGAAGAACGAGGAGCGGGGTTTTGCGGCCCGGGCCTGCGAGCTTCAGGATCGGCGAATAGGCGTTCAGCGTTTCGGGCGTTTCGGCTGCTTGGTGCTCCTTCGTCTGACGAATGTCGAGGAACGTGTAGACGCTGACGAGGCAGCGCACGTGGTCCGGCGCGGCCGACATGTAGGGTGAGAGCATCGGGCCGCCGGCGGAGAACGCGGCGAGGCAGATACGGTCGGGATCGATGCCGTAGGTCGCCGCGTTCGCGCGCACGTAAGCGATGGCGGCGGCGACGTCGCTCGCCGCCTCGTTGATCTGGGTTTGCGGGAAACCCAAACGCTGCGTGAACGTCACGCCGACGAGGCCCGAGGCCGCGGCAAGGCGTCCCCAAGATTGATAGATGCCCCAATCCTTCGCTTGACCCTTCGTCGACACGCCGCCGTGGATGAAGAGGACGGCGCCGCGCTTCGCGAGCGGGCCTGGCGGCGCGTAGATGTCCATGCGCACGAACGGATCCGGCGACTTCGCGTAGTCGATCTCGCGCCAGAGGCGGACCTTGTCCATGCCGGGGAGCGTGACCATCACCGGCGGCATCACGGCCTTCTCGAACTCGGGCGCGGCAGCGACCGCAGGCGGGGTCGGCGCGGCGTCCTTCCACGGCAGCTTGCTTTGGGCGTTTGCCGGGACCGCGAAAAGCGCGGCGGCGATGAGTGCCGGTGCGATGCGCATGGGGGCCGCCTCCAATCTCATTTCTTGCGAAGGAAGACTTGATGGTTCCCTTGGGTCCAGCTCAAGCCCCCGTCATGCGAGAATTCCATCTTGGACTCGAAGCGATCCGCCGTCACGTTGTAGCGCGTGAAGCGCAACCTCACGGTCTTGCCGTCGGCCGTCGGCGTGTCGGGCGTCGTGCGGACTTCGCCACCGGCCGGGCCCGTCATGACCCAGAGGTGGCCGTCCTTGCCGACGGCGGCCATTTCGATCAGGCCCTTCGTTTCGTTGACGTAGAACAGGATGCCCGTTTGAGCGTTCAACTCCGGGATCGCGCTGCGGCCGACGAGAACGCGATCCTCGACGACCCAGTCGAACGCGTAGGTGCCGGCGGCGGTCGCACCGATGCTGCCGTCGAGCTTGAGGAATTCCGTCGTCACATCCCAGGCGCCATGCGTTTCGCGAAGTTGGCGCACGGCCTTGTCGAGCGCTTCTTGCTGGGCCGGTGGCGTGGCGGTCGTGGCCGCGATCAACGGCGCGGCCAGCGCGTCGACGAGCGGCGCCGCCATCGACACTGCGAGCGCGAGCGTCAGAGCCTTCATCGGATCGTTCCCCCCTTTTTTTGCCATTTCGGCGGCGCCTCGACTGCGCGTCCAAACACGAAATCGCGAGCGCGTTCAACCGGCGGCGTCGAACGCCTTTTTCAGGGCCGCGACGATTTCCTTGTCGACGTCGGCTGGACCGCTCAAGGGGGCGATGAACTGGCACATGCCGCCCGGTTTCTGCGCGACGATCTTCTTGCTGGCGACGTCGTCCTTCAGGTTCAGGCCGAGTTCGACGCGGTCGTTCGTCTTTGGGCCCAGCATCGCGAACTGCTTCTTGCGGCGGAGCGAGACGTAGCCCTTCTTCGGCGCGATCTCGAATTCGCCCCAGGTCTTCATCGCCTCCATCACCTTGTCGTGGATCGGGCGCAGGTGCGCCTTCTTGTCGGCGTAGATCTCGGCGAGCGCGTCGCCGCCCGCAGGCGCGGCCTTCGCCTGCGCCGAATGGATGAGCGTGTTCGCGTCGCCGAAGCCGATGCCGAACGTCTCCATCGCCCAGCTTCGCAACTCGCCGTGTTTCGACTTGCCGGATTTGGCGAGCGCCGCGTGCAGCTGCGTCAGCGTCTTGCCGGTTTTCTTCTCGATGTTCGCGAGTTGGGTCGCGACGGCCTTCTCGACGTCCGCCATGATGTCACCTCAATGCCAAAGACCGAGGATGAGGCCATAGAGCGTGTACTGAACCGTGTGGTAGCCGCCGTTGATCGCCAGCAGCGCGAGCGGCTTGTGCTCGAACTGATAGTTGATGCCGAACGAGCCGGTGATCCAGAACAAGCCCGTCGCGAATCCGGCCGCGGTGGCGAAACCAAGCTCGGGCTTTGGGCCGATGAAGGCCGCAAAGCAGAGCGCGCCAAGCAGCGCCCACACGAACGACACGCCGAAAATCATCGGCATGTTGCCTTGTGCGACCTTCTCCTCCGTCATGCCGGAGGCCATCATCCACGCCTTGCCGAACAGCGCCGGCGAATACCACGCGCCGCCGAGCACGAAGGCGGCGACGGCCGCGGCGATCGCCGCAAGCCAGTTGATTGAGCCCATGTCCATGCGTTCTCTCCCTCTCGTTCAGTTGTTTTTCTTCGTCCAATCGATCGGTCCCTTCTCGAACCGCTCCGATAGTTTCGTCATCGTCCAGGCGTTGCCCTTGGCGAAGTGGCCGTAGAGTTCGTCGAATGCTTGGCCTTCGCCGTAGCCCAGCATCGACAAGCGAATGCGCGTGCGCTTGGCGTCGAGGGGCTCGAGTTCGGCAACCGTGAAGATCTGCGCGAGCTCTCCCGCGTGTTTGAAGCCCGCGGGCGCTTGCACCGCCTGAAACGCGAACATGCGCTCGGGGATGTAGGCCAGGACCTTGTTCTTGATGTTCGTCGCCTCACCCAGCTTGGCGTTCGGATTGTAGGAGGTTTCGATGATCGCGCCGGCGCCGAAGGCGGGCGTCATCACCGCAAACGGCACGGCCCAGGTGCGCCAGCCTTCCGCCGTCGTCAGCGCTGCGTAAACCTCCGCAGCCGATGCCGGCACGACGAGTTCGTGGCGCAGGACGCGCGCGCCGTCGGCCGCCTTGTAGCTCGTGTCGGCGACCTGCCCCGCCGCCGCGGGCAGTGCGAAGATGAGCGCGAGAAGAAAAGCTGCAACACGCATGCGGTCTATCCTTTCTTTCGTTGTTCGCTGCGCGCCTGCGCTTCGAGTGCGTCGACATAAGCGCGCAGCTGTCCGATCGAGGCGTCGAACGCATCGAGCGTGCGGTAGGTGCGCGACTGCATGACCGCGCCCTCCATCGTGGTCAGAACGAAGTGCGCCAGCGCGCGGCGGTCGAGGCTGCTCGGCAGGCGGTCGCCCGCGTCGTTGAGGCAGGTCTCCACACGGTCGACCCACTGCGTGAAGTTCGCGGCGATGCGCTCGCGCACCGGCGGGTCCGGCTCGTGAATCTCGAGTGCGAGATAACCGATCGGACAGCCGTACTGACACTCGGTGACGACAAGGTGCTGGCGATAGCCGTCGAGCAGCGCGAACACGCGCTCGATCGGATCGCTGACACTCGCCCACAGCGGTTTCAGCAGCATCTCGTCGATGCCGGCGAAGTACATGTCGAGCACCGCGATCAGCAGGTCCTGCTTGCCGGGAAAGAAGTGATAGAGGCTGCCCGAATTCGCGTTCGCCGCCTTCAGGATGTCGGCGATCGACGTCGAGGCGTAGCCTTTCTCCCAGAAGAGCTGCATGGCAACGCCCACGATGCGTTCGCGGGTGTCGCTCACGATGGGGCGAATACTTGATTGATCATTCAACCAAGTTATCGGAGAGGTGGAAATCTGTCAAATTCTGGCAAGCCGCCGTCTACAGGCCGATGCGCAGGATGCGCGGCGTGGGCGGCGGCGGACCCGCACCGGGGGCGGGCGGCGCGGAGGCGATGACATAGAACGCATCGCCCACGACCACCCCCGTCGTCGCACCGAGTTCGAGATTGCCGCGCGCGGCGAGGACGTCGAGCTTTGCGACGCGGGTGCCGGAGCGATCGAGGTGAATGCGCACGATGCGCGCCAGCGTGGGCGAGTTCTGCACGCCGATCAGGGCGCCGTCCTTCTCCGCCAAGCCGTCGATGCTGCCCAACGTCATGTCGGCCGCGATCGCGAGACGGCGGTGCGTGCGCGTCGCAAGGTCGACGGCGCTCACGCCTTCGACATGGGCGACGTAGAGCGTCTTCTCGTCGGGCGACAGCACAAGGCCGTTGACGAACGTGAGATCGGCGGCGGCGAGGAACGGTTCCACCTTCGTCGCGCCCTGCTTCAGCCGGTAGACGATCTGCGCCTCTGTGTCGGTGATGTAGAGGTCGCCGTTGCGCGCGACGGCCAGATCGTTGAACCCGTGCGCGACCGGACGCTCGTCGACCGCGACCTTGATGCGGGGCGCGCCATCCTTGAGCGAAAATGCGGCGACGCCGGTCGCGCCGAGACCGGGCTTCGGTTTGTTGGACGGCGGGAAGTCCGGGAACACACCTTCCGCGCACCACAACAGACCGCGGGCGGCATCGACCTTCAGACCAAGCACTTCGCGCAAGCCTGCGTCGCGTTTGACGAACAACGATGGCTTCAGATCCGCGCCGACCTGCCATATCTCGCCGCGCAAACTGCCGACGAAGAAGCGCTTCGAGGCGGAGTGATAGGTGATGCCCTCGGGCGCAAGCGCGGCGTCGTCGAAAGCGACGTGCAGCTCGGCCTTGCCCTGCGGGCGCAGGTTCGTCTCGTTCTGGGTCTCCATCGGTTTGAAGCGCGGATCGCCCTGCAACGCGGCGAGTTCCGGCACGGCCAGATTGAGCCCCGCGCCGCGGCGCAGCGCGTCGGCGAGATGGCGCAGCGACGCGTCGGCATTGCCGTTCGCGGCTTCTGCGCGTGCGAGGCTGAACAACAGCTCCGGATGCTCGGGCGCGAGCGCGTGCGCCTTGCGGGCGTTCGTCAACCAGCCGACCTTATCGCCCGCGAGACGCGCCTCGCGCGCCTTCTGCACGATGTCGGCAAGACGTTCGGCGTGCGCCGGCGCCGACCACGCGGCGCAAGCCACCAGCGCCATAATTGCGATGAAATGCCCGCGCATTCCCGCCCTCTGTTTTTGACTTTCCGGAACTTAGCGGGCGCACCGTTGCCGCCAAATCAATTGACCGAGAGCCTCAATCTGGTTGCAATGATAACAAGCAACCCATGATCAATTCGCCACTCTTCGCATGTTCGGGACGCGCGCAACTCGCCACCTCGGTCGCGGGCGACGGGCACGCGCTCGTGTTTCTGCATGCGGGGGTCGCGGACCGGCGGATGTGGGCCGGCCAGATGGCGGCGTTTGCGTCTTCGCACCGCGTGGCGGCCTACGATCGACGGGGGTTTGGCGAGACGCTGTATGAGGCCGAGCCGCACAGTTATCTCGACGATCTCGATGCGGTGTTGCGCGCGACGACCGAAGGACCGGTGACGCTTGTCGGGTGTTCGCAGGGCGGGCGCGTTGCGATCGACTTTGCGCTGACGCGGCCTGAGCGCGTGCAGCGCCTCGTGCTGGTGGCGCCGGCCGTGACGGGGGCACCGGACCCCGGCGAATTGCCTCCGGCAGTCCAGCGGCTCGCGACGCAGATCGAAGAGGCGGAGGCGGCGGAAGACGTGGAGCGGCTGAACGCGCTCGAGGCGCATGCGTGGCTCGACGGGCCGCTGTCGGTTGAAGGCCGTGTGGGCGGCGCGGTGCGAGCGCTGTTTCTGGACATGAACGGCCGGGCGTTGCGGTCGCCGCCTGCGGGCAACGAGACGAGCGCCACGAACGCGTACGCACGGCTCGGCGAGATCCCGCATGAGACGCTCGTCGTGTCGGGTGCGCTCGACTTTCCGCACATCAATGCCCGCTCGCGGCATCTGGCGTCGGTCATGCCGAAGGCGCGGCTCGTCGAGATGGCGGGTGTCGCGCACCTGCCCAATCTCGAACGGCCTGAAGAATTCAACGCGCTGTTGCGCGCGTTCCTGCGCGAGGCGGTTTGAGGCGGCTTATTTCACCTTCAAGAGGTCGATCTCGAAGACCAGGACTTGGTCGCTCTTGATCTGTCCCTTGCCGTGGCAGCCGTAGGCGAGTTCGGAGGGAATGACGACTTCCCACTTTTCGCCCTCGCGCATCGTCGTCAGCGCTTCCTGCCAGCCCTTGATGACGCCGCCGGCTTCGAACTCGGCGGGCGGGTCGGAGGGTTTCGTTTCGTCGAAGACCGAACCGTCGATCAGCGTGCCGCGATAGCGGACTTGCACGGTCGAGGCCCAGGTCGGCTTGCGCGACGTCTCTTTCGCGGGTGGTTGCAGGACGCGGTATTGGAGGCCGCTTTCCGTCGTCTGCACCCCGGGCTTGGTTTTGTTCGCGTCGAGGAAGGCCTGCATCTTCGCCCAGTTCGCTTGGTCGCGCGCGGGGCAGGCGTCGGAAGCACGCACCTTCGGTTTCGGTTCGTCGTCGCCAAGGCTGAACACACATCCGCCGAGACCGAAGCCGGCGAGAACCATAACGGGAAGAGCGGCGAAGCGGCCGAAGGACATTGCTCAACGATCTCCGGAAGGACAGGCAGCCCAAAGCGGGCTGCGATGGGCTGGGAAACTGCCCCGCCGCCCGCGTGACTTGCAAGTGGGATGTGATAGGAACCCGGCTGTTCGCTATTTCCCCCACTCACGACCTTCAGGAACCGCGCATGACGACCCCCGTATCATCCTCGCCCAAGCGGGCGATCTTCATCACCGGCGGCGCTTCGGGCATGGGGCGAGAAACGGCGAAACTGTTCGCGTCCAAGGGGTGGTTCGTGGGTGCGACCGATGTGAACGAGCCGGGCCTCAAGACGCTCGAACAAGAGCTCGGCCGCGAGCAGTGCTGGACCTCGAAACTCGACGTCACCTCGAAGGCCGACTTCGAGGCGGTGCTGGCCGCGTTCGTCGCACGCGCGGGCGGGCGGCTCGATCTCATGTTCAATAATGCGGGGATCGGGGAGTCGGGCTGGTTCGAGGACGTGCCCTACGAGGCGGCGATGCGGGTCGTGCAGATCAACTTCGTGGGGGCGCTGAACGGGGCTTATGCGGCGCTTGCCCATCTCAAGAAGACCGAGAACTCGCTGTTGTTCACGACCTCGTCCTCCTCGGCGACCTACGGGATGCCGCGGATCGCGGTTTATGCGGCGACGAAGCATGCGGTGAAGGGGCTGACCGAGGCGCTGTCGGTCGAATGGGCGCGCCACGGGGTGCGTGTCGCCGACGTGCTGCCCGGCCTGATCGACACGGCGATCCTGCGCTCGACGCCGAACCGTTCCGGCGACATGCCGATGCCGTCGGAGGACGAGCTGCGTGCTAGAGCGCCGAAGAAGGGCATGTTCCGGCTGATGCCCGCCTCCAGCGTCGCCGAATGCGTCTGGCGCGCTTATCACGACGGCGCCAAGACGAAGCTGCACTACTACGTGCCGGACGAGATCGCCTGGATCGACCGGATCAAGGGCTTCGCGCCGTCCTATATGCGCGGGCGGATCTTGAAGCTGTTTCCGGCGCTCGGGCCGCGCTGAAACGGCGAAGGGCCGGAGGATCGCTCCGGCCCTTCACGAGGTCTCTGCCTCTTCACGCGCTCCGTCAGAGGTGACGGCCGCGCGGCGGGCGGTAGAAGATGTGGGTGCCGATTTCGGCGACCTTGATCATGCGCGAAGCCCAACGCGGGTTCACGTAATCGGCGTGGTAGAACGTGGCGCCGCCGGCAACCGCGTTCACCTTGCCGCCGGTGCGCATCACGTTCGTCGCGATGCGATTGGCCTGGCGCCAGGCAGCCGCGCTCTTCACCCGATCGGCGATGCCGTCGCAGGTGAACGAGAACTGGCAGCCGGTGCGGCGGTGCGAGCCTTCATAGACCACGCCGCAGATCGTCTTCGGACGGCCCGGAACCCGCGTGCGGGAGAGGATCACCTCGGCCACCGCGCGCTGCCCCATCGCGCTTTCGCCGCGGGCCTCGAAATAGACCGCCGTCGCGAGGCAGTTCTTCTCGCGCAGATAGGCTTGATAGGCCGGGCGGTTCACCACCTCGCGCACCACCGTCACAGGCGATGCCGGGCGGCGCTCGACGGCCTCCGTCAGATGGGCACGGTTCAGGCGCAGAACCACGATGTCGCCACCCGATGCCGCGCTCATGATCGGCGCGGCTACGGCAACGGTCAGCGCATACAGGAACGTGCCTGCAGCTGCGGCTTTCAGGATACGGTCGTTGCGTCGCAACAACGCAAAGAGTGCAGTCGTCTTCCCCATGTAACCTCCATGTTGGAAGGCGTTTCGCCTCACCTTGAGTTCCGGGTCCCTTTGGCAGGACCTCTCGTTGTCGCTGACCCCGACGTTGCAGTCCTCGGGCCAACAACCATTCGACTGACCGGACAGAGCCCGGGGTTCGGTTAATCCCAGGCGTTAGGCTTACCGCCTGTGCCGGAGGACCCGGCCGCGGTGTGGATGCGACGGGTAGCGGCCTGTCCCGCTGCGGCGCAACAAACCGCGAGTTGTATAGGGAGTAAGACTTCCCGTGTCAGCCCGGCACATACGACATAGGCTATGTCAAGCTGTCGCAGGCTGCGACAGGTTGTACATGAGACTTTCACTTGTCCTTTTCAGTATTTTATAAGTTGAATTCGCTTTCATTTCTGCCGTTACGAATTATTTCCCTTCAACTGTTCAGTAAAATTTCCACAAGCATGCCCGACGAACTGCCCCGTCTTATTCTTGCCATGACGAAGATTTAATCTCGGATCATCCCCAGGCAGCTCGGCTCACGGCGGACGGCCGCAGGCCCTATCCGCGCGCGACGGATTTTGCCGATATCTCTTATATTTCAATTGTTTAGGCGAGCGCAGCCTGTGCTGCGGCAAGGCGGGCGATCGGCACGCGGAACGGAGAGCAGGATACGTAATCGAGACGCACCGCCTCGCAAAAGCGGATCGAAGCGGGGTCGCCGCCATGCTCGCCGCAGATGCCGAGCTTCATGCCCGGGCGCGCTTTTCGGCCCCTTTCCGCGGCAATCCGGATGAGTTCGCCCACCCCTTCGGTATCCAAGCTGACGAAGGGGTCGTTGGGCAGGAGCGCGCGGCTGACATATTCGGGCAGGAACTTCGTGGCGTCGTCCCGGCTGAGGCCGAACGTGGTCTGGGTCAGGTCGTTCGTGCCGAACGAGAAGAACTCCGCGGTTTCCGCGATTTCGGCGGCCTTCAGCGCCGCGCGGGGGAGTTCGATCATCGTACCCACCATGTAGGCGAGCCGGGCGCCGGTCTCCTTCTCGACCGCTTTCGCAACCGCGTCGATCCGATTCTTCAGGAAATCGAGTTCGCCCTTCATCGCGACAAGCGGGATCATCACTTCCAGCATCACCGCCCTGCCCGCCTCGCGCTCGGCCGCCACTGCCGCCTCGAACATGGCGCGGGCCTGCATTTCGTAGATCTCGGGATAGGAGATACCCAGCCGGCAGCCGCGGTGGCCGAGCATCGGGTTGAACTCGGCCAAGTCCTCCAGCCGGTCGCGCAGTTTGGCCGGGTCGATGCCAATCGTGCCGGCGACCTCGTCCACCTCATGCTCCTTCGGCAGGAATTCGTGCAGCGGCGGGTCGAGCAGGCGGATCGTGACGGGGAGGCCCGCCATGATGCGGAACAGCTCGACGAAGTCGGCGCGCTGGAACGGCAGGAGCTTGGCCAGCGCCGCCTCCCTGCCCCCCTTCGTGTCGGCCAGGATCATCTGGCGGACGACGTTGATGCGCTCTTCGTCGAAGAACATGTGCTCGGTGCGGCAGAGGCCGATGCCCTCGGCGCCGAATTCGCGGGCGTGCTTGGCGTCGGCCGGGGTTTCGGCGTTCGCGCGCACCTTCATGCGCCTGGCGCCGTCGGCCCAGGACATCAAGGTCGCGAAGTCGCCCGAGAGCTCGGGCTGGATCGTGGGGACCAGGCCCTTCATCACCTGCCCGCTGGAGCCGTCGATCGTGATCATCTCGCCCTTGCGGATCGTCTGACCCGCGGCGGTGAATAGCTGTTTGCCGTAGTCGATGCGCAGGCCGCCGGCGCCCGAGACGCAAGGGCGGCCCATGCCGCGGGCGACGACCGCCGCGTGGCTCGTCATGCCGCCGCGGGCGGTCAGGATGCCGCGCGCGGCATGCATGCCGTGGATGTCTTCGGGGCTCGTTTCGACACGGACCAGGATGACCTTGCGGCCCTCCCCCGTTAGGCGTTCGGCTTCGCCGGCATCGAAGACCGCTTCGCCGGAGGCGGCGCCCGGCGAGGCGGGCAAGCCCGTCGCCAGGATGAACTTCTGCGCCTTAGGGTCGAGCGTCGGGTGCAGGAGCTGATCGAGCGAGGCGGGGTCGATGCGCCTGACCGCCTCTTCGCGCGTGATCGTGCCTTCGCCCGCGAGGTCGACGGCGATCTTGAGCGCGGCCTTCGCGGTGCGCTTGCCGTTGCGGGTTTGGAGCATCCACAGGCGGCCCTTCTCCACCGTGAATTCGATGTCCTGCATGTCGCGGTAATGGGCTTCGAGCTTCCTGACATAGCCCGTGAATTCGGCGAAGGCCTTGGGCATGCGTTCTTCGAGCGAGAGCTCCTTGCCGCCGGCGGCGGCGCGCTCGCGCGCGGTCAGAGACTGGGGCGTGCGCAGGCCCGCGACCACGTCCTCGCCCTGCGCGTTGACCAGGAACTCGCCGTAGAGTGCGGCTTCGCCCGTCGACGGGTTGCGGGTGAAGGCGACGCCGGTCGCGCTGTCGTCGCCCATGTTGCCAAAGACCATCGCTTGGATGTTCACGGCGGTGCCCCAGTTGTCGGGGATGTTGTGAAGACGGCGATAGGTGTTCGCGCGGGCGTTCTGCCAGGAACCGAAGACGGCGCCGATCGCGCCCCAGAGCTGTTCCTGCGGGTTTTGCGGAAACGGTTTGCCGAGTTCTTCTTCGACTTTGGCCTTGTATTGCCCGACGAGCGATTTCCAACCCTCCGCATCGATGTCGGTGTCGAGCGCGAGGTCGTTCTCTTCCTTGTAGATCGAGAGGATCTCTTCGAAGTGGTCGTGAGCGACGCCCAAGACCACGTCGCCGTACATCGAAATGAAGCGGCGGTAGCTGTCGTAGGCGAAACGTTCGTTGCCGGTCTCACGCGCGATCGCCTTGGCCGTCTCGTCGTTCAGGCCGAGATTGAGGACCGTGTCCATCATGCCGGGCATCGAGGCGCGACCACCCGAGCGGACGGAGACGAGCAGCGGATTCTTCTGATCGCCGAACGTGCGGCCGACGGTGCGGCCGACCTCCGCCAATGCGGCCTCGACTTGGGTGCGCAGGTCGCCGGGGTAGGTCTTTGCGTTCGCGTAATAGTGCGTGCAGACTTCGGTCGTGATCGTGAAGCCGGGCGGAACGGGCAGCCCCAGGTTCGCCATCTCGGCCAGGTTCGCACCCTTGCCGCCGAGAAGCTCCTTCATCTTGGCGGCGCCTTCGGCCTTGCCGCCGCCGAAGCTGTAGACCCATTTCGTCATGGCAGGACGCCCCAAGCATTTTTCGTGCGCCAGCGCCCTTTGCCATGTGCGATGCA
>CAZLRW010000117.1:0-11503 GCA_964561925.1 uncultured Flavobacteriaceae bacterium
TGGGCGAAACGTTCGACATTCACGGCGGCGGCATCGATTTGCAGTTCCCGCACCACGAAAACGAAATTGCCCAAAGCGAAGGCGCCCATCACGGCAAGCCCATCGCGAACTACTGGATGCACAACGGCTTCCTGCAGGTCGAAGGCGAGAAGATGTCGAAGAGCCTCGGTAACTTCATCACGATCCGCGAGCTCCTGGCGGAAAAGAAGTTCGGCAACGAGCAGTGGCACGGCCGCGTGCTGCGCCTCGCCATGCTCTCGACGCACTATCGTCAGCCGATCGACTGGACGCTCGACCGCCTGCAGCACACGAAGACGCAGATGATGGAGTGGGCGCGCCTTCTGCACAGCGAACCGGCGGCGGATGCGCCGGACGGCGACGTCCTCGCCGCATTGTCGGACGACCTGAACACGCCGGCCGCGCTGGCCGCGCTCCACAGCCTGGCGTCCGCCGCGCGCACGAACGCGAACGACAGGCGCCGCTTCAAGCGCACGCTCGCGTTCCTAGGCCTCTATGCCGACGAACGCGACGTCGACTTCGTCGTCGGCCACAAAGCCGTCGACGAAGCCGCAATCGAAGCCCTCATCGCCAAACGCAACGCCGCCCGCAAAGCGAAGAACTTCGCCGAAGCCGACAAAATCCGCGCCGAAATCGCCACCCTCGGCGTCGCCATCGAAGACGGCCCCGGCGGCACGACGTGGAAGGTGGTGTCGTGACCATCATCCCGCACTCAGAGAGAAGCCCTTCCCCCCTTGAGGGGGAAGGTGGATCGCCGCGTAGCGGCGAGACGGATGGGGGGGACTCCAGCAGGCGCAGCGGCCCCCCATCAGTCGCGCCTTCGGCGCGCCAGCTTCCCCCTCAAGGGGGGAAGCGCTTGGCGATTCAGGTGTAGGAGGGCAGCCCCATGACCCGCGAACGCCTCTACCTCTTCGACACCACGCTGCGCGACGGCGCGCAGACGCAAGGGGTCGACTTCTCCGTCGAGGACAAGCGCCAGATCGCCCACGCGCTCGACGAGTTCGGCCTCGACTACATCGAGGGCGGCTGGCCCGGCGCGAACCCGACCGACACGACGTTCTTCGCCGACCCGCCGAAGCTGAAACGCGCAAAGCTTGTCGCCTTCGGAATGACGAAACGCCCCGGCCGCAGCGCATCAAACGACCCGGGCTTGGCCACAATCCTCGACGCCCGCGCGCACGCCTGCTGCCTCGTCGGCAAGGCGTGGGACTTCCACGTCGACGTCGCGCTCGAAGTCCCGCGCGAAGACAACCTCGCCGCCATCACCGAAAGCATGGCCGCCGTCGCCGCCAAGGCGCGCGAGCCGATGTTCGACGCCGAACACTTCTTCGACGGCTACAAAGCGAACCCCGCCTACGCGCTCGCTTGCCTGAAGGCGGCTCTCGACGGCGGCGCGCGCTGGGTCGTGCTCTGCGACACGAACGGCGGCACGCTGCCGCATGAGGTCGCGCGCATCGTGGCCGAGGTCGCAAAGACGATCCCGCGCGAAAAGATCGGCATCCACACCCACAACGACACGGAGAACGCGGTCGCGAACACGCTGGCCGCGATCCTGGCCGGCGCGCGCCAGATCCAAGGCACGCTGAACGGTCTCGGCGAACGTTGCGGCAACGCGAACCTCGTCTCGCTGATCCCGACGCTGATGCTGAAGCCCGACTTCGCAAAACACTTCGAAACCGGCATCGCCGAAGCGAACCTGAAGTCGATCACGCACGTTTCGCGCCTGCTCGACGAAATTCTGAACCGCGCCCCGAACCGTCACGCGGCCTATGTCGGCACCTCCGCGTTCGCGCACAAAGGCGGTCTGCACGCCTCCGCCGTGATGAAGGACCCGCGCACCTACGAACACGTGGCCCCGGAGCGCGTAGGCAACGCGCGGAAAATCCCGGTCTCCGATCAAGCCGGCCGCTCGAACCTGCTCGGCCGCCTCGTCGAACTCGGCATCGACGTCGATTCCAAGGACCCGCGCGTCGCAGCACTTCTGGACCAGATCAAGGAGCGCGAATTCCTGGGCTACGCCTATGACGGCGCCGAGGCGTCCCTGGAACTCCTCGCCCGCCGCGCGCTGGGCAAGGTGCCCGCCTACTTCAAAGTCGAAGGCTTCCGCGTCTCCGTCGAACGCCGCTTCAACGCCTTGGGCGAAGAGGTCAGCGTCTCCGAAGCGGTGGTCAAGGTCGCCGCCGACGGCGAACGCATAATGAACGTGGGCGAGGGCAACGGCCCCGTGAACGCGCTCGACAATGCGCTGAGAAAGGACCTCGGCCGCTATTCCAAATGGCTCGAGGACCTGAAGCTCGTCGACTACAAAGTCCGTATCCTGACCGCCGGCACCGAGGCCGTGACCCGCGTCATGATCGAAAGCGCCGACGACAAGGGCGGCCGCTGGTCGACAGTCGGCGTTTCGCCCAATATTGTCGACGCCTCGTTCGAGGCGCTGATCGACTCCATCACCTTCAAACTGCTGCGTGACGGTGCGCCCCCGTCGCGGGCCTGACACGCGCGAGAGACAGATGAAAATTCCCGCCCACGGCAAACCGAAGGATCAGATCAAGTCGGAACTGAAGGCGTTTTCGGGCCGCGACCTGCCGTGGCGCGAGGGCAAGACGCTCGCCTACATTTACGATCCCGGCCCCGAGATCGAAGAGATCGCGAAATGGGCCTACATGGAATACCTGACCGAAAACGGCCTCGACCCGACGGTCTATCCCTCGATGATGCTGATCGAGAACGAGCTGACCGCGATGGCGGCGGCCCATTTGGGCGGCGTGCCCGGCGTCGTCGGCAACTTCACGAGCGGCGGCACGGAAAGCTGCATGCTGGCGGTGAAGGCCGCACGCGACAATGCGCGCGCGACGAAGCCGCACATCAAGACGCCTGAGATCATCCTGCCCGTCACCGCGCACGCGGCCTTCCAAAAAGGCTGCCACTACATGGACGTGAAAATGGTCCTGGTGCCGGTCGATCCGAAGACGTTCAAGGCCGATCCGGCCGCGATCGAAAAGGCGATCACGCCGAACACGATCATGATCGTGGCCTCAGCCGTCTCCTACGCGCACGGCGTGCTCGACCCGATCGAGGCGATCGGCAAGATCGCCGAAAAGCACAAAGTGCTGTTCCACGTCGACGGCTGCATCGGCGGCTTCCTGCTGCCGTACTTCAAGCGCCTCGGCGCGAAGCTCGGTGAGTTCGACTTCCGCGTGCCCGGCGTCACGTCGATGTCGATGGACTACCACAAATACGCCTATTGCCCGAAGGGCGCGTCGGTGATCCTGCACCGCTCGAAGGAGTTGCGCCGCTTCCAGATCTACGCCGCCGCGGACTGGACGGGCTACACCGTCATCAACCCCGCGATCCAATCGACGAAGTCGGGCGGCCCGATGGCGGCCGCGTGGGCCGTGCTGAACGCGCTGGGCGACGACGGCTACATGCGTTTCGCCAAACGCATCTACGACGCGACGGCGATCATCCTCGACGGCATCCGCTCGACCCCGGGCCTGCGCTTGCTCGGCGAGCCGGATTTGAACCTCGTCGCGTTCACGTCCGACGATTTCTCGTGCTTCCACATCATCGACGAGATGAAAGCGCGCGGCTGGTTCGTGCAGCCGCAATTCGGCTACCACGGTTCGGAGCCGAACGTGCATCTGTCGATCGGCCAGAACGTGTTCGAGAAGGCGCACGAATTCGCCGCGACGCTGAAAGACGCGACGGAGGCCGCACGCCCGAAAGGCTTCAGCCAAGTGGCGGCCAAGGTGAAGTCGGAACTCGCCCGCATGAACCCGGCCGATTTCAAGCCCGCGATGCTGAACGACATGATGCGCGCCGCCGGCATCGAAGACGGCCAGCTGCCGCGCAAGTCGGCCGAACTGAACCAGATCCTGAACGTCCTGCCGCCAAAGGTGACCGAATTCGCGCTCATCGAATTCATGAACGAACGCTACGTCTACCGGGAAAAGAAATAGCGGGTTTGCGTTTGCCGCAGGCGAGCCATGCCCCTCGGGAATTGGCCGCGCGTGCGCCTGTCTTGTAAGTGTAGGTCATGACCACGCCTTCGCCGCCACCGTTGAATCGCGGCGTTCTCTACGCGGCGAGCGCCTATGTCACCTGGGGGATCATCCCGATCTTCTGGAAGCTCCTGGACCACGTCGGCGCGGTGGAAATCGTGGTTCACCGCATCGTCTGGACGCTGATCTTCGCGCTCGCGGCACTCGCGGCATGGGAACGGCTGCCGAAACTCTGGGTGGCGTTCAAGAATCGCAACGTGCTGATGGCGCTCCTCGCCAGCGCCGTGCTGATCGCGATCAACTGGGGACTCTTCATTTGGGCGGTCACCGTCGACCGCATCATCGACACCAGCCTCGGCTACTACATCAATCCCTTGGTCTCGTTCGTGCTCGGCGTCGTTTGGCTGGGCGAGCGCCTGACCAAGCTGCAGATGGCCGCGATCGCGCTTGCCGTGTTGGGTGTGATCAATCAAACCGTGGCGCTTGGCTACCTGCCGTGGATATCGCTGGTGCTCGCACTCAGCTTCGGCGTTTACGGCTTGATCCGAAAGACCGTCGCCGTGGAATCGCTCGAGGGCCTGACGATCGAGGCCATCATTCTGGCCCCGCTCTCGCTCGCCTACATCGTCTACATGGTGATGAGCGGGCAGGGCGCCTTCATGCACGTGAGCCTCACGACCGACCTGATGTTGATCGTGGCCGGTCCGATCACGGCGATCCCGCTGCTGCTGTTCGCAGCCGGCGCCAGACTCGTTCGCCTGTCGACCATGGGCTTCCTGCAGTATCTCGCCCCGTCGATCAGCCTCGTGATCGCGGTCTTCCTCTACGACGAGCCGTTCACCCAAACGCACGCGATCACGTTCGCGCTCATCTGGAGCGCGCTCGCCATCGTCTCATGGGAAGCGATCCGTCGCGATCGCACACCCGCGGCTCAGCGCGCCGACAGCGTCAGCCCCGTCACGTCGTCGAACACGCCGTAAGCCGCCCACCCGCCGCCGTTGGGCGCGCTCCCGCTCTCCGTCACGGCGAGCACGACGTCGTTGTTGCCCACGCGCAAGGGCAGATAGAGCGTGTCGTAGAGGCCGACCGTTCCCAAGAAACGATAGTCGCGGCTTCCCTGTTGATCGTTCCCCGCGAAAAGCAACGACCCGTTCAGATAGACCTGAACCCGATCGCTGAATCCGAACCGGAATGGAACCGTCCGCGCCTTATCGGAACGTACGCTCGCGCGCGCGAGCACGGTCGGCGCCTCGTCCGTGCGCTTGGCCGCGCGCGCAAGATTGGCGACGCCCTTGGTCTCGACGGCAAGCGCCGTCCAGCTGATCGCATCAAACTTGTGCGTCTGGGCGGCGCGGTAAGCCTCAGCCTCCGGCATCGCGCCGCTCACCGCCCACGTGCGGATCAAGCCGGCAGGCAATGCGGGCGCAGGCGCGGGTGGAGCGGCTGTAACCGGTCCGGCCGTGATGCTGATGTTCGAGAAATAGGCGCCGCCTGAACTGCCCCGCAGCATCACGAACCCCGCCGCGCGCTCGCGCTTCAAATCGGAGACGATGAGGCGCGGCTCCTCCGAGTCCACGAACATTCGCGCGGAGTCGTCGCCAATTTCGAGCCGCACGCGGAACCACTCGTTCAGCCGGTAACGCATCTGACTGTTGTGCTCGGAATAGATCTGCCATCCTGTCACACCGTTGATCACCGGCGTGTACTGATTGGCATCGGGATTTCCGCTCTGATGCGGACGCAGATAGAAGTGCTCGTAGTTCAACTCGTCGACGCCGCGAAAGAAGACGCCAGGAAAACTCGGCGTATTGTCCGTGAGCGCCATGTCGAACTCGATGACGCCGGTTTCGAACTTCGCATCGGCGAGCATCGCGATCGCTCCTTTGAGGCGAAGCGCCCGCCGCCCTTGGAACTCGACCACGCGCGCCTCTTCGCCCTGCAGGTTCCACCGAGGCGAGTCGATGGGAACCTGTTCCGCCTGAGCCGCGGTCGCACCAAGGCTGAAGAGCAGTAGGGCAAACGCCGTCAAGCGCGCGCAGGTCAATTGCATGGTCCCCCCGGAATGCGATCCGCGGGATCAATCGCGCACGCGCGAACACGCGCCGTCAAAGCAACTGCTTGTGATGCAAACGCATGCCGATGCCAGGCCTCTTTCGGGCGGCTCGGCCGGTCCAGCGGCAGCGCTACTCCGCCGCCTGACGGTGGAAGTTCAGGATCGCCGGCATTGTATCTTCGACGCGGCTCACGACCGTGTAGAGCTCCTTCAGGCCATAGCGCGCGAAATTGTGCGTATGCACGCGATCGAACGTCGCGAACAGCGGATCCCAGAACCCTTTTGTATTCACGAACACGATCGGCTTCTTGTGCAACCCGAGCTGCGCCCACGTCATCGCCTCGAGCACTTCCTCGAGTGTGCCGAGACCGCCGGGCAGAATGACGAACGCATCCGCCAGCCCGTGCATGCGCGTCTTGCGCTCATGCATGTCCGGCGTGATCACGAGTTCGGTCAGCGTGCCGAGTTCGATTTCGCGCGCGCGCAGGAACTGCGGAATGATGCCGACGACTTCGCCGCCCGCGTCGAGAGCCGCGCGCGCGACCTCGCCCATCAGCCCGATCGACGCACCGCCGTAGATCAGGCGCGCATGCGCCTCGGCGATATGGCGCCCAAGCGTGCGCGCAGCCTGGAGATACGCAGGATCACTACCTTCGGAGGAGCCGCAGAAGACGCAAACCCCAATCAGCTTATGCATTGTTTTGACCGATGCTGAACGCAGGAGATGTGACTATAGGCAAGGTCCGTAAACGGAACGAAACCATGGCGGGAGTCTGCGTCGAAACGATGACGGTTTGAAGGGCGGAAAATGGGGGCTTGGCGCGCCCGTCACAATGCTTACCATAGGCTTTTCGGTCCAAACGTCTGTTGGTAGGGAGAAGTTACCAAAATGAAACCATGGCTTGCAGGTTCGGCGCTGGGCGCCGTCATGTGCGCGGGCGCGCTGTGGGCGGCGAGTGCCGCGTCTCCCTCGCCGCAGCAGATTGTCGATGACCGCATCGCCGGCATGAAGACGATGGCGGGCAACCTGAAGGCGGCCTCCGAAGCGGCCACCGCCGCGGACGCGAAAGCGAAGTTCGAGGCCGCCCGCAAGTTCGCCGAAACGATCCCGAACCTGTTTCCGAAGGGCACGGGCATCGGCGACAAAGGTGTCGCCAAGACGCGCGCGGTTCAGGACATCTGGGCGAAACCGGCCGAGTTCAAGGCGGCGAGCGACGCTCTCGTCGCCGCGTTGAAGACGGCCGAAGCCGCGGCCGGCGACAAAGCCAAAACCGACGCCGCATTCGGCGAAATCCGCAAGACCTGCGGCGGCTGCCACACGCCGTTCCGCGGTCCCGAAACAGAGTAGCGCGTGCTCCGCGCGGTTCTTGTTGCGGCGCTCGTTGCGGGCGCCGCCATGCTTGTTTGGCTGGCGCTGCCGTCGCGCAGCGCCGTCGCCATCCCACAGGGGCTCTCGAGCACGAACCCCGGCATGGCCGAACGCGGCGCCTACCTCGTCCGTGCCGCCGGTTGCGTCACATGCCACTGGGATCGCAAGGGCGACGGCACGCCGTTCGCGGGCGGCCTTGCGCTCAAGACGCCCTTCGGCACGTTCGCGACCCCGAATATCACGGCGGACGACGAAACCGGCATCGGCAAGTGGTCCGACGAAGATTTCGTCCGTGCACTGACCGAGGGCGAGGGCGTGCACGGCCAGCAGCTTTATCCGGTCTTTCCGTACACGACCTATTCGCGCATGACGGTCGAGGATGCGCTTGCGATCAAGGCGCATCTGTTCTCGCTCGCGCCCGTAAGGGCGCCGAACAAGCCGAACGACGTGCCGTTCCCGTTTTCCGTTCGTGCGCTGATGAAGGGCTGGAAGCTGCTGCACTTCGGCGGCGCCGCGCCGCTCGCAAACGATGCGTCGCGGGATGCAACCTGGAATCGTGGCCGCTATCTCGTCGATGCGTTGGGCCACTGTGGCGAGTGTCACACGCCGCGCGGAACGTTGGGTGCGCCCCTGGAAAGCGCCTATTTGCAGGGGAATCCGAAAGGCCCCGACGGCTGGAAAGTGCCCGCGCTTGCGGGTGCAGGCGCGGCCGAGTTCGCGCAATGGTCTATGGAGGAAATCGCCGAGTACCTCAAAAGTGGGGCAAGACCGGACTTCGATTCGGCGCAAGGACCCATGGCCGAAGTCATCGAAGACGGCACGAAACACCTGACGGACGAAGACCGGCGCGCGATGTCGCACTACCTGAAGTCGCTGCAAAACCGCTGACAAAACCTGTTGATAGGCCGATTGGCCGCAATGGCGGCGGGATGCCTGGCGACTAGATTGCCGGCCATCGTCGAACAAAAGGGGGCGAGCCTATGGCACGCGTCATAGTCATTCTCTTTCTGATGATCGCGGTGACCGCCGGCATGTTCGCGCTGACGCGCAAATCGGCCGTGGCGCCGGGCGAAGCGGCGACGGGCCCTGCCGCAACGGTGAAGCTGACCGACATGCCGCGCCCCGAAGCGCCGCCCGTCGCGACACCACCCGTTGCAACGCCGCCGGCCTACGACCACGACGAACCGTCGCTGACGACGGCCGAGCCGCGCCCCGTGACGAACACGGTCGGCACTGCGGCGGCGCCGCAAAGCGCGCAGGACGTCACCGCGGGTCCGGTCGCGGGCGCCGCGCCGTCGATCGTGACGGCCGGCATCGACAACAAGCGCAACGCCTCGTTCACCGGTACGGCCACGCCCGGCGACACCGTGTCCCTGATTTGGGGTGACAAGACCATGGGCAAGGCGACGGCCGACGCCGATGGCAATTGGGCCGTCGACTTCAAACTGCCGAAGCTCAAGAACGACAAAGAACTGTTCGCCTCTGCGACCGCGAAGGACGGCTCGACGATCATCGGCCCGAAGCGCGCAACGATTGAGCCGGCCGCCGACGACAGCGCCCTGCCGCGCATCACGTTGAAGAGCGCCGAGCAGGCGGCCGTGGCGCTGCCCGCGCCCGAGACGCCGGCCGCCGAGCCCACGACCGGAATCGTCGTCGAAAAAGTCGCGACCGGCGATGCGGGCCTGACCGTGCTCACCGGCAAGGCCGACCCCGGCGCTCAGGTCAGCGCCGCGATCAACGGCACGACGACGGCCGAGGTGAAGGTCGCCGAAGACGGCTCGTGGAAACTCGAAGCGCCGAACCTGTCGGGCAAGGCCGCCGATGCCATCCGTGTCGAACTTCGCGACGCCCAAGGCAAGAAGCTCGACGAAACCGAACTGCCCTACAGGGTGGCCGCTACAACCGCGACGCTGACCGTGAACGAGAAGCCGGCGGCCAAGGGCGATTTCCCCGCCGTGCTCACCTCCGACCCCGGCAAGAGCCGGAAAATGAAGGAGGACCTGTCCGCGCTCTTCGAGAAAACCGTCGAGCCCCAGAAGGGCAAGCGCAACATCATCCGCGTGCGCAAGGGCGACAGCCTCTGGCGCATCTCGCGCCGCCACCTCGGCAACGGCAAGAAGTGGGCGTCGTTCTACAAGCTGAACAAAAAGAAGATCGACAACCCGAACCTGATCTTCCCCGGCCAAACACTGATCATTCCAGGCTGATTCACGTCTACGGCCGGGAATTCATTCCGACCCTGGAACTCTCCCGCGGCATGGCTTAAGTGAGGGCCATGCCGCCATCACCAGGACGTTCGACAGCCGCAGCGGGCGATGCCCATCGCGGCACCTCGCAGTGGGCCACCGTCAGCTCGCTTTTCCCCTATCTCTGGCCGCAAGGCCGCGCCGACCTCAAGACGCGCATCGTGCTTGCGATGATCGCGCTCGTGCTCGCGAAGGTCGCCACACTCTCGTTCCCGCTGTTCTACGGCGCCGCGATCGACGCGCTCGACACGCAGAACCCTGCGGTGCAGGCGCTCGGCGTCGCGATCGCCTTCATCGTCGCCTACGGCGTCGCGCGCATCATGATGCAGGGCTTCGCCCAGCTGCGCGACGCGCTGGCCGCGAAGGCGGTCTACAACGCCGTGCGCGCGGTCGCGGGCAAGACGTTCCGCCACATCCATCAGCTGTCGCTGCGCTTCCATCTCGAACGCAAGACCGGCGGCCTCACCCGCGTGATCGAGCGCGGCACAAAGGGCATCGACGTGCTCTTGTTCTACGCGCTGTTCTCGATCGCGCCCACGATCCTCGAACTTGTGCTGGTCTGCAGCTACCTGCTTTGGGCCTATCACTGGGGCTACACCGCAATCACAATCGCAACGGTCGTGGCTTACGGCGTCTTCACGATCCGCATCACCGAATGGCGCACCGCGATCCGCCGTCAGATGAACGACAGCGACACCGAAGCGAACACGAAGGCCGTCGACAGCCTGCTGAACTACGAAACGGTGAAGTACTTCAACAACGAAGCGCACGAGGCGTCGCGCTACGACAAGGCGATGGTCGTCTACGCCGACGCATCGGAGAAGTCGCAGATGTCGCTCTCGGTCCTGAACACGGGCCAAGCGGTGATCATCACGCTCGGCCTCGTCGGCGTCATGGCGCTCGCCGCCTATCACGTCTCGATCGGTCAGATGACCTTGGGCGGCCTCGTCGTCGTCAACGGCTTCCTCGTGCAGCTTTATGTGCCCTTGAACCTGCTCGGCACCGTCTACCGCGAAATCAACCAAGCGCTCATCGACATGGAGAAGATGTTCGATGTCCTGGGCGTGCCGCAGGAAGTGAAGGACAAACCCGGCGCGAAACCGCTCGCCGTGACGGGCGGCGAGGTGCGCTTCGAAGACGTGATCTTCGCCTACGAACCCGACCGCACGATCCTCAAAGGCGTGAGCTTCACCGTGCCCGCCGGAAAGACGGTCGCCGTCGTCGGCCCCTCAGGCGCGGGAAAATCCACGATCTCGCGCATCCTCTACCGCTTCTACGAAATCAAGTCGGGCCGCGTCACGATCGACGGCCAGGATCTGCGCGACGTGACGCAGGACTCCGTGCGCGCCGCGATCGGCATCGTCCCGCAGGACACCGTGCTCTTCAACGACACGATCCGCTACAACATCAAATACGGCCGCATCGGCGCGACGGATGAGGAAATCGAAACCGCCGCGCGCCTCGCCCAGATCGAACCGTTCATCCGCCAACTGCCGGACGGCTTCAGCGCCATGGTCGGCGAGCGCGGCTTGAAACTCTCGGGCGGCGAGAAGCAGCGCGTCGCGATCGCGCGCACGATCCTGAAGAACCCGCCGATCCTGCTGCTCGACGAGGCGACGTCCGCGCTCGACACGCACACGGAGCGCGAGATCCAATCCGCGCTCAAAGAAGTCTCGCGCAACCGCACGACGCTCGTCATCGCGCACCGCCTGTCGACGGTCGTCGACGCCGATGAAATCCTGGTGCTCGACCAGGGCCGCATCGTCGAACGCGGCCGCCACGGCGAACTCTTGGCCAAGAACGGCGCCTACGCCGC
>CAZLRW010000118.1:0-11341 GCA_964561925.1 uncultured Flavobacteriaceae bacterium
GCGGCACCCGCTCCCAGCGCGAACTCCTGGCCCAAACCTGGGGCATCACGGTTACCCCGCGGTGAAGTGAACCTCACCTTGGAAGCGATTCACTCTGACTCAGCGGGCATCGACCTTGAGCCCGGGGGCGGCGCAGTGCTACCTCACCTGCCCAGCATTGAGCCGGACGGGTGGTCGAGTGGTTTAAGGCACCGGTCTTGAAAACCGGCGAGGGTTTACGCCCTCCGTGAGTTCGAATCTCACCCCGTCCGCCAGCCGCCGCTCGATGGCGGATCGCCCTGCTCAAGCCCGGTTTTCGTGCGTCTACTCCGAGACTTGGCGCATGGCTCGCGCGCTTCATGAGCGCATCGTGTCCGATGTCCGTGCGGGCGCAGAAGAAACGTCCGTCAGGCAGACTCAAAATTGAACCCGCGCCGCGCATCGCGTTCCGCTCGCAAATTCTCCGCACTTTGCACGACATCTTTGTTCGATTGATCGCTTCTGCACGTTCTGTTCGGCAGACAATCGGCGGTCGTGTGACTAAGGTTGATTCGTGCGGGTTTTTGCGTCTCCCAAACGAAATTGAGGTGGATGTGGTGGAAGCGGGCGGGGCATGTGAGGTTGGTAATGCGTATGCCTGTCGCGGCTTTGAACGCCCGAGTTGCGGTGCGGGGTTGCAAACGTGGTTTGTTGTTGTCCGCGACGTTTCTTGCGGCGACATCTGTCGTTCTCTCTGCCGCTAGCGTCAGGGCTGACGCACCACCCCCTGAAGATTCAGCCACCGGTCAGCCAAAAAGCGTAACCACCGTGCCGACGCCGCCCTCGGCCGAGCCGGCGGCGCCGGCCGACAAGCCCGCGGAAGCACCCGCCGAAGCCGCAGCACCCGAACCGGCCGCCGACGATGGCGGCGCCGACGACGGCGGCGTGGAGCGCGTGGTCATCACGGCGACCCGGCGCGAAACCGTGCTGCAGAAGACGCCGTTGGCCGTCACGGCCGTCGGCGAAAAGGCGCTGAAGGCCGCACGGGTCGAAAACATCGAAGATCTGGTCCCACTCGTCCCCTCGCTTCAGGTCACGAACAACGGCAATCCGTTCGGCTACACCGCCCGCATCCGCGGCGTCGGTACGCAAGGCGACAACCCGGGCCTCGAGGCCGCGGTCGGCACATTCATCGACGGCGTCTATCGCAACCGCGCCGGTGCGGCGATGGGCGACCTCGGCGAGCTGGAACGGGTCGAAGTCCTGCGCGGACCGCAGGGCACCCTTTTCGGCCGCAACACGTCGGCCGGCATCTTGAACATCATCACGAAGAAACCGACGTTCACGAACGAGGCCGAACTCGAAGGAACGATCGGCTCCTACGAGCAATATGTCGGCAAGGGCAGCGCGAACTTCGTGCTCGCCGAAGACGAACTGGCCGCGCGCATCTTCTTCACGCGCCACGAGCAGGAAGGCTACATCGACGTCAACCCGGGCCGCCCCGACTTCACCGACGGCAATGCCAAGAGCTATTTCAGCACGCGCGGCCAGTTGTTGTGGCAGGCCGATCCGAACGTCGAGGTTCGCTTCATCGTCGACTACGCAGAGCGCCAGGATCAGTGCTGCTCGGCGGTGACGATCGATCCCGGCGGCAACGGCCGCCAGCTTGGCGCCATCGCGCCGTTCGACACCAGCACGTCGGCACCCACCGTGATCAACGTGATCGAGGGTCCGCTCCCGGGCAAGTCGACGTCGAACCAGCTCGAAGACTTGATCGCGTTCGGCAACCGAAGCACGAACAGCGACATCGAGGACCGCGGCCTGTCGGGTGAATTGAACTGGGACTTCGACGGTGCGAAACTGACCTCGATCACGTCGTTCCGCGACTGGAAGACGGCGTACGGCCAGGACGTGGATTTTTCCGGCGCCGACATATTGTGGTTCCCGAGCGACGGCACGAATTTCAACGAGTTCGAGACGTTCACCCACGAAACGCGCATCACGGGCGAGGCGGGCTGGGTGAACTGGCTGTTCGGCCTCTACTACGCGGATGAAGACATCACGCGCAGCTTCCGCCTGCGCTACGGCGACGAACTGGAAAGGTTCTTGAGCCAGCACCGCGCCGGCGACAGCCCGTTCTCGCTGCGCGGCGGCTTGGGTGCGCTGTTCGGCGTACCCGTAGCACCGGTCTATACCGCCGCGGGCGCCGGCGACAACGACATCTACTTCCAAAACTCCGAGAGCTTCGCGCTGTTCACCCACAACGTCTTCCACCTCGAGGACGATTTGGACCTCATCGCAGGCGTACGCTGGACGATGGAGAAGAAAACGTTCGACGCGACCTATCGCACCACCGGCAACGACGGCTGCGACGCGTTGGAAGGTGTGTTCGGTCTTGATCCGTTGCGCAACGTCGCGAACAATCCGACCGGCGTGCCCCTCACAGACGCGCAGCGCCGCGGTTTGGCGGCGATCACATGCCTGCCCTACTCGCGTTCGGCGCTGGACCAGTTGACCGCGTTGGCGCCCCACCATCAAGAGAGTGAAGAGGACGAATTCTCCGGCATCGTCACGCTGGCCTGGCAGGTGGATGAGTCGGTGAACACCTACGCCACCTATTCGCGCGGCCACAAAGCGGGCGGCTTCAACCTCGACCGCGTCTTCGTCGATGCAAACGGGTCGATCGTGTCGAATGCGCTGTTTGCCGTGCCCGGTGCCGTGCCGGCACAGACCGTGCGCGCGCCCGACACCAGCTTCGCAGCCGAGTTCGTCGACGCGTTCGAAATCGGCCTGAAGACGACGATCGACAGCACGTTCTACGTCAACACCGCGATCTTCTATCAGGAGTTCGAGAACTTCCAGCTGAACACGTTCACCGGCACCTCGTTCATCGTGACGTCGGTGCCCGAAGTGATCAGCCAGGGGGTCGAGGTTGAAACCTACTGGACGCCTGTGCGCGGTCTGTCGACCGTCTTCGCCGTTCAATACGCGGACGCCCATTACGGCGACATCGGTTCGATCACCGAACCGGGGTCGTTCCTGGCCCGCAACCCCGAGCTTTTCCTGCTCGAGGGCTCGACGATCACGCATTCGCCGGAGTGGACGCTGACCGGAGCCGTGGACTATTCGTTCCCGTTCATCGACGCATTCACGGCCCGTTTCCACGTGGACGCGCGCTGGCAAAGCGAGATGAACACGGGCTCGAATCTCGACCCGCGCAAGGAGCAGGACGCCTATGCCGTGGTCGGCCTGAAATTTGGCGTCTACGGCGAAGGCGACTGGGTCGGGCTCGAGTTCTTCGCGCGCAACCTGTTCGACGAGCGCTACATCAACACCGCAATCGATTCGCCATTCCAGGGCTCCTCGGTGTCGCCGACGGCGCCGACGACCAGCACGATCGACGCGTTCGTTGGCGAGCCGCGGATGATCGGCGCCACCTTGCGCATCAAAAACTGACGGGCGAACGTGGAAATGCGCGGGCCGGCATTGAACCGCCGGCCCGCGTTCGCATAGTCTACTTGGGGGCGCCCTGAATGAGATGATGTGTCGGCGCATGTCGAAACTCGGGACTTCCCGCCTTGCAGCGGCCGCGGCGTTCGGCGCGGCGTCAGCCATCGCAGCGTTTGCGGCCCCAGCAACAACTCCCGCCCCGCCCGCCCCTCCCGCAAGAGAGGTTTGCGTGAAGTCGCCGTTGCCCGCGGGCTTCACCGCGGCCGTGCGCGCAAGCAAAGGCGCGCTGCCCTCGTTCCCCGAGTCCGACGGACCGGACGAGAGCGAAGGCTGGGTGAAGCTCGGCTTCACGATCGACACCGAAGGCGAAACGAAAGACATCGTCATTCTCGATCGCGTCGGACCGCAGAACATGACGCGCGCGGCACGGCTTGCGGTCGCACGCTGGAAATACAAACCCGCAACCGAGAACGGTGCGCCCGTCGAACAGTACGGCAACACGGTAGAACTCCTGTTCCGCCGCCAGAACGTGGGCAACACGGCCGTGCACGACGAGGTCGTACAGAAATTCGACGAGGCACGCGCGCTCGTCGGCAACGGCAAATACGGCGAGGGGATCGCAATCCTGGAGCAGACGCTCGCCATGCCGCTCACGCTCTATGAGCGTGCGAAAGTGTCGTTCGCGCTCGCCTTCGCCTATGAGAAATCCAAGGACATGCCGCGCGGTCTCGTCCATGTGCGCCATGCGCTGATTGAGAACGGGAACTTCCTCGAGAAGGCGGTCGTGCCGGCGGCGCAACGGTTGCGCCTCAGGCTCGAGGCGGCGAGCGGCAATCTGATGCATGCGGCCTGTGCGCCGCCTTTGCCCGCGTCCGACAGCTTCGACCCGACGGGCGCGGATCTGAAGGAGACTGCGAAGGTCATCGACGACGCGAAGAAGCGGCTTTCGGCGGTCGTCGCGCTGCCGATCGACGCCGTCTTGATGGAAGATGCGGTCGTCGAACGCGGCGGCGTCTGGGATCACACGATCTCGCGCCGCAAATTCAAGTTTGCGATGCTGATCGGCAGGGTGAACGAATTCCGCCTCAGTTGCACGCGCCATGTCCTCATCGGTCCGGTCGACGATACGTCGCAATGGAACATCCCGGCCGCCGTGGGTCCCTGCGTGCTTCGCGTCACCGGGGAACTCGGTGCGGGCGTAAAGCTCGTCGAGGAGTGGTGACGAGTCTCGGACACCCGTGTAGGATCGGCACGTCACCAGCGTCGTTCTAAAGTGCAGGCTCGACGTGCTGCACACCGGTAAGACGCCTGGTTAGCCGATCGAGCGGTACGGGAGATGCGGGTTCGAACCCTGCAGCTGGTGGCGCTCAATCCGTGGCGACCGACTCCCGCCATGCTTGTTTGTGAAACGCCGCCAGCTTCGCGCGGAGCGCCGCCGCCGAGAACGCGTGGCCCGCGCCGGAGAGATCGCTTTCCAGCTTCGCGATGACGTCGCTGTCGCCCGGAACGTCGAAGTCGGCGCGGTGAACTTCGCGTGCGTAGTCGGAAAGCGCGTCGCCGTCCTTACCCAAAAGCCTGCCAGCCCACAGGGCGACGAGCACGTTGCGCCGTGCAACGACGGCACTGCGCGTGTCGGCGTCGATGCACCAAGGTCCACCATGATCTTCGGTCATGTCGCTCCTCCCGTCTCTTATGGGAAAGCGAGGTGGCAACGATCCCGGCAAAATCAAGGGGACGGCATTGACGGGCGCATGCGGGGCACCATCTCCAGCCGGACCGGAAACGGAACGGACGCGGCATGTCTTTCGTGATTCGCCTTGGCGCAGGAACGGTTATTGCGATTTGGACGGCGATTTGTGCTGCCCTCTATCTCGTCATTGAACTTTTCGGCGAGGCACTGATCGGAATGCTCGGCGGCCCTGTCGGCTCGCTGTTGGGGTTTCTCCACGACGTCGGTATGGTTTTGCTTGTGTTGATTTGGGTCGTCGTCGCCTGGTCGATATGGGCACTTGCCAAGGCGGCGGGCGGCTCGCGCTAAGGCGGCGGGCCGGGAGCTTTCGGATTGCTTGAACAACTGACCGCGCTGGCGGCGCTGAATCTAAGCTCGCCGGTCGTCCTCTTCTTTGCGCTCGGCATAGCGGCCGCACTCGTACGCTCGGACTTGACGGTCCCCGACGCGTTCGCGAAGGGCCTTACGATCTATTTGATGCTCGCGATCGGCTTCAAAGGCGGCGCTGCGATCGCGCAGAACGGGCTGACCTGGTCGTTCGCGGCGGTCGCCGCGTCCGGCATGTTGATCGGCGTCCTGATCCCCGTGATCGCCTACGGACTGCTGCGCGCGACGGCGAAAATAGATCGGATCACGGCGGCCGCCGTTGCGGCGCACTACGGTTCGGTCAGCATCGTCACGTTCGTCGCTGCCTCGACGTTGCTCACGAGCCTCGGCGTTCCGTTCGACGGCTTCATGGTTGCTGTGACGGCGCTCATGGAAACGCCCGCAATCGTTGCCGGCCTGTGGCTTGCGAACGCACGCGGAAAGCGAAGTGCCGCCGACCAGTCGTTCGTGTCGCACGAACTCGTACGCGAAGTTTTCTTGAACGGCAGCGTCGTGCTCCTCATGGGCGCCTTCTTCATCGGCATGATCTCGGGCCGCGAGGGGATGCAGGCGGTCGGCCCCTTTATCGAAGCGCCTTTCAAGGGCGTCTTATGTCTTTTCATGCTCGACATGGGACTAATCGCCGGCCGCCGCCTGTTGAGCACCAAGGCGCTGTCTTTGCCGCTCGCGGCGTTCGCGCTCTATATGCCGCTGATCGGTGCGTCTCTCGGTTTCGCGGCTGCGGCGCTGATCGGCGTTTCGCCCGGCACCGCGATGCTTCTGATGACACTATGCGCCAGCTCGTCCTACATTGCAGTCCCTGCTGCGATGCGCATCGCGCTGCCGGAAGCGAACCCCGCGATCTATCTGACGCTCTCGCTCGCGATCACATTTCCCTTCAATCTGACTGTCGGGCTTCCGATCTACTACTACGCCGCCGCCAATCTGCTGCCTTGAGGAGCGTCTCCATGGTGAAGCTCTATCCACGCAAGAAACTCGAGATCATCGTCGAGCCTGCGATCCTGGCACGGGTCGAAGAGGTGCTCGTGAAGGCCGGCGCCAAAGGCTACACGGTGTTGCAGGGCTCGAGGGGGTTTGGGGCGTCCGGCGTTTGGCTGGAGGACACGTTGTCGAACGCCGACGGCATGGTTCTCATCGACGTCATCCTTACTGAAGACACCGCGGCCGCGGTGCTGGAGAATCTTTTGCCGCTGTTGGACGCCTGGCGAGGTGTGGCCACCGTCAGCGATGTCCAGGTTCTTAGGCCTGATCGGTTCTAGTTTTTGTGCAATGCAGAAGCCGGAACGCCTAGCTCTGTGACGGTTTCCTTCGCGCATGCAACAAGACTTGCCGGCACCGGCAAAGTCGAGCCGCGCGAATTTTGCAGTCGCGAAGCGTCCGTCACACATTTCTTCAGCTGCCTTGATTTGTGAACGCCCGAACAACATTTCCGGTGTAAATTCGATTCGCGTCAGGCTCAGGCAGCGTTCGTGCCCGGCCATGATCGAAGCAGGCGGTAGACCTGCGATCGTCCGCATGGGAGAAACGAATGTCGACGACGAACATCACCTCGTTCAACGTCCTGCAGCCGAAGGTGGTCCGCACCATCCGCGAGGCGTACGACGAAGCGGTGAGAGAGCTTGAAGCGCGCCGGGGCGAACTCCCGAAAGAAGCGCAGGCAAAGGTCGCCCGGCGGATCGTGGAACTGGCCAGGCACGGCGAGTGCGATCTTCAGCGCTTGCGGGCGGCGGCCTTGACGGCGGTCCCGCTTTAAGGCGCCGAATTTCCCTAGATTGTTCGGCTCTTTTTGCGGCGCGGCATTTCCGCTAGCTTGCCGCCATGATGCGACGCACGACCCTTTTTGCGCTAGCGACTGCGCTTGCCGCGAGCGCGGCCCAAGCCCATCCGCATGTCTGGATCGACATGCGGTCCTCGGTAAACTTCGACCAGACGGGCGCCGTGGACGCGATCGGCGTCGCTTGGACGTTCGACGAATTCTATAGCCAATTCGCCACCGACGGAATCGACAAGAACAAGAACGGGAAGTTCGATCCGGCGGAACTGCAAGAACTCGCGAACACCTATGCGAAGAACCTGAAGGAGTACCGCTACTTCACGTTCATCCAGACCGACGGCAAGCTCTTGGAAACGGGCGCGCCCACGAACGCCAAGGCTGTGTTCGATCGCGGCCAGCTGACGTTCGCCTTCCGCCTGCCGTTCGCCAAACCGATCGACCCCGCGACGATGAAGCTCAGCTACTCGAGCTTCGACCCGACCTATTACATCGACATCGCGCCGACGCAAACGAACAGCGTCGTGTTCACCGGAACAACGCGAAAAGAATGCACCTCCGCATTGCGTAAGGTCGACACGACGAAGCCGGGTGCCTTGAACCTTGCGCAGTCGGTGAAGATGACCGTGCCCACGGACAGCGTCCTCAACGCAACGAACGCAACCATCGTCGACATCACCTGCCCGCTCGCCAAGAACAAATGAGACCAGCGTTCGCCGCACTCGCGCTGTTGATCGCGTGCGCGGCGGCCGCCCACGCGCAGCCTCTGCCCATGCCGCCGCCGGGCGACGCCCCGGCCGATACGTCGTGGCTCGACAGCCTGTTCGCCTACATTCAACAGCAACAGCGCGAGTTGCAACGCGGGCTCGCCAAGGCGGTGCACGCGGTCAAAGAAGAAGGTTCGCTAGGCGCGCTCGCGGGGCTGCTCGGGCTTGCGTTCCTATACGGTGTTTTTCACGCCGCAGGCCCGGGCCACGGCAAGGCGGTGATCGCGACCTATCTGATGAGCAACGAGAGCGCGCTACGCCGCGGCGTCACGCTCTCGTTCCTGTCTGCCGCCGCACAAGGTGTCACCGCGATCTGCGCCGTCGGTCTGCTGGCGGTCATGCTGGGATTCGTCAGCCGCGAGGTGGCGGGCGTGATGGACGTGCTCGAGGACGTCAGCTATGCGATGATCGCGGCGATCGGCGTCTATCTCATCGTTCACACGGTTCGCAGCATCCTGGCCGGGCGCGACTTGCACGACGCGGCGCACGATCATGCGCACCATGACCACGGTCAGGGTCATGCGCACGATCATGGGCATCACCACGCGCATGATCACGTGCACGTCGTTCCCGCCGACATCCGAAGCTGGCGCGAAGGTGTTGCCGTCGTTGCCGCGATCGGGCTGCGCCCCTGTTCAGGCGCCGTTCTGGTTCTGCTCTTCGCCCTCGCGCAGGGGATGTTCTTCGTCGGGGCGCTCGCCACCGCGGCGATCTCGCTCGGGACGGCGATCACGGTCGCGGCACTTGCCGTCGCCTCCACCAGCGCGCGCGGTCTCGCCCTGAAACTTGCAGGGGGAATGGACGGTTGGCTGCTATGGACGTTCTGGGGTTTGCGCCTGTTGGGCGGGCTTGCCTTGCTGATCTTGGGGCTTGCGCTCTTCCTCGATCCCACGAAGCCGCCGTTGCCCGGCGTGGGTTAAATTTCGTTCAGCGCACAGATCAATATTGACAGCCGATTTTCACCATGCGGCAACTTCGGGAGAACGCCTCCGCACACGAAGTCAAGAGCACACGAGAACGGTCACAGACGGCCGCATTAACGCTTGCGCACTGCAGCATGCTCGGCCATCTTTCCGCCCGCGAATGGCTTTGCCGGAAGACGAGTGCATGAAGACGTGCCGCATGATCGCGATGGGTCCATCGCAACTTCGCGTCCCGCCGAAACCTCCATATGGATGAGTCAAGCGCAGTGGTACGCACGCGGGCAGTCCGCGTCGCGGCCGTGTATCTTTGAAGGAATGGACTGAACAATGACGATTGGCGTTGTCAAATTCTTCAACACCTCGAAGGGTTATGGCTTCATCGCTCCCGACGGCGGCGGAAAGGACGTGTTCGTCCACATCACCGCGCTGCAACGTTCCGGCATTCAGGAACTCGCCGAGGGCCAGAAGGTGAGCTTCGAAGTCGCTCCGGGCCGCGACGGCCGCATCTCGGCCGACAGGCTGAAAGTGATCTGATAACAACGCACAATTGGATGCAGGATCAGTCCTGCGCTGACTTCCTCACGGCGTGTGGTGACCACACGCCGTTTTCATGTCTGCCACCAGTACGCCGCCGCGACCCCGCCGAGCGACGCGGTCGCCGCCGCAAGAAGCAGAGCTGTTGCGGGCCATGCGAGCGTGCGGGCGCCCATTCCGTGCGCGATGCCGGCCTTGACGACACTGTTCGCGGCGATGGCCGCGGCAATCGCGGCGGCGCCCGTCGTCGCGGCCGGCGGCCCGGCGCCTTGCTCCACGAGACGGCTGGCCGTGACCGTCGCCGCGTCGACGTCGAGCGCGCCGGAAAGCAAACTGCTCAACACGAAACCCGCGTCGCCTGCGTATTCTCGCGCGTAGTGGGCGAGAAGCAGAACGCACGCCACGACGATGACGAATTTGATCGCGCCGCCCAACGTGTCCGGCGAACCCGGTTGCAGCTTGCCGCCCGTGGCCTGTGCACTACCTCGAATGACGATCAGGGCACCGATTACGGAGGTCACGGCGCCCAACGCGAGCGGCACCGCCGCCGCCCGCAGCAGACTTGGGTTCATCGCCGCGATCAACGCCGCGGTTCGCGCAAACATCACGCATTGGGCCGCGGCGATCGCGCCCACAAGCGCACCCGATGCCTCCGGTGCTTCGCGCGAGGCACGCGCGGCGTTGACGGTGACCCCGGTCGACGAGACGAGGCCCCCGGTGAACCCAAGGGCGAGCGCGCCGCGTTCGGGACCTGCAATTTTCATGGCCGCGTAGCCTACGATTCCGATCGTCGCGATCACGATGACCGCCCACCACAGCTCGTAGGGGTTCAAGACGCCCCCCGGGCCGTACCCCTCGTTCGGCAGCACGGGCAGCAGAACGACGGAGACGAGCAAAAGCTTCACGCCCGACGTGAGTTCAAACCGTTGCAACTGCTTCAGGAAACGGTGCAACACGTCCTTTCGTTCGAGCAACGCGAGCATCACGACACCGATGACGCCGGCAGCCAGCACCTCACCGACGCCCGCCAGGGCGCCGAGGACGAAGGTTAGGAACGCCGCGATCTCGGTCGTCATGCCGCGGTCGGCTTGCGGATGGCGCGCCTCAGTGGCGTAGCCGACCGTCAGGAGCGTCAGCACGCCGACGGCTGCCGCGGCCGCGAACCACGGCCCCAACGTCTTCGCACCCACTGCCGCCGCAAAGCCCGTGAGCGACAGCAGCGTGAACGTGCGGATGCCGGCCTCGCGCTGACCTTCGGGCGTCTCGCGCTGGCTCCAGCCGCGCTCGATACCGATCACGAGCCCGATCGCCAAAGCCACGATGAAGTGTATGTAGAGGTCGGGGACGGCCATTTCGCTAGGTGTACCGCGGACTTCGCGAGGGCGCAATTCGTGCGCCATTGCGCCGTGGGGGCGTCTTCACCATAGACTGTCCCCATGACCCATCCCAAGAACGCCGTCGTGCTGCTGCTCGACAGCCTTAACCGTCACATGCTTGGCGCCTATGGCGGGCGCGAGTTTGCCACGCCGAACATCGACCGGCTCGCGGCGCGGTCGCTGCGCTTCACGAAGCACTATGCGGGTGCCCTACCCTGCATGCCGGCGCGGCACGACATTCTGTGCGGGGCGTGGGACTTCCTCTGGCGGCCGTGGGGTTCGGTCGAGATTTGGGAGGATGCGATCACCTACCCGTTGCGCCGCGCCGGGGTGGTGACGCAGCTCATCTCGGACCATCCGCACCTCTTCGAAACCGGCGGCGAAAACTACCACGTCGATTTCACCGCTTGGGACTATCAGCGGGGACACGAAGGCGACGCGTGGAA
>CAZLRW010000119.1:0-11273 GCA_964561925.1 uncultured Flavobacteriaceae bacterium
AGGAGGCGCACAAGACGGCGCATTTCTGCTCGATGTGCGGGCCGAAATTCTGCTCGATGAAGATCACGCAGGACGTACGCGACTACGCCGCCCAACTGGAAGCGAAGGAGAAGGGCATGGCGGAGATGAGCGCGAAGTTCCACGAGGTGGGGAACGAGGTCTACGTGCCTGTGAAAGGCGCGGCCGAGTAGCGGTTGAGCGTGGGCCATTCTTGTGCTAAGTAATACTTACACTGTTTCGGGTATTACTCATGCCAAAGATCACCAGCAAAGGTCAGGTGACGATACCGAAGAGGGTTCGCGACCATCTCGGCGTAAAGCCGAATGCGGAGGTCGAGTTCGAGGTCATCGCCGACGGTCGCGTCGTTGTCCTGGCGAAGCGTAAGCGTCGCAAGGGCCGCTTCGCCCACCTCGTTGGCATCGCCAAGGGAAAGGGCCCCGACCTGACGACTGACGAGATCATGGCTCTGACGCGCGGCGAATAGTTCGTCGTGATCCTCGTCGATACGAGCGTCCTTCTCGACGTCGTGACGGACGATCCTTCGTGGAAGGATTGGTCGTTGGCGGCGTTGGAAGCGGCGGCGGCAAACGATCGCCTGATCATAAACGATGTCGTTTTTGCCGAACTCTCCGTGCGCTATGGCAAAATCGAAGACGTGGAAACGTTCATCGACGCCGTCGGGCTTGAGCTTGCCCAAATCCCCCGTCCCGCATTGTTCGCAGCAGCGAAGGCCTACCAGCGCTATCGCTCCAAGGGCGGAACGCGACCCAGCGTGCTGCCCGACTTTTTCATCGGCGCGCATGCGGCGGTTGCCGGCGCCTCGCTTCTGACGCGCGATGCGCGCCGCCATCGAACCTACTTTCCAGGCGTTCCACTCATCGCTCCGCCTTGATCGGGCGGATACGGCGTCAGCCATCCGCCTTCAACAGTGGGGCGGTGAAGTCGAGGTAGGCGCGGGCTTTGCGGGGGAGGTCGCGGCCGGTGGCCCAGACGGCGTGGAGCTCGACGGGCTCGCCCGACCAATCTCGCAGCACGCGGACGAGGCGGCCTTCTTCGATGTCACGGCGGACGAGGAATGTCGGCAATAACGCGAGGCCGAGGCCCATGCGCACGAAGTCGAGCGCGAGGCGGCCGGTCGTGACGGTGACGCGGCCTGAGACGTCGATGTCGCGTTGCTGCCGCCCGGCGCTGAGCGTCCAACGGTCGGGCCTTGTGCCGGCCGAGAACAGCACGCAGGGGAGCGCGCGCAGATCTTCCGGCTGTCGCGGCTTCTTGAGCGGTGCTTCGGCGGCCGCGACGACGATACGCCGATACGCGCCGAGCTTCTTTGCGGTCAGGTTCGAATCCGAGAGCACGCCCAAACGGAACGCGATGTCGATCCCTTCGGCGATCAGATCGACGCGGTCGTCGCGCGTGGCGAAGTCGATCTTGATGTTCGGGTATTGCTTCAGGAACGCGGGCGCGTGGGGCGCGAGTTCGGCGCGTGTGAAGGCGATCGAACTCGACACCCGCAGCAAGCCCACCGGGTCGCGATCTGCGCCGCGCATGTCGGCGTCGAGCGCGTCGTGCGCATCGATCCAGGCGCGGGCGTGCGGGAGCGCGCGACGGCCCGCCTCCGTCAACGCGACGCGGCGCGTCGTGCGGGTGAAGAGGCGCGTGCCCCATTCGCCTTCGAGCGCGGCGACGGCCTTGCTGACCGCGGGTTGACCCAGCTTCTCAGCCCGGGCGGCGCGCGAGAACGAGCCCGTCTCGGCGACGCGCAAGAACAGGCGCAGGGATTCGACGCGGTCCATGTTCATTCTATTTTGGCATGAATAATATCTCTTTTATCCGGCTAATCGGCAAGGGGCGGCGGGGTTACTTCTGTTCCCATGCAAGGCAATCACGCCTTCAGCGATATTCAGGAGTTGAAACCCATGACGCAGTTCACCGTTCACACCGCCGAGACCGCACCGGACGCCTCGAAGCCGTTCATCGAAGGCGCGCGCAAGGCGTTCGGGCTCGTGCCCAATCTGATCGGCCTCTTCGCCGAGAGCCCCGCCGTCGTCGAAGGCTATCTGGGCCTTGCCGGGGCTTTTCAGAAGTCGGGCCTGAGCGCGCTCGAGCGCGAGGTCGTTCTGATCGCCGCCTCCGTCGAAAACGAATGCCACTATTGCGTGGCGGCGCACACGACCGTGACGCAGGCGCAAAAGCTCGACCAGAGCGTCATCGGCGCGGTGCGCAACGGCGGGCCGATCGCGGATGCGAAACTCGAGGCCCTGCGCGCGTTCGCGACGAAGATCGTGCGGCAGCGCGGCTTCGCGAGCGATGCGGACGTTCAGGCGCTGCTCAGCGCCGGCTACACGCGCGCGAACGTGTTGGAAGTCGTGCTCGGTGTCGGGCTCAAGACGATCTCGAACTACGCGAACCACATCGCCGAGACGCCGCTCGACGCGCCGTTCCGCGCGAATGCGTTTGCACCGAAGAAGCACGCGGCTTAAAGCCCGGGTGAGCGCCGCCGGGACACGTACCCGGCGGCGCCTCCCGCTTGGAGGGTCCCATGAAGTACGCAAGCGACGTCGCCTTCACGCCGAAGGTCAAGGCGTTTCAGGAAAAGCGCGGATCGCGCGCGGCCTATGCGCGGATGGAATCGGAACGCGGGTGGAAGACCACGGTCACGCCCGATCTAGCGGCGTTCCTGGGTGAGCGCGACAGTTTCTATCTCGCGACGACGAACGGCGACGGGCAGCCCTATATCCAGCACCGCGGCGGGCCGAAGGGGTTCTTGCGCGTGCTCGACGACAACACGCTGGCCTTTGCCGACTATCGCGGCAACCGGCAGTACATCACGACCGGCAATTTGGCCGAGAACCCGAAGGCCTTCATCTTCCTGATGGACTACGCCAATCGCGGGCGGGTGAAGATTTGGGGTGAGGCGAAGGTCGTGGAGAACGACCCGGCGCTTATCAAGCAGCTTTTCCCCGAGGGCTATCGCGCGCAGGCCGAGCAGGCGATCGTGTTCACGATCACCGCGTGGGACGGGAACTGCCCGAGCCATATTCCGCAGAAGATCGATGCCGCCGACGTGGCCGCGGCGCTCGAAGCGCGGGACCAGCGGATTGCGGCTCTGGAAGCGGAAGTGGCGCGGCTGAAGGCGTGACAGGCGTCACGTGAACCGCACGATGAACGGATTCTGAACGGCGCCGCGCCGGCCGCGTTCAGCTTCGCGGGCGCATGATCCCTCGCAACGGTTCGACGATACGAATCGGCCAATCGAGGAGAGCGCCACATGTCTACGTCCAAGGACTTTCTCAGCGTCATGCTGCTCAGCGCGCTGTTTATCGCGATCGGCTTGCTGCCGCGCCTGCTTTAATTTCCGCCCGCGGGTGTGGCCGGGGTGGTGAGCTGCCCCGGCTTGAGCGGACGGGTGGCGGCCCATCGCGAGGGATGTCAACGCTGCCCGTCCGTTCTCACCTCCGCCGTCAAGCGGCCCTCTTCGAACAGCATCAGCGAAACGTCTTCGACCTCGACGGTTGCGTAGATCACCGCACCGCCGGCCGTGACGGCCAGGCCGGACCGGAAATAGAGGTCCTCGAGTTCAGCAATCGCGATGTCGCGTCCGGTCTCCGGATCGACGCGGCGCAGCACGGCGCGGTCGGGCGGTTCCCGCCGGACGTAGAGCACGCCTTGCTTCGTCACCGCGACGTTCGCCCAATCCGACGGCGCGGTTCCAGGCGCGAGCGCACGCCGCGTGTCTGGCCGCGCGAGATCGAGCCGGAACAAGCCGCCTTCGACGGGGTCGACCGTCAGCAGTTCATTCGCGCCGAGCACGTAGACGGCGCGTGCGAGCGTCGGCGAAAGGCGCTCCATGCGGCCGCTTTCGATGTCGAGCTTCCACGGACGCCAGGCGCCGTCGCGATCCGACGCGAAATAAAGCGTGCGTCCGTCGGGCGACCACGCGGGCGACATGTCGTTCGCCGCACTCTCCGTCAGACGGGACTGCCTTCCGTTCCGGTCGACCGCGAACAAATTGAAATGGCCGTCGCGCGGTGCGGCGAAGGCGATGCGCCGGCCGTCCGGCGAGAATTTTGGCGTGTGCACGTAAGCGTCTGCGAAGCCGGTCAGCTTGCGCGCCCCGCCCTGCTCCGACAGCCAGACTTCGGGTGTACCGCTGCGGTCGGAGACGAACGTCAGCGCGCCGTCGGGCGCGATGTCCGGGTGCCATTCGAGGCGGGTCGAGTCCCGCGGCAAGGCCGCGCCTTCGGGCAGCGATTTCAACGCGCCGGTTTCGGTCCATAGCTCGTATGCGATCCGATTGCCGGCGACCGAGGGGTTCTCGATGTCCTGGAGCGAGGGCAGCAATGCGACGGGCGTGCCGCTTGCGAGGGACACGCGGTGCAAGCCGAAACTGCCGGTGCGGTTCGAGCCGTAGACGACACTGCGGCCGTCCGACGACCAATCGAGGCCGTGGACCTTTGCATTGTCGTGCGTCACGCGCGTGAGCGCGCCCGAGGCGACGTCGAGCGTATAGACGTCTTCGGCGCCGATCGCGGTCGACAGCGTCAAGGCGACCGTCAGGCCGTCGGGCGAGAAGCGTGCGTCCTCCGCGCCCTTGGACGGATCGAGCGAGGACGCCGGTGCTCTGCCCTCGATCGGCACGAACGCCAGCGCCGCGGGGGCGAGGCGTTCGTTCGTGCGCGTGAGAACAAGGAGTTTGCCGTCGGGCGACCAGTCGAGTGAGTGGACCAGCTTTGCGCCGCAGGGGGCGACGTGCTGCGGCGTGCCGCCGGGAATTGCCATGCGCACGATCTCGCACGTCTCTGCCTCGCGGCGCACGTAGGCAAGTTCACTGCCGGTCGACGACCAGACGGGATGCTGCTCGCGGGCCGCGTCGTCGGTCAGGCGCTGCGGCTCGCCGCCCGCCAGGCTTTGGACGAACAGGTCCCATCGGCCGTTCGCGTCGCGGTGGGCAAAGGCGAGTTGGCCGCCGGCGGGCGACAGCGCCGGGTGGAACTCTCGCCCGGGCATTGAGGTCAGCGGGGTGATGCGGGCTTCCCGTTGCTCGGACGTCGGCTGCGACCGGAAGGACAGCACGGCCGTCGCGCCGATCGTGAGAGCGACCGCGGCCGCGGCGAGAACGATCGCGGGCGACATCGCAGGCTTAGAGGCGCCCTCCACGTGCGATGGAGCCTTTACGGTGCCGCTCGCGACCAGCGTGTAGCCGAGCTTCGGCAGGGCTCTGATTTCCACGCCGCCGTCGCGGAACGTGCGGCGCAGGATCGAGATGCAGCGCGTCAGCGCATCGTCGGTGACGGCACGTCCGTCCCAGACTTCTTCGAACAAGCGCTCGCGGGATACGGTTTGGCCGGCTTCGCGCGCCAGAACGACAAGCACCGCCATCACCTTCGGCTCCAGGCGCGTCACGGCTTCGCCGTTCGCGACTTCGCCGCGTGCGGGCGCGATGTCGAATGCGGCGAGACGAAACGGCTGGACGGCGGTCAGATCCACCAAGGTTTCTCCCAACAAGCCCTGAGCGATTCTGCGCATCCGGCGCGGCCCAAAGCAATCATCGGCATTTCATCGGGCGTTCCTCGGGACATTGCGCGGGCTTGAGCCGCAGCATCCGCGCGCGAAATGTCTGAAGGAGTTGCTCGATGCGTCACGCGATTGTGATCTTTGCCGCCGGCCTCATCTGGCTTGGCGGCGCACCTGTCTTCGCCAAGGCTGTGATGAACGGGGACCTGCCGCGGCGGGCCGCGTTGGGGTTTGCGACGGAGGTCGCCGACGGCGGCATTGCGGTCGCGCGCGTCGACGAAGGTTCTGCCGCCGCGGGCGCGGGTTTGCGTGTCGGCGACCGGATCGTCGGCATCGGCGAGGCATCCGTGACGGACCCTTTGGATGGGCGCGACCGGTTGCGGCGGACGCTTGGCGGCAGCGAACTCAAACTGCGGGTTCAGCGGCAGGGCGGGCGTGCCGATCTCAAGTTTGCCGTTGCGCCGCGACCGCTCGAAGACATGCCGGGGATGGTCAGTCATTACGACGTCGCCTCCGTGGGCGGCGGGGTGAGGCTCAGAACGATCACCGCCGTGCCGGAGGGTGCGCGCGGGCGGGTGCCCGTCTTGCTGCTGGCGCAGTGGGTGTCGTGCGGATCGATCGAGCACAACCCGCAGAGCCCCTGGCGGCGCGCCGTCGCCGCCTTCGTGCGGGCGCACGGGCTTGCCTTCGTGCGCGTCGAGCGGTCGTCGGACGGCGACAGCGAGGGACCGGCCTGCCACAAACTCGACTACGACAGCGAAGTTGCGCACTACATCGCCGCGTTCGATCACGTGCTGGCGACGAACCCGCATGTCGATGCGAGCCGCGTCTTCGTGCTGGGATCGAGTTTGGGCAGCACGACCGCGCCGCTGATCGCGCAGGCGCTGCAGGAGCGGGGACGCGGGGTGTTGGGTATCGCCGTGCAGGGCGGCGGGGCCGTCACCTATTTCGAGCGCATGCTCCACTTCGAGCGCTTCTATCTGGAGCGCCGGCCGCAAGACGTGAAGCCCGCCGACATCCACGATCAGATGGTGAAGCGAATCGACTTCCTGCACGCGTATTTGATAAAGGGGCGTTCGCCGGACGACATCGCACGCGACAGCGCCGAGATGGCCGCAATTCGTGCGGACGTGCGCGGGCTTGGTCGCGGCGAGCACTACGGGCGGCCCTATGCGTGGCATCAGCAAGCGGCCAGGCGGAATTTTCTGGCGGCATGGGCGGCACTGAAAGCGCGCGTGCTGATCGTGTTCGGCGAGTTCGATCAGTTCGAAACCGCGCATGGGCATCAGCTGATCGCGACGATGGTCAATCGCCTGCGGCCCGGCACGGCGCGCTATGTGTTCGTCAAAGGCGCCGACCACGACCTGGCCGTCTTCAAGAGCGCGGAGGACGCCTATGCCGACACGCCGGGGTCGGTGCCGAACGACAAGGCGATGTTCGATGCGATGAGCGGGCTCGTGCGCCAGGCGCTGAAGCGCTAGAAAAGGGAACGGGGCCGCCCGTTTCCGAGCGGCCCCATCTCCCCCAAGTAACGAGAGTCGCTGCCTTGTCTTACTTCGGCGGCAGCGGCTTGCGAACGCGCTTGCGCTTCTTCGGACGATCGTCCGCGATCGGCGCCATCGGCACGTACTGCGGTGCCGGAGCCGCCACGGGGATCACCGCCGGAGCGACATAGGCCGCAGCCTGAGCGCTCGGGCAGGGCGTGCCCGCCTGGATCATCGCTTCGCGGACGTCGTCATCGACGCACATCAGCGACGTCGCCGCGCGGTGGTAACCGAGAGCCACCAGCTGGCGCGAGTTTTTGAGGCGGCGGCAGTTGTCGTCCTGCCAGGTCGTGCCGATCGACAGACCGAACGACACGGCCTGCGCACCGAGCGAGCTCGAACCCATACACGTGTCTTCACCGACGGAGAGACCGGCGGCGTAGGCCGTGTTGACGGGCGGACGCTCGTTGTAGGTGTTCACTTCGAGGTTCGCGTTGTTCGAGTTCGAGTTGTCGTTGTAGCTCGACTGGCTCTGGGCCTGACCTTGGATCTGACCCTGGGCCTGCTTGTTGGTGTTGTTGTTCTCGTTCTTGTTGACGTTCTTGTTCGCGTTGACGTTCGCGTTGATGTTCTTGTTGTCGATGTCGATGTCGTTCTTGTTGATGTTCTTGTTCGCGTTGAGGTTCGCGTTGATGTTCTTGTTGTCGATATCGATATCGTTCTTGTTGTAGGCGTGCGCGTCGGCATCGCCGCCCTTGGCGACGTTGGCGTTGAAGTTCACGGCCTTCGCGTCGGCGTTGGCGTCGCCGCCCTTCGCCACGTTGGCGTTGAAGTTCACCGCGGTAGCATCGGCGTCGCCGCCCTTGCCGCCTTGACCGCCGTGGCCACCTTGGCCGCCCTTACCGCCTTCGCCGCCGTAGCCGACGCCAACACCCACGCCGACGCCGATCCCCGTGCCGCCTTTGTTGTACGTGTCGTTGTCGTTATGTGTGGTCGTCGAACAGCTGTCACGGCCGTTGCAATTGTACGAATGGTCGTTGCCGCCGCCGTTGTGGCCACCACCGGTGGCGAACGCCGGCGTCGAGAGAGCCGTGGCACCGAGAAGCATCGCGGTGGCAAGACCCAGTTTCAGTGAACGCATAGGTTAATCTCCCGTTACTTTGAGCGCGGGGTACGGGACTGCATCTGCCGGGCCAGGAATTTCGTGCCATTGCGGCACAGGCGGCGCGTGACGGACGTCGCAATTTACAAATCGGAAAGCCTAAATGCGCGGCAACCATACACGCGGCGCTCCGCGCGCCGCAGGTTGCGGCTGTCTCAGATTCGGACAGGCGTGCCGTCGTTTAAGGTAAATACGGGGACATATTTCGATCGGGCGCGAATGTGTTAGCGTTCCGTTAAGGGCTCGGGGGAGCCCCGTGTTCGGAGTCTGGGTCACCGTGATCAAGTTGTTCGCAGTCGCATGCGCCGTGGTTTGCGCGGCCGTCTCGTCCATCGGCGACGCATCGGCGCGCACGCGCTGTGCGGATGCGCGCAGCCCGATGACGACGAGCCAAAGCTACGGTGTCGCGACCTGCAAGAGCCGCGCGCCGCGCTATCACGCCCACGACTATCTGGGCGAAGGCGCGCGCGGCTATGTGCGGCGGGCATCGTCCGATCCGATGGTGTGGTCGGACGCGCGCTGGCGCGGTTCGCTGATGAGCGGCTACTCGCATAATTCGGACAGCCGCTACGACCGGCGCTTCCGCCGCGACGGCGGTGGTGCGCCGGCAACGGTCGTCAAACACGTCGAGCGTATCGTCATCGTCGAGAGCCCGCCTGCGCCGGAGACTCAAGACAAACCGAAGAAGCGCAAGCCGCGTTTCATTTCGGTGCGCGGCGACGGCGAAGAGGTGATCGAGAACAGCTCGCGTTTCCGCGGGCATCGCTGCGCGGGCATCCTGGTTCTGAAATGGGGCGCCGGCGGTTCGCGTGCCCGCTGCTACAACGAACGCGGGCGCATTCGGCGTCCGCTCTGAGCGGCGCAAGGTAAGGCTGGTGCCCCTGGCCGGAATCGAACCAGCACGTTGTCACCAACAACAGATTTTGAGTCTGCCGCGTCTACCAGTTCCGCCACAGGGGCACGCGCGGGCTTGAGGTTTGAGGCGACGGTCCGGTAGTCCCGTCCTGCAACCCCGCGAGGGGGCGCATATTAGGGAGCGCGAGGGGTTCGTCAACCGACGATCCGCTCGCCGAATTCTCGGCCGCTCGCCGAAATTTGCGCTGTTTGCCGCATCGGCCAAGGGTGCGCCGGACGCGAACGCGCGCTAGATTCCTTGCATGACCCCCGCCTCGCTCCTTCAGCACGTTCACGCCGGCACGGAGCATCGTTTGTTTCCGGGCGTTGCGATCGCGGCGCTCGGACTCTTCACGCTGGGCGGGGCATACGCTTTCCAATATTGGGGCGGACTGGCGCCCTGCCCGCTCTGTCTCGAGCAGCGCGTGCCGTGGGCGATTCTGATCGTGCTGGGCGGTGCGATCGCGGGAGGGCACATCGCGGGCGCACCGCGCGCGGCATTGCTTGCGCTCTACGCCGGAGCCGCCGCGGTTGCGGTTTGGGGCGCCTATCTCGGGCTCTATCACGCGGGGATCGAGTATCAATGGTGGCCCGGTCCGGCGTCGTGCACGGGTACGGCGGCGCCGCTGGAGGGCGATCTCGGCGGTCCGCTTTCGCCTTCGCAGGTGATCCGGTGCGACGTGGTGCCGTGGGCCTTGTTCGGCATTTCGCTTGCGGGGTTCAATTTTCTCTTCTCGCTTGCCGCGGCGGCGTTGGCGGCGTTTGGGGCGCGCGCCGTTTGGACGGGAGGCCGCGGATGGAGGTGAAGATAATGCCCGCCGCGCGGCTTCCCGGCTTCGATGCCGCCGACAAAGACTTGGCGCGGATGCTGCGCGTGGATCACGCGGGCGAACATGGCGCGGTGCAAATCTACAAGGGTCAGCTTGCCGTGCTGGGCCATACCGCGGCCGGCGAGACCATCCGGCACATGCACGCCCAAGAGCAGGAGCACCTCGAGACGTTCGACCGGCTGATCGCGGAGAACGGCGTCAGGCCCACCGTGCTTGCGCCGCTCTGGAGCGTCGCGGGCTATGCGCTGGGCGCGGCGACCGCGCTCATGGGCGCGAAGGCCGCGATGGCTTGCACCGCCGCGGTCGAGGAAGTGATCGACGAGCACTACGCGCGCCAAGCGGCCGCGCTCGAGAAAGACGGCGAAGCGAGCGCCGGGCTTAAGGCCACGATCGAGAAGTTCCGCGCGGACGAGATCCAACATCGCGACACGGCGCTGGCGCACGGGGCCGAGGAAACGCCCGGCTATCGCGCGCTGTCGGAAACGATCAAGGCGGGATGCCGGCTTGCGATCAAGTTGTCGGAGCGGTTTTGACGTGACCGCGCTCAGCGACGACGCGTTCGAGCGGCGCAAGCGCGCGAACAACCCGCGCCGAGCGGTCGAGGCCGACCGCGAGCGCGTGGTCGACTGCCTCACCGCCGCCTTCGCGACGGATCCCGTGATGTCTTGGATCGGGCGCCGCGACGCCAAGCGCGACGCCGGGCGGCGGGCGATGTTCGGTTTTCTCGTCGGCCAACTCGGGCTGCCGGGGGGCGAAGTTTGGACGGCGGACGACCACAGCACGGCCGCGCTTTGGATTTCGCCGGAGCGCGCGGACATGAAACTTCCCTGGTGGGAAGAGGTGCGCCTGTTCCCGACCATCGTGTCGTTCACCGGCGTCACGGGGCTGTCCCGCGTGGACGCGTTCCGCAAGGCCGCCGAGAAGCATCATCCGAAAACCAAGCCGCACTTCTATTTGATGACGATCGGCGTCGATCCGAAATTTCAGGGACAGGGCCTGGGTTCGGCGCTGCTCGAAGCCAATCTTGCGGCGATCGATGCGAAGGGTCTGCCGACCTATCTCGAATCGTCGAACGAGAAGAACGTGCCGCTCTACCGGCGGCACGGCTATCAGGTGATCAACGAGTTCCGCCCCGTGCCCGACGGGCCGCCGCTCTGGGGCATGTGGCGCGAGGCGAAGGCGCGGTGATGGGAAATTGGGAGAACGGGAGTCGACCCAGTCCCCGAACTCCAAGGCCCAACTACGGCTCCAGTTCGCTGTCCCAGTAGAGATAGTCCTGCCACGATTGGTGCAGGTAATTCGGCGGGAACAGGCGGCCGTTCGTGTGCAGCTGGGCGACCGTCGGACGATGCGGTCGGTGGTGCGGGTGCATGCCGGCCTGGTGGGGCA
>CAZLRW010000120.1:0-5916 GCA_964561925.1 uncultured Flavobacteriaceae bacterium
CTCGAACCGCAAACCGATCCGCCTCTTCCTGCGCAATTGGTGGGAGCTTCCGGGCATCGGCGAACTCTGCCGCGAACTCTTCCCGGTCGGCGAAGGCAGCCACGCGACCGCCTCCGAAGTTTCCGTCACCTACTTCGCTTATCCGGAAGCGCAAAAGCGCGTCGAGATGCACCCGAAGATCGCACCCATGGGCTCGATCCGCGACGCCGACGACTACCGCCGCCAATTCCCCGACGGCCGCATCGGCTCCGACCCCAGCCAAGCCACGCCCGAGAAAGGCAAACGCCTCGTCGAGGCGGCGACAAAAGCATTGATCGCCGACTACGAGCGGTTTCTGAAAGCGGATTGAGCATCGTCATTCGATCAGAACGATCATCCCGTCTCTGACCTCGCACGCGAGGCGCGCAAGCGCCTTGCCCTGACACGGCCCACGGACGCAAACCCCGTCTTCGACGCGAAACCGCGCGCCATGCGTGGAGCAAATCAGCAAGCGCCCGGTGTCATCAAGAAACTTGTCGGGAAACGTTTCCAGCGGCGTCCCTTGGTGTGAGCAAGAGTTCACGTAGGCGCGCACGGCGCCGTCGCACCGCACCAAGATCACATCGCGCCGCGACGCCCCCTCGCCAATGAGAAATCCGCGCGCTTGGCCTTCGCCGATGTCTTCGTCGCGGCACAGAACGACGCCGCTCACGCGAGTGCTCGCCGCGCGAGCGCCACCAGCCGCTTCCGTTCCGTCGCCGTCCGCACGCGGAACCGCTCATAGTCGCCGTCAAGCGATGTCTTCAGGTCCGCAAACGGCCCCGCCGGGTCCTCGTGAAAGTGCAGAAACGCCTTCGCCCCGACATAAAATGTACCGCGCTTCTTCTCCTTCAACCGCGGCAGCTTCCGCAACGCGCCAAGCACAGGTTCGAGCTCGTCCAACGCCGCTTCGCCCGCATGCTTCATTGTTCGGTCGCGGGGCAATACTCCGCCCTTTCAATGGCATCACCCGGTACAAGCGACTTGCCAATCCGGCGCCAGTCGTTCGACCAAATGATGAAGAGCGCCCGGCCGTCATAGTTTTCGTTGGGGACGGGACCTCGAAACCGGCTGTCGTTGGAATTGTCCCTGTTGTCGCCCATCACAAAAAATTGGCCGTCCGGAACGGCGACCTCATCGGCGTCACGCGCGAATTCGCTCGCGTAGTCTTGCACGACATGACTGCGCCCCGCGATCGTCTCGACCGATCGGTACACAAGCTGCCCGCTGCTTGCGTCACGCATCGAACACAGCTTGCGCCGCGGAAGCTCTTTCCCGTCAACCAGAACCTGCCATTCGCGTACGGCTACGGTTTGTTCGCCGACGGCGACGAGGCGAAAGACGAACGCCCCGTCTTCGTCGGCCCAACGAACGACCACAATCGATCCAAGCCACGCAATCAGGTCGCCTTTTGCCGCCCCGCGGGCATTCTCAACCCAGAAAATCTCATCCTCAAGCAGATTGGGCTCGAGCGGACCGCCGTTTGTACGATAGGGCTTATACGCGCCAAACATTGAAGGCTGGCCGATACCGGTCAGGACACCAGCGTTGATGCCCGCGCCACCAAGTGCGAACGCCAGCGCATACGCGACGTAAACGTACCAGCGATGATAGCCCCGGCGTTGCACTGAAGAGTGACGCCATGCGTACGCGCTTGCTTCAAGCGCGCTGCCCCATGACACGAGCGTGGCGGTTCCAAATACGAACGCGAAACCAGCGAAAGTCGACGGAATGCCCGTCTGAAACAGAGCAAACAAGACGATGAACGCACCGATAACGTAACAGGCCAGCCGCCCGCGCCCGGTATACAACTGCCCCAATCCCGGCGCGGCGAAACCAATCAATCCAGCCGCCCACCAATGTCGACGGATGATCGATTCCTCTGCCATCAGCCCTTGTATCCGCCCATCTTGCACACGAGCTTCCACTCCGCATCCGTGACCGGCTGCACCGAGAGGCGCGAGTACTTTACGAGCGACATCCCGGCGAGCTTCGGCTCGGCCTTCACTTCGGCGAGCGTCACAGGCTTCGGAAACGGCTCGACCGCAACCACGTCGACCATCGACCAAAAGTCTTCTTCGGCCGTGTGGTCCTTGTAAGCCTCCTTGATCACCTTCACGACGCCGACGACGGCCTTCTCTTTGCCCGTGTGATAGAAGAACGCGAGATCGCCCTTCTTCATCGCGCGAAGATTGTCGCGCGCGGTGAAGTTCCTGACGCCGCTCCACGGCTCGCCCTTCGCGCCGCGTTCGACTTGATGCTCCCACCCGAACGTCTCGGGCTCGGTTTTCAAAAGCCAATAAGCCATGGCATCACCCTTTCGGCGCGCCGACGATCCAGCGCCACGGCCGGACATCGACCTCGGCGAACACGCCGGCCTCGTTGTAGGGATCGTACTGTGCGAACGCCCGCGCCGCTTCGATATCGTCGGCGTCGATGATGATCAGGCTGCCGACCATCTTGTCGCCGTCATCCGACAAGAACGGCCCCGCGACCTTCACCTGCGCCTTATGCTTCTCGATGTATGCGAGATGCTTCGGCCGCACCTCGGCGCGCAAGGCGCTCGCGTCCTTGTTGTCGAAACAGATCAGCGCAAATAGCATCTTCAGTGCTCGCTCTTCAAAGGCCGCGACAGCAACGCGCCGATCGCAACGTCGACGGCGGTGCGCCCGGCCACGATGTCGGCGACTGCCTCCGCGATCGGCATCTCGACTTTAGCCGCACGCGCCCGCATCACCAAAGCCTCCGCCGTCGCCGCCCCTTCGGCGAGCGGCCCGCCGTCGTCCGCGCGCCCCCCTTGCGCGAGCTTCACACCCAGCGAAAAATTCCGCGACTGCCGACTCGAAGCCGTCAGCATCAAATCGCCGAGACCGCTCAAGCCCCCCATCGTCTCGAGCTTGGCGCCGAGCGCGAGCCCGAAGCGCGTCATCTCCGCAAACCCGCGCGTGGTCAGCGCCGCCCGCGCACTCTCCCCGAACCCGCGGCCCTCGACGATGCCGCACGCGATCGCGAGCACGTTCTTCACCGCCCCGCCGATCGCGACGCCGGTGACGTCGCTCGACGCATAGGGACGAAACACCGGCGAGCCCAGCAACGTCGTGATGTGCTGCGCCAGCGCACTGTCCTCGAACGCCACCGTCACCGCGCACGGCAACCCGCGCGCAACCTCCGCCGCGAAGCTGGGCCCCGAGAGCATGCCGAACGTGAGCTGCGGGGACGCCTCGTGCGCGACCTCCGGCATCAAGAGGCCGCTCGCCCGCTCGATTCCCTTCGCGCAAATGAGAACCGGTACCCTCGCGAAGTCGCTCCGCAGGCTGGCAACGACGCTCCGCAGATGCTGCGCGGGGCAAACCGCCAAAACGGTCTCTGCTCCGACCCCATCCTCGATCGAGGTTGTGGCCCGAATCGCTGGGGAAAGACCGATCCCGGCCAAAAACCGCCGATTCTCTCGAACGTTGTTAATGTCGGCGACGACCTCCGGCTCGCGGGCCCACAAAACGACCGGCCACCCGGCCGAAGCCACGGCCTGGGCAAGTGCCGTCCCCCAGGCCCCTCCGCCGATGACGGTTATGTGCCTTTTCCCCACGCTCTCGCCCGATTCGCGGCCTCGTGAAGGCCAGCGCGTGAATGTTTCGTTGAATATTTACGCCAACCGTATATCTTCCTCGCACAAATGTTGTGCAAAGACACAGTCCGAGGAAACATCCTTCTCGCTGCGAAGAAACGGTTCGTCCATTACGGGTACGCCAAGACCACGATGGCCGAGATAGCCGCGGACTGCAACATGTCCCCCGGCAACCTCTACCGCTACTTCCCAGGAAAGTTGGACATTGCCGAGGCGATCGCGGGCGAAGCCGGCGAGGAGGCAATTTCCAAGCTGAGGGAGGTCCTCAAAGCCCCCGGCCGCAGCGCAAAGCAGCGGTTGCGCGACTTTATGGCCGCCGACATGCGGCTGACCTACGAACAACTCGAATACGACAAGCAAGTCTACGAAATGGCGCGGGTCATTTCGATGGAGCGCCCGCAATTTGCCAACCGGATCCTGGCCCTTCACCGTGCGTTGCTGTCTGAAATCTTAGCCGCCGGCAACGGCTCCGGCGAGTTCTCGGTCGAAGACGTGGTCTTCACGGCCGAGATGATCCAATCCGCCACCATGAAGTTTCGCTACCCCCAACTTCACTCGAAGCTTCCTTACGAGAAGCTGGAGCGCGAACTTGAAGGCGTGCTGAACCTGGTCCTGAACGGGCTGGACGATGGCGGCGCCGGCAAGGAACAGCCGCGCAAGCCCGCGGCGGAAGCCGCCCGCCAGGACACCCTCGTCAGCATTTGAGCCAAAAACCGACCGCCAAGTGCGGCAGGACGTCGCACTTTGCGTGATGAGTGAACGAAAACGATTTCATTCATTGATTTCCGATCAGGCCTGGTCTATATACCCAATCACTCGGGGGCGAGCCCCGAACGAGATTGAAGAGGAGAAACCAAAATGACGAACCGTACCGACCTGGTGACCCGGATTTCCACGACCGTTGCGGGCTTTGTGCTCGGCGCCTACGGCCTGGCCTTCCTCCTGAACACCACGAACTGGCTCTAATCCTCCCGTGAGCCAGTCGAATGAGAAACGAGCGGCCGGGCAAACCCGAGCCGCTCGTTTCCTTTTCTACTCAATGTCTTGGCGACTTAAGACTTAGCCCCCTGAACCCCGTCGCGCCGCCGGTCCAACGGCCAGCGCGCGCGCGCCGCCACCCCGAGATCGTCGCTGCGCCCAAGCGCAAGCCGCTCCAACCCTGCCCAAGCCACCATCGCACCATTGTCGGTGCACAGCGCTGCTGGAGGAGCCACCAACTCAAACTCCTCAGCCTTCGCTGCAGCGCACAATGAATCGCTGAGCGTCTTGTTCGCTGCGACACCCCCGGCGACAACCAGATGACGCATATTCAAGCCACGCTCGCGCACCGCGCGCATCGCCCGCCCCGTCCGCCCGGCCAGCACGTCGACCACCGCGGCCTGAAAGCTCGCCGCGATATCGGCGATGGTCTGCGAATCGAGCTCTTCCACCTCGCTCAATCGCCGGACCGCGGTCTTGAGGCCGGAGAACGAAAAATCGAATCCTGGCGCATCGATCAGCGGCCGCGGCAACCGGAAACGCTTTGCGTTGCCGCCCTTTGCCGTCCGCTCGATCGCCGGCCCACCCGGAAACCCGAGCCCCAGCAGCTTTGCCGTCTTGTCGAACGCCTCGCCCGCCGCGTCGTCGATCGTGGTGCCGAGCCGCGTGAATTCGCCGACGCCCTCGCAGATCAGAATTTGGCAATGCCCGCCGGAGACGAGCAGCAGCAAAAACGGAAACGCGACCCCATGCGTCAGCCGCGCCGTCAGCGCGTGCGCCTCAAGATGATTGAGCCCGACGAGCGGTTTGCCCGCGCCGAGCGCGAGCCCCTTCGCCGCCGTCAGCCCGACGGCAACGCCGCCGATCAGCCCAGGCCCCGCCGTCGCCGCGATTCCGTCGACCTGCGCCAACGTCACGCCCGCCTCGTCGAGCGCCAGCCGCACGACATCGTCGATCAATTCCACATGCGCCCGCGCCGCGATTTCCGGCACGACCCCGCCATAGGGTCTGTGTGCGGCAATCTGGCTCGCCACGATGTTGGAGAGAATTGCGCCCGGCCCCGGCACGCGCCCGCACACGACGGCCGCCGCCGTTTCGTCGCAGCTCGTCTCGATACCGAGGACCGTAAGCTCTTGGGACACCCGTCGTTTTCCTGAAGTCCGGCCAGTGGCGCGCAGCGGCGAACCTCGTTAGCTTGCGCGCGTTTCCCGTGCTCCCCTAACACCAGGCCTTGAGAGCGTGCAAACCCGTCTGCGCATCGGCACCCGCGGCTCCGCCTTGGCGCTCGCGCAGAC
>CAZLRW010000120.1:6016-11271 GCA_964561925.1 uncultured Flavobacteriaceae bacterium
CGGCCAGACCTCGACATCGTCGGCTTTCGCGGCAACGTCGACACGCGCCTGAAGAAGATCGCCAACGGCGAAGCCGACGCCACGATCCTCGCCCTCGCCGGCTTGAAACGGCTCGGTCTCGCGCAGCGTGCGACTCACGTTTTCTCCAGCACGGAAATGCTGCCCGCGGTCGCGCAAGGCACGATCGGCGTCGAAATCCTCGCGTCGAACGGCACCGTGCGCGACCTCCTTGCCTTGGCCGACCATCGCGCAACGAACATCGCCGTCTCGTTCGAACGTGCGTTCCAAGCCGAACTCGACGGCTCCTGCCGCACGCCGATCGCAGGCCTCGCAGAGTGGACCTCGGCGACCGCGCTCGCTTTTAGGGGCTGCGTCCTCTCGCCCGACGGCCGCACGCGCCTCGATGTCGCGCGCGACGCGTCGCCGGCGACCGCCGACGAAGCCGCAGCGATCGGCGAAGACGCCGGACGCGACCTGGCCGCCCGCGCGGGCCGGCACTTCTTCGAAGTCTGAGCGCCGGTGCGCATCCTCATCACGCGCCCCGAAGCCGATGCGCACGCGCTCGCCGCCCGCCTTGCCGCGCGCGGTCACACCACGTTCGTCGAACCGCTGATCGAGATCGCCTTCGCGCCAGGACCGCCGCTCGACCTCTCGGGCGTGCAAGCGCTCCTCCTCACAAGCGCAAACGGCGCCCGCGCCGCCGCACGCCGCACCGCCGAACGCGCCCTGCCGGTGTTTGCGGTCGGCCCGGCGACCGGCGCGGAGGCCCGCGCGCAGGGCTTCACGGCCGTCAGCGAAAGCACGGGTGACGGCGTCGACGCGCTCGCCGCCCACGTTCGGGCATTGGCCGATCCGGCGAAAGGCGTGCTCCTTCACGTGACCGGCACCGTGACCGCGGGCGACCTGAAGGCAAGCCTCGCGCCTGACGGCTTTGCCGTCCGAATCGAACGCCTCTACGACGCCCGCGCTGCAAGCGGACTGTCGGGCGCGCTCATCGCCGAACTCGAAGCGGGCTTGATCGATGCGGCGATGTTCTTCTCCCCGCGCACGGCCGCGTTGTTCGCAAACCTCTCCCAAGCCGCCGGAATCGAAGCCGAAACCGCAAGACTGACGGCCCTGGCCTTGAGCCCCGCAGTCGCGGCCGCCCTTGGGTCCTTGACCTTTCGCCAAGTGCTTGTTCCACCGCACCCGACGGGCGAAGCGATGCTCGATCTGGTGCCGTCCAGGCCGTGACGCCAACCCGTCTTGTGGCCTGGAGCCCCGCCGACTAGCTTCCCGCCCGAACGACCTTGAGAACCGGCCGAAATGAACGAAATCGCCCCCGCCTCGCCCGCCAGCGAGCCGCGCCGCGTCCGCCACGGCCTGATCGAGGATTGGCGCGACGCCGTCGGGATTCTGTTCCTGCTGTTGGTCGCCGCATTCTTCGGCGCGCTCATCACCCGCTTTTGGCCCGAAACCGAAGAAGCCGCCGATATCGAAGCCCGCCTCGGTACGTTGGAAACCCGCCTGGCGGCCGACCCGCGCGAACTGACGAAACTGAAGGACAGGGTCGCGAAACTCGAAAGCCGCCTGACCCAGACCGAAGCGGCAATGGCGGCGGGCGCCATGGGCAGCGAACTGGCCGCAACCGCGTTCAAGTCGCTCACCCCCGGTGCCGGCCCCACTCCGGGCAGCGCAGTCGCCGCGCCGCCGGCCGACCCAGCGTCGAAGTTGATCGCGGACTTGGGCACCCGCCTGACCGCGCTCGAAGCGAAGACCGCGACGACGCCCGACGACGTAAAAGCCGCGAAGGACGCGATCGGCACGCTGACCGCAAACCTGACCGAGGTCGGCGGCAAGATCGACGGTATCGCCGAGCGGCTGACGAAGATCGAAAGCTCCGACCTGCTCGAGATGGCCCGGCGCGCGTCGCTGGCAACCGCAATCGCCAACCTCTCGCGCGCGGCCCAAGGCTCCGCCCCGTTCAAGCAGGAATACGATGTCGCCGCCGCGTTGGTTCCAGGCGACGCACGCGTCGTCGCGATTGCCCCGCTCGCCGCGCGCGGCGTGCCGACGGCAAGCACCTTGATCGCAAGCTTCGGCAATCTCGCCGATGCGGCGTTGGACGCCGAACGCATCGCCAAGAGCGAAGGCTGGTGGTCGCGCATCTGGGCGAACCTCATGTCGCTGGTCAGCGCCCGCACGGTCGGCGAGACGGATCTGAACACGAACGAAGGCCGCCTCGCGCGCGCCGAAGTGCGTTTGGCGGCCGGCGACCTCGCGGCGGCGGTGAAGGAGTTGAACGCGGTCGACGGCGACGCGCGCGAGCCGTTGAAAGTCTGGCTCGGCGACGCCAAGGCGCGCCTCGATCTCGAAGCGACGCTTGCCGACCTGAACACGCGCGCGATCGAAGCGCTGGCGAGCCCCACCTCGGCGGCCACGGCCGACCCCGTGCCGCAAGGACCCGCACCGTGAACGGGATGGCTTGAAGCACGATGCTGCGCGCCCTCATACTCTTCACGCTCGTGGCGCTGATTGCGGTCGCGGCCGTCGTACTGGCCGACCTCGACGGCCGCGTCGTCGTCCAGATCGGCAACCAGGAGTTTCGTCTGTTCTTGCCGGTCGCGGCGGCATTGGTGATCGTGCTGACGTTCCTCACGATCGTCGCGTATCGCGTCATCATGGCCTTCGTCGATGCGCCGGCCGAGTTCTTCCGCTGGCGCGCCATGGGCCGCCGCCGCAAAGGATTCGCGGCGCTGACGCGCGGCCTCGTCGCCGCAGCCGCCGGCGACGACGAAGAAGCCCGCCGCCAATCGCGCAAAGCGATCTCGCTCGTGGGCGAACCGCCGCTCGCGCTGCTGCTTGCCGCCCAAACCGCGCAACTGAACGGCGACGACGAAGAGGCGCAGCGCTACTACACCCAGATGCTCCAGTCCAAGGACACGGAGTTCTTAGGCCTGCGCGGTCTCTTCATCGCAGCAGCCCGGCGCGGCGACTCGGTGCAGGCGATTTCGATCGCCGAACGCGCCCGCGCGCTCCGCCCCAAGACGCGCTGGGCCATGAACGCGCTCTTCGATCTGAACATCGCGCGCAATTCTTGGACCGAAGCCGCAGCCGCGCTCGACGCGCAATTGCGCGCAAAGCTCATCGACCCGGGTATTGCAAAGCGTCGCCGCGCCGTGCTGGCCGCCGCAAACGCACATGATGCCGAACGCAACGGCGATGCGGAGGCAGCCCTCCGCCACGCCGAAGATGCGCTCACGCTCGCGCCGAGTTTCGCGCCGGCCGCCTTGATCGCCGCCAAGCACTTCGCGGCCCAAGGCCGTCAATGGAAAGCGGGCAGCCTGATCGAAACCGCGTGGGCGCAGGAACCGCACCCTGACCTCGCACGCGCCTACGCCAATCTGAAACCGGAGGAAGCGCCGGCGGCCCGCGCCAAGCGACTGGCCGCGCTCGCGGGAATCAACCCCGAGCATCCCGAGAGCCAAATACTGAGTGCGGCCGTGTCGATGTCGGCGGGCCGCTTCGAGGAGGCGCGCGAAACGCTGCGCCCGCAAGCCGAGCGCTTCCCCGTCGCCCGCGTCTGCCTTCTGATGGCCGACATCGAGCAGGCTTTGGGCGGCGAAAGCCTCGCCGCGCGCGACTGGGCGCTGCGCGCGACACGCGCCCCCCGTGACGCGCGCTGGGCATGCTCGGCCTGCGCGCGGACGCACAGCGACTGGAGCGCCACCTGCAACGCCTGCGGCGCGTTCGACACGTTGAGCTGGCAGAGCGGCAGCCGCGGCGCCGTCGAGCACCTGGCGCCTGAAGCCGCGCAAGCCTTGGCGGAAAGCGCCGAAACCGGGGCCGCCCTCTACAAGGACGCGGTTAAGCAAGACGACATTCGCCCGCCGGCGCGCCAGCACGTGCGCGAACCGGCCATGCGCGACGTGTCGCCCGAAGAATCGTTTGCCTTTCCGCCCGGCGCGCCCGACGATCCGGGTCCGGGCGGCGACGACTTTGCGCTGGGCGACGACGACACACGCCGCCGGAGGAGGGGCGCGTGGTGAAGTTCATGCGGGGACTGATCGTCCTCTTGGTGCTTGTGCTGCTCGTGGTTTTGGGCGCGGTCGTCTTCTTCTCCGACCCCGATATGCGCGCGATCGAACTCGAAGCGAAATACGCAAAGCCGCCGTCGCAGTTCGTGACCCTGCCGTCCGGCGCGCGCGTTCACTACCGCAATCAGGGCCAACGCAACGGTCCGCCGCTCATTCTGCTGCACGGCTCGAACGCATCGCTCCATACGTGGGAGCCCTGGGTCGATCAGATCGGCGACGCGTTCCAGATGATCAGCGTCGATCTGCCGAGCCACGGGCTCACAGGTCCGACGCCGGGCGACGATTACAGCCAGGAAGGCATGGCGAAATTCGTCGCCGAGTTCGCGACCGCCATCGCCGTCGATCGTTTCGCGATCGCGGGCAATTCGATGGGCGGCGGCGTCGCCGCGCGCGTGGCGATCATGTATCCCGAGCGTGTGACGCATCTGATCCTGGTCGACGCCGCAGGCATGCCGACAAAGGCGCCGCGCGATCCCGGAATCGGCCTCACGATCGCGCGAACGCCGGTCCTGCAATACGGGCTCTTGTTCTTCAGTCCGCGCAACATCTTCGAAGACGGCTTGAAGAAGGCGATCTACGACGACCGCCTGGTCACGCCCGAAATGGTCGATCGCTATTGGGAATTGAACCGCCGCGAAGGCAACCGCACCGCAACTCTGAAGCGCTTCCAGACCCCGTTCGACACGTTCGTCAAGGACAACGCCTCGAAAATCATCGCCCCGACGCTGATCCTGTGGGGCAACGAAGACACGCTGACCCCGCGCGACATGGGTGAGGCGTTCAACGCGGCGATCAAAGGCTCGAAGATGATCGTCTACAACGAGGTCGGCCACATTCCGATGGAAGAAGTGCCCGACCGCTCCGCCGCGGCCGTGCGCGACTTCCTCCTGCCTCCGCCGCCGGCCAGTGCGCCGAGCCCTTAAGCGACCTCGCGCTGGCGGCACATGCGTCGGCCGAACTTGGAGAACACCTTCGGCGCACGTTTGCGTTCTCCGGACCGCTACTGTAAGGTGCTCACTAGAGCGCACAAGCCATGGCACAACACCGGAACCGCAAGCGGCGATTCCCGTGTTGCGGCCCGCGGCCCACGCGCTTATGGTCCGCGCCTTCTTCGGAAGCCAAGCAAGCCGCCTTAGCTCAGCCGGTAGAGCATCGCATTCGTAATGCGGGGGTCGCGTG
>CAZLRW010000121.1:0-11249 GCA_964561925.1 uncultured Flavobacteriaceae bacterium
GACGATCCAAGATGTCGAACATCTTCACGCCGCGCACCGGCAACAACCCGAATCGCACCAGCCCCGCGCTGCCCGGCGGCGGTTGGCTCAGCCTGCCGCTCGTGGCCGCAGCAATTGTCGGCCTCGTGATTTGGATGAGTTACACACCGATCGATGAAGGCGAAGTCGGCGTGAAGCTTCGCTGGGGACAGGCGGTCGACACACTACACCCCGGATTCAACATCGTGATTCCGTTCATGGAGTCCGTGGTGTTGTTCCCCACGCGCACACAGAAGTTCACGCCACCTCAGACGCTCAGCACATACTCGAAGGACGGGCAAGTCGCCGACGTCACGGTATCGGTCAACTATCACATCGATCCGGCCAAGGCGATCGAGGTCTACTCGCGCTACGGCGCAGGGTTCGTCGATACGGTCATCAGCCCGACGCTCAACAAGCGCTTTAAGGAGGTCTTGGGTCGCTACGATTCGCGCGAGATCGTCAACAAGCGCAAGAGCCTCGGCGACGAACTCGAAACCGAGATGCGGCAGAACACGCCGCCGGTCATCGTGATTGAAACCGTTCAAATCGAAAACATCGACTTCTCCGACGCCTACGAGCAAGCGATTGAAGCAGCCGCTCAAGCGGAAGCGTTGGTTCGCAAAGCGCGTCAGGAGTTGGAGCAGAAGAAGATCGACGCAGAGCGTGTCGTCGTCCAAGCAACGGCGGACGCGACCGCTCGTGTCACCGCCGCAAAGGCCGAGGCCGATGCAATCCGCCTGCGCGGCGAAGCCGAAGCGGCCGCGCTGGCGGCCAAGGCCGCGGCGCTTCGCGACAACCCGAGCTACGTCGCGCTGACGGCGGCCGAGAAGTGGGACGGGAAACTGCCCACGACCTTCGTGCCGGGTTCGACGGTGCCGTTCGTCACGGTTCCGCGCGGCGGCAATCCGTAGACTCACGCGCGCATTTTGCGACTCCACGGTCCGCCCTCACCCGGCGGGCCGTTTTCGTTTCAGCGCTCTTCGTTCAAGCGCACCAATATCTCGGCCGCGCGCTGCAGCGTCGCGCGATCGTCGCGGGTTAAGGCGTCGATCTGCGCCGTCAACACCTCAAGCCGCCGCTCGCGCCCTGCTTCGAGCAGCGCCCGCCCCTTCGCCGTTGCCGCGATCCGCACGACGCGCCGGTCCTTCGCGTCCTCGGTCTTCGTCGCAAGTCCGTCCGCCTCGAGTTCGGCCACGAGCCGCGACATCGTCGGCGCCCGTACCTGCTCGGCGGCGGCAAGATCCTTCAGCGTCTGCGGCCCGCCGAACACCAAGACCGACAGCGCTGAGAGCTTCGGCGCCGACACGCCCATCGCCTCGTCGCTCTTGCGCAGGCGGCGCAACAGCCGAAGTGCCGCCGAGTGCATCCGCTCGGCGATCCGATGCGCCTCACCCTTCTTCAACTCACCCTCTTTACATATTTAGTTAGCAAAGCTAATTATATCGGCAACGAACGGAGAAGCAAGATGTCCCTGTCCAAACTCGCCCAAATCGCGCTCTCGACCCGCGACCTGCCGAAGGCGGTCGCCTTCTACCGCGACGTGCTCGGCCTCAAACTGATGTTCGAGGTCTCGGGCATGGCCTTCTTCGACGCCGGCGGCACAAGGCTGATGATCGGCCCAGCGCACTTCCAAGGTCCCGTCCAAAACAACACCTACGTCTACTTCGACGCCGGCGACTGGCACGCCACCGAGGCTGCCCTGATCGCCCGCGGCCTGAAATTCGAGCGCGAAGCGGAAGTCGTGCAACGCGACGGGACCAAGGAACACGCGCTCCGCTTCTTCAAGGACCCCGACGGCAACGCGCTCGCCATCATGGGCTGGCGCGAGGCCAAGTAGCGTCACGACTTCGTCTTCAACAGCACCAGCTCCTCGGCCGCCGAGGGATGCAGCGCGACCGTCGCATCGAAGTCGCGCTTCGTCGCCTTCATCTTTACCGCGATCGCGACGCACTGGATCATCTCAGCCGCCGCCTCGCCCATGATGTGGCAGCCGAGCACGCGGTCGCTGGCGCCGTCGACGACGAGTTTCATAAAGATCAACGTGTCGCGCCCCGACATCGTCGCCCGCATCGGCCGGAACGCGGTCTTGTAGATGTCGACCTTCGCGACCTGCGCCCGCGCCTGCTCCTCCGTCAGCCCAACGACGCCGATCTCGGGCGTCCCGAACACGGCGGTCGGAATGTCGCCGTGATCGACCGCCGTCGGCCGCTCGCCGAAGACCGTGTCCGCGAACGCCGCCCCCTCGCGGATCGCAACCGGCGTCAGGTTCACGCGGTTCGTCACGTCGCCGACCGCGAAGATGTTGGCCTGCGTCGAGTGCGAATAGGCGTCAACCTTGACCGCCCGTTTGTCCGTCAACTCAACGCCGCAATGCTCGAGCCCCAGCGCGCCCGTGTTCGCGCGCCGCCCGACGGCGAACATCACCTCGTCGACGACATGCTCCGTCCCGTCTTTCAGCCGCACGCGCTTCCTGCCTGCTTCCGTCTTGATCGAGGCCACGACCGATTTCAGATGCACGTCGATTCCGCGCTTCTGCAGCTCATGGCGCATGCGCTCGCGAATCTCGTGATCGAATCCGCGCAGAATTTCGTCGCCGTGATGCACGAGCAGCGTCCGGCTGCCCAGCCCCTTGAATATCCCCGCGAACTCGACCGCGATATACCCGCCGCCGACCACCATCACACACTTGGGCAACGCGGGCAGATGAAACGCCTCGTTCGACGTGATCGCGAGATCGGCGCCCTCGATATCCTCCGGCACCCACGCCCGCCCGCCGGTCGCGATCAGCACGTGCTTGGCCGTCAACGTCCGATCAGCCTTCAGAAGATGCACCGTGTGCGGATCTTTGAGCACCGCCCGGTCTTCGAACAACGCGGCGCCGGCGCTCGCCAAGTTCTTCTTGTAAAGTCCCTCGAGCCGGCCGATCTCGCGGTCCTTGTTCGCGATCAACGTCGCCCAATCGAACGTCGCGTGCGGCACGTGCCAGCCGAAGCCCGCAGAGTCCGCGAAATCCTCCGAGAAGCGGCTGGCATAGACCATCAGCTTTTTCGGCACGCAGCCGCGGATCACGCACGTCCCGCCGACGCGGTATTCCTCGACAACGGCCGCGCGCGCGCCGTATTGCGCCGCCATCCGCGTCGCGCGCACCCCGCCCGAACCCGCGCCGATCGTGATGAGGTCGTAGTCGTAGCTGGCCATGCCCCGCACGCGCTCCAAGAGTTGAACGCGCGAGGGCATAACAGGCGCCCGCGCACCTGACCAGCGCCGGGCGCTAAACCCTTAAGGCTCGATGCGCATCTTCTTGAAGTAGGCGTCCACGCCGGGATCGAGCGACCGCGCCATGGCGATGTCCTCCGCCGCGCTCATCGCCCGACGGTGACCCTCGAACGCCGGCGAGCTGAGCGCCACCTCGCCGCCCGCGGCCGGCGCTGCGGTGTCCCCGCGCCGCAACTTCGAAACGCCGCGCATGAAGTACGCACGCGCCTTGCGATCGGCGGCAAGCGGAGAACTGCCCAGGACCGTGTCATAGTCCACGATCGCCTTGTCGTAATGCTTCAGCCGGAAATAGACGAGGCCGCGGCTGTCGTTCGCGTCCGTGTTCTTCTTCGCTTGGCGCAGCGCCGCATCGCAGTCCACCAGCGCGAGTTCGAGATCGATCCCCGAAACCGCGCGCGCCCAGCAACGGCTGTTCAGCCACGTAGGCTCGTTCGGCTTCATCGCAAGTGCGCTCGAATAATCGACGATCGCGCTGTGCCGGTCGCCGCGCAGATAGAACGCATAGCCCCGCCGGTAGAAGTCGCCCGCGTCCGGCCGCATGTCCAGCGCCTTGCTGATGTCGCTGATCGCACGGTTGTACTCGCCCTGCAGCACATAGGCGTAACCGCGCCCGCTCAGCGCCTCCGCGTCGTAGGGCCTGAGCTGCAGCGCCATCGAGTAGTCGCCGACCGACCGCGTATAGTCGCGCAGCTGCAAATAGGCATAGCCGCGCGCCGCGTAGACGTCCGCCGTGCCGTCGCCGGCGTCGATCAGCGCCGAGCACGCGGCCGCGCGTTGCGCCGCCCTTTGATAAGTCGGTTGAAGACACGCGTCGGTCCCGAACGCTTGCGCGCAAGGGATAAGCCCCGCCCATAGCGAAAGGGCCGCGAACACGACCGATGCCGTTCTCATCTTGCACCTCACCCGGCTGCCGGCGGCGATCATTGGCCCGCCACAGGCCAAGTCAAGTGAACTCGCCCGCGGCAAGAGTGGTGCGGCAATGGAATCGCGTGCAAACCGAGCGCCGGTGTGCGCTCGCGTACAGTTAAGGCCTCAAAGCCCCGCGCGTTTCATCGCCGGTTCGAGCGCCGGATCGACCGAAGGCGATTCCTGCTTCAGGAACGTGAGCAACGCCCGTTCGTTCTCGTCGATCGTCCCGTCGCGCAAGATGCGCTCGGCGAGCCACTTCGCTTCGTCGGCGTCGATTGCCTCGCGCGTCAGCCGCTCGCGCGTCGCCCGCACTTCCGCCTCGGCCTCCTTGCGCGACTGCGCATAGCCGAACGGATCGACTTCCGCCCACACCGCGGCGAAGGGAATGTCGCCGCGCGCGAGCGCTTGGCCCACGCCCGCGAGCAGCTTTCCGACCGAGCCGCGCTCTTCGAGCCAACGCTCGCGCCGCGCCGCCTCGTCGAAGCTCGGTGCCGGCTGCACGTTCAACGGATTCATCAGGTGGTTCGCAAGCGCGAGCTTGAAGAACTCGCGCCACGCCGGATCGTTTTCGCCCGCGCCGGTCGCTTCGTTGAGCGCGAACAGCATCTCCGCCTCGCGCCGCGTGACGAGCAGGCTGCCGTCGCCGGCCGGCGCGTGCAGCGCCTTGCGCAGGATCGCGACGTCGCCCGCGCCGATGTTCGCCCGCGGACGGTTCGCGCCGAGCGGGTTCTCGCGCGACAGAAGCACGCTCTGCCGCACCGCTTCCATCACGAGCGTGACCAGCGCCTCCGGGCACTGCCGCGCCCAATGCACGACGTTGAGCACGAGCTCAAGTTCCGTCTTGCGCTCGACATGCCTGTCGCCCGCGACGTTGTCGATCAGAAACTTGCCCTGCTCCGCCGTGACATAACCCTTGGGTTCCGTCTGCCACACGAAGTAGTCGGTCAGCGCCTCGACGTAAAGCGCGGCGAACGCCGGATCTTTCTTCGAGCAGGCGCGGTCGAGCTTGAACAGGATCTCCGCGTCCTTGCGCGTCACCGACCCCTTCGCATAGATCATGCGCCGGAGCTGCAGCGCATGCTGTCCCTCGATCTGCCCGCTCGCGCGCAGGTTCTCGTCCAAATTCTCGATCCGCAACGGCTGCGTCATCCTGGTCTCTCCTCAAGGCCCGTCGGGCAAAACCGAGAGAGATTGTGCAGCCTTACGCGTTAAGATCGGCGAAACGGCGGGCCGCCGTTTAAGGATTCGCTAACTCAGGCAACGCCGGTTTCAATCGGCCGCCGACGCGCACGGGTTCGATCCGTTTCGCAAGGCCCGTATTGTCGTCCGTCTCGACGAAGACGCCGCACACGGTGGCGGGCCCTTGGGCGGGGTTCATCCGCCCGCCCGAAAGCTTGCGCACGAAGCGGGTCAGCGGCTCGCTCTTTTCCATGCCGATCACGCTGTCGTAGTCCGCACAAGCGCCCGCGTCCGTCTGATAGGCCGTGCCGCCCGGCAGCACCTGCGCATCCGCCGTCGGCACATGGCTGTGCGTGCCGACGACGAGGCTCGCCCGCCCGTCGCAATAGTGGCCCATCGCCATCTTCTCGGACGTCGCCTCCGCGTGCATGTCGACGATCGCCGCATCGCAACCCCAGCCCAAACGGCAATCCTCGAGCTCCCGGTCGACCGCCGCGAACGGATCGTCGATCGGATCCATGAACGTGCGCCCCATCGCGTTGATCACGAGCACGCGCTTGCCGGTCCGCGTCTCGTAAAGCCCGACGCCGCGCCCTGGCACGCCCTTGGGATAGTTCACCGGCCGAAGCAGCCGCCGCTCGTGATCGAACACATCGATCTTATCGCGCTGGTCGAAGGCGTGATTGCCGGTCGAAACGCAATCGACGCCGGCCTGAAACAGCGCCGCGCAAATTTCTTCGTTGATCCCGAACCCACCGGCCGCGTTCTCGCCGTTGACGACGACGAAATCGAGCGCCAGGCGGCGCCGCAAATCAGGCACGGCCTCGACGACGCCCGTGCGTCCGGACCGCCCCACGATGTCCCCCAAAAACAGCAGCCGCATTCAATCCCTTTCGAACCTGATCACACGTTCTTCGGTCACCACCGCATCGAGCCTCTCGTCGCCTTCGCCGCGCGGCAGGTCGTCGACCGCCTGGCCCGCATAGGCGATGCCGATCGCACGGATCGTGCGCTTCCCGCGATGCTCCCTCAAGTACCGGTCGTAATACCCGCCGCCATAGCCCAAACGGTAACCATGCCGGTCGAAAGCGAGCAGCGGAACCAGCAGCAAATCCGGCCGCCGCTCCTTGGCCTTAGCGTCCGGCTCCGGGATGTTCATCCGCCCGACGACCAGCGGATCGCCAGGCTTCCATGCCCGGAACGTCAGCGCCTTGCCCTCCGTCCGCGGCAGGCAGAGCGCGTGACCCTGGTTCGCCAAGGCCGCCATCAGCGGGAACGGATCGGCCTCGCTGCCGATCGCGGCATACCCCGCGACGACCGCCCCCTTCATGAACACGAAGTCCCCGAGCAAGCGCCGCGCGATCAGAAGCGCCGCCTTCGGCCCCGCCGCTTCCGCGGCGCGCTCGCGCACAGCAAGAGCGGTCGTTCGCAACGCGGCCTTGTCCAAAGATGTCGTCATCGGGCCGCTCGGGCTGGCGAGAGTGGGCGGGACCGCCATAGCCGTCGAATGCGTGGATCCTCACGGGCCTGCCTAAGCAGGTGGGCGCCATATGACCCAGACCACGGTCCGGGCCAGGGACAGCTCCCGGTGAGAACTGATTACGGCCCCTGGGTCCTAGCTTCTAACGCGCGAGGCAGTGCCCGCCCGGAAGCTAAGGTAGGCTCAGCCCAGCCGCCCTGCAATATCCTCCATGCGCCGCGCGGCCGATTCCAAAAGCCCTGCGACCTTGTCTTCGTCGATCGCGTTCGCGCGCGCCGTGGCGTGCTTAGACTCCGGGCCCAAGAATTCATTCTTAAGGCCGGCGATTTCCTCTTCCAGTTCCTGAACGCGCTCGTTCGCGAGTTCGAGATCGTCGGCCAGCACCAGCCCCGCCATCAGCAGAAGCTGCGCATCGCCCGCCTTGCTGCCCTCGCTCTTGAGCCCGACCACGTGCCGGTCGATCTGCCGGACGAGTTTGGCCAGGTGCTCTTCCTCGCCGTCGTCGCAGGCAAGCGTGTAGCTCTTGTCGTTGACGGTGACGGTCACATGCGCCATGGCGGTCAGACCTCGTCGTTAGTGCGCGAGCACCGCGCGGATTTCGCGGATCGCCCCTTCGAGCCGTCCCGCGACCTCTTCCGTGAAGCCTTCGAGGGCGACCTTCTCCACGTTCAACCGCGACAGTTCGTCGGCCAGCCGCGCCCGATCTTCCTTCAGCGCGTTCAACTCCCGCGCGAGTCCGTCGTCGAAAGGCGACATCGTATGTCCGTTGCCGCGGCGGACCGCTGCCTCAAGCCGCTCGAGCGCGGCGGTGAATCTGTGTATGGCCGAATCGAGTCGCGTCATCGCGAATCTGTATACGCCAGTTCGGGCTTAGCGCGATGTCTTAATTTGCCGTTTCCACTGACCCGGCGCACGAATGACACTTGAGGTTGCACTAGCATCAGTATTCGCGCCCGGCTCGATTGACCGCACACGTTAACGCTCGCGCGCCGAAAGAAAGTGCACCGTCACCGCATCGTTTCGATCATCAAAGCGTTTGTCTGCGCTGTCAGCCGCCGGAGCATTTCGATGTCGACGCGGCTCACGGTCACGAAGATCGCCTTGCGCTTCTCCGGCACCATGATCGCGTAGTTCATGAAGCCGCCGCCGCCACCCGTCTTCTGCAGCACGCGCCGGCCGTCCAGCCGCATCGCAAGCCAACCCATTGCAACCGCCTCGACCTCGCCCGCGAAGTCGAGAGCGACGACACGTTCGAGCTCGCTGCGCATCATGAGCGGACGCTGAGTATCCGCGCGGGGCGTTCCGGCCGGCGCCTCCATATGCGCGCGCAACCAAACCGCCATGTCGTCGGCCGTCGCGTAGAGGCCGCCCATCGCCGCGATGTCGTGCGTCGCGCGGCAGGAATGCGTCGTCGTGCCGTTCGTCATCAGCCGCGCGCATTGCTCGGCCGAGGGCGAGAACGTCGTATCGCCAAGCCGCAAAGGCACGGTCACGTACATCTTGATCAGCGCCTGCGTGCTCTCCCCCGCCGCACGCTCGAGCGCATCGCCCAGGAACATGTACCCGGTGTTCGAGTACTGCGCGACGCGGCCGGGCCCGCGCGCGAGCTTCAGACGGCCGAGCCAGCGCCAACGATCGCCCGCGCTCATGCCCGGCGGGTTGTCCCGCGGCAGGCCTGAGGTGTGGGCGGCGAGGTCTTTGAGCGTGATCGCTCGCGCACCTGCGCGCAGCGGTACAATGCGGCCAGAGGGCGCGTACTTCGCAAGCGGATCGTCAAGCGCCACCCGCCGCTCCGCGAGCAAGTTCGCCAGCACCTCGCCCGTCATCACCTTCGTCAGCGAGTTGATGCGCACCAGCGTGCGTCCATGCGGACGCCCCGCCTCGCCGGCGCGCGCCCGGCCGAAGCCCGCCACATAGCTGCGCTCGCCGTCGACGACCGCCACCACCATGCCCGTCGCCGCCGCGCGGCGAAACACATCGTCGAACCCGCGCACAAGATCGGAAGGCATCGGCTCGGCGCACACGGGCGGCGCGAGGAGGGTGAGCGCCAGGGTGCAGGTGCGAAGCAAGTTGCGCATCGAGCGATTTCGATGCGCCGATTTTGGCGGTAGTGTGGCGCCCGTTGCATGGAGGCGGACGGTGATCCTGCGGTTTCTCTTCGTTGGGCTTGCAATCTTAGTTTGTTGGCCGGCGCAAGCCGCGGACGCAACGTCGTGCGGCGAGCTTCCCTGCCGCGCCAACGGGCTGCCCTACGTTACGCCGGAAGGCATCATCACCATTCAACCCGGCGAAAAATTCTGGGTCGAACTCAAGATCGAGGCCGGCAAAGTGACGGCCCTTTTTCCGCGCAAGGAAGCCGATACCCCGAGCACGATCCAACTCGAACTGTTCGTCAAGAGCGGCGCGACCGCGCTCATCTGGGGCAACCAACTCGATCGGCCCGTACGGTTCGACGCGACGGCAACCGCGCCTCGGCGCGTGTTGGACCGCTTGGACTGCCCGCTTCCGCCGAAGAAGTATACGTATCAGGTTTGGGACTTCGTTGCAGAGACCGTCGAGATCGGCAACTTCAATTTCGCGCCGTCGAGCGACCCGAAATGCAACTGAGCCACCCTCGAACACCAGCGGAGCATGCATGGCCCTAACCACCTCCTACGTCCACGGTGCGAGCAACGAACCGCTGCTTTATCAGACGATCGGTACCGCGCTGGATCGGGCAGCGGCGCGGTGGGGTGGGAGCGAGGCTCTGGTTTCGTGTCACCAGAACATTCGATGGACCTATGCCGAGCTAAAGCGCCGGGCGGACGAGCTTGCGGCGGGTTTGGTCGCACTGGGCTTGAGGCCCGGCGAGCGGATCGGCATCTGGTCGCCGAACTGCACGGAGTGGACGCTGACCCAGTTCGCGACGGCGAAGGCGGGTCTCATTCTCGTCAACATCAACCCGGCCTACCGGCTTTCGGAACTCGAATACGCGTTGAACAAGGTGGGGGCACGGGCGCTCGTCACCGCGGCGACGTTCAAGACGAGCAACTATCTCGACATGCTCACGACGCTCGCGCCGGAACTCGCGGCGTGCGCGGCCGGAAAACTCAAGTCGGCAAAGCTGCCGAAGCTCGAACTCGTGATCAGGCTGGGCGGCGAGAAAAGCCCAGGCATGATGAACTTCGACGACGTGCCGGCGCGGGCGACGGCGGCCTCACGCGCCGCGCTCGCCGACATCGAAGCACGCCTGCAGCCCGATGACGCGATCAACATCCAGTTCACCTCCGGCACGACGGGCGCGCCGAAGGGCGCGACGCTCACCCACTTCAACATCCTGAACAACGGGCGCAATGTTGCGGCGGCGATGCGCTTTTCCGAACGGGACCGGCTGTGCATTCCGGTGCCGCTCTATCACTGCTTCGGCATGGTGATGGGCAACCTGGGCTGCGTCACGCATGGGGCGACGATGGTCTACCCCGCCGACGCGTTCGAACCCGCGTCGGTGCTGCGCGCGGTCGAGGCCGAACGCTGCACGGCGCTTTACGGTGTCCCCACGATGTTCGTGGCGGAACTCGAGCATCCCGAGTTCGACCGTTTCGACCTTGCAAGCTTGCGGACCGGTGTGATGGCGGGCGCGCCCTGCCCGATCGAGGTAATGAAGAAGGTCGTCGCGCGCATGCACATGCGCGAAGTCACAATCTGCTACGGCATGACGGAAACCTCGCCCGTCAGCTTCCAGTCGCGCGCCGACGATCCGCTGGAGCTGCGCGTGTCGACGGTCGGGCGCATTCACCCGCATGTCGAGGTGAAGGTCGTCGACGCCGACGGGCGCACGGTGGGCGTGGGCGAACGCGGCGAGCTTCTGACCCGCGGCTATTCGGTGATGCTGGGCTATTGGGACGACGACGCGCGCACGCGCGAGGCAATCGACGCGGCGGGCTGGATGCACACGGGCGACCTCGCGACGCTGAACGCCGACGGCACGTGCAACATCGTCGGCCGCGTGAAGGACATGGTCATCCGCGGCGGCGAGAACGTCTATCCGCGCGAGGTCGAGGAATTCCTCTACCGCCACCCGAAGATCCAGGACGTGGCCGTCTTCGGCGTGCCGGACGCGAAATACGGCGAAGAGCTCTGCGCCTGGATCACGCCCCGCGCCGGCGAGCCACTAAGCGAGGACGACGTCCGCACATTCTGCAAAGGCCAAATCGCCCACTACAAAATCCCGCGCTACATCCGCTTCGTCGACACGTTCCCGATGACGGTCACGGGCAAGATCCAGAAGTTCGTGATGCGGGACGCGATGGCGCGGGAGTTGGGGTTGGCGGAGCAGCGAACGGCTTAGGCCTCACCCGCAACGCCGCTCCATCCACTGTCGCACATTGGGCAAGTGGCGCCAGCC
>CAZLRW010000122.1:0-11237 GCA_964561925.1 uncultured Flavobacteriaceae bacterium
GCGAACACCGGCGACGTGATGGTGGGCCCGTTCCCGGCCGCCTACATCAACGCCAGCGGCGTCGTCACCGCGACGCTCGACGCGACCGCCGGCGTCACCGTCGCCGCCGTCAAAGTGCCGAAGGCGACGGTCTAGCCATGGCCAAACCTTTGCGCGGCGAATGCGACGTCGAGCTCTGCGGCGAGAAGTACACGCTCAGGCTCGCGCTCGGAGATCTCGAGGAGATCGAAAATCTGACCGGGGCCGGGATCATCGCGCTTGCGTCGCGGATTTCGACCGGTCAGGCGCGTCTCTCCGATGCGCGGGTCATCCTGAAGCAGGGTTTCATCGGCGCGAAGCTCAAGATCGCCGACGCGAAGTTCACGGCGCTGCTCGAAGGTGCCGGATTGAACGCGGTCATGGCCGCGGCGTCGGCGCTGCTGCTCAACGTGCTGGTCGACGATTCGGCGGGAAACGCGGACGCGGCGGCCGGCGCGGCGCAGTAAGCGATCGTCTGCCGATCCGCCGCTATCTCGAGATCATGACGGGCGCGAAGAGCTTCACGCCCGACCAGGTGCGCGCGATGAGCGTTGCGGAAATCTCGGCCGCGATCGACGGCTACCTGGAAGCGAACGGCGCCGACGACAAGTTCCGCGATCTGCCGACGCCGGAAGAAGTCGAAGAAATGATGCAGCTTTACCCCGACAGTTGAGGGCCCCCGGATGGTCGCGATCGCAGAAGACGTCGTCGTCAAGCTGACGGCGGAAATCTCCGGCTTCAACAAGGGCATGGAGAAGAGCTCGGCCGCGCTCGGCCGCTTCGAGGCGAACTTCAACAGGTCAATGGCGAACGTGCGCCGCGGCCTGGCGGCGGTCGGCGCCGGCCTTGTGGTGCGGCAGTACGTGCAGCTGGCGGACGCCAGCACGAATCTCGCGGCGCGCATCAGCCTGGTCGCCGGTTCGGGCGAGAACGCGGTGCGGGTGCAAAAGCAGCTGCTCGACATCGCCAACCGCACGCGCGTCGGCTTCGAAGGCGTCGTCACCCTCTACACGCGGCTCGGCCGGTCGGCCGACGAACTCGGCGTCAGTCAAGAGCGGCTGTTGAGGTTCACGGAGACGCTCAGCCAGGCGATGAAGATCTCCGGTGCGACCAACGCGGAAGCGAGTGCGACCGTGATACAGCTCAGCCAGGCGCTTGCGTCTGGTCAATTACGCGGGGCAGAGCTCAACTCCGTGCTTGAACAGGGCGGTCGCGTGGCAACCGCTTTGGCCGAGGGTCTCGGCGTGCCGATCGGCGCGCTGAAGAAGCTCGGCGAAGAGGGCAAGCTGACCGCGCAAACCGTGATCGGCGCGATCGAATCGCAGTCCGAAACGATCCAACGCGAGTTCGATCGGATGCCTTCGACCGTGAGCGACGCTCTGACGGTGACTCAGAACAAGCTTCTGAACTTCGTCGACAAGATGGATGATTCGAGCAAGGCGTCGCGCGAACTGGTCGACGGCATCAACAAGCTCGGCGGAGCGCTCGACGATCCGGACTTTGCGGCGGGGATGGCGAAGGCGCTAACGCACATCGTGTGGCTTTTGAAGGAGGCGGCCGAGAAAGCGGCCTGGTTCCACAAGAACGTCGTCATGTTTGGCGAGAACAATCTCGGCGAATCCTTTGGTGTGTTCAATCCAAACGCACCGGTGCCGGCGGATGAAATGTTACGGGGCTTTCAGCGCGACTTCTTGTCGAGCAGACCGGCGCCGGCGGGGCGCCGTACGGGCCATAGTCTAAGCGGGTTCGGCGACAGCGGTGCTGAGCGCATGCGCGAGGCTGAGCGCGCGGCGCTGCAGTACGCCGATGCAATGTCCGAGCTCGACTTCAAGCTAGAGCAGCTCGTGCGCACGGAGCAGGAAGCGGCGTATCAAGAACAGCTCCGCAATGCGTTGTCGTCCGCCGGCGTGACGCTTGCGACGGCAGAGGGGCAGGCGATCGCCGAGAAGGTGGCGAAACTTCAGGAGCTGACCGCTGCCGGCGAAGCCCAGGCCGCGGCCTGGGAGGTTGAAGCGGCGAACGTGAACCGCGTGCTCGAAGAAATGCACCAGAAGATGGCCGAAACAGCCGAAGAATGGCGCCAGATCGGCGAGCAGATGAAGTCCGGCCTCGCCGACGTGCTCGTCGACATCGCGATGGGGACCGAAGACGCCAGGCAGGCGATGGCCCGATTCGTCGAAGAGATCGGGCGCGCGATCGCGAAGATGCTGCTGTTGAAGGGGATCGAGGCGGGTGTCGACGCGATCTTCGGCTCGGTCGGCGGCAAGGCGCTCGGCGGTCTCGTCAATCCGGGGAACGCGTATCTCGTCGGCGAATCGGGTCCGGAGCTCATCGTGCCGCGCGTGCCGTCGTCGGTCGTGCCGAACAACCGGCTCGGCGGCGGCGGGGCGATGATCACGTATGCGCCGGTGATCAATGCGGGGTCCGGTGCCAGCCGCGCCGACATCGCGATGGCCATGGCGCGCGATCGCGCGGAATTCGCGCGCGTCGTGCCGAAGCTTGTGGAAGACGCGATCGCCAGAGGGAAGCTGCGGTTCAGATGACCGAGCAACGAGAACGGTTGACCGCCGAGGAAGTTCGCAGCCTCGTCCGCGAGCACGTCGACCGGCAAGTCCTGACCGCGACGCTGGCGCTCGTTCTGTCGCGCGAAGACGAAGCGGTCGGCCGGCGGCTCTACGACGTGTTCACCGATGTTCGTTCGATGAAGGCGCCGCTGCAAGTCGTCGAAACCTACGTTGCCGTGGCGGACGACATCTTCGCCCACGCCCTGCAGATGGCCGCCGACATTCGCCGGGCGCGGCTCTAATGGCCATCACCTTTCCGATCGTGCTGCCGCAACAGCCGGCGCCGCGGTCGTTCACGCAGACCGAGACCAGCTTCGCGGCCATGGCGTCCTCACCGTGGTCGGGCGCGCAGCAGGTGCAGCTGAACCAGGGGCAGCTCTGGGGCTTTTCGGTCGCGTATCCGCCGATGAGCGACGATCAGGCGCGCGCCTGGTCGGGCACGCTCGCGCAGCTGAACGGGCGCTACGGCACGTTCCTGTTCGGCGATCCGCGCTGGAAGGCGCCGCGCGGCAGCTGGGCGGGCGCGCCGGTCGTCGACGGGCCCGGACAGATGGGCCAGACGCTGGCGATGCGCGGCTTTACCGCCGGCGCGCAAGGGCTCGCCGGCGATTTGTTCCAGCACGGCAGCGGCGCGTCCGCGCGACTCTACAAGGTCACGGCCGACTTCACGGCCGACGGCGCCGGCGAGGCGCAGGTCGAAATCTGGCCGCGGCTGCGCATCAGTCCGGGTGACGGGGACAGTTTGACGCTGGCGTCACCGAAAGGCGTGTTCCGGCTCGCCTCGCCGATCGTGTCGCGGTCGTGGGAGCCGTTCCGGCACGGGTTTTCGTTCGACATGATCGAGGCGCTTTGAGATGGCACGCACGCTCACCGGCGCTATGTCGGCGGCGCTCGCCGCCAAGCAGCTGGCGCCCATCGTCTTCATCGAAGGCGATTTCTCCGGCGGCTTCGTGCGCATGTGGAACGGCATCGGCGCGATCGTGTGGGACGGCAAGGTGTGGCTCGGCGGCGGCCAGCTGCTCGGCATCAGCCAGATCGAAGAGACCCGGGCGATCGAGGCGACGTCGATCAGCGTGTCGCTCGCCGGCGTCGACCCGGCGATGGTGTCGATCGCCTACGACGACTTCTCCCAGGGCCGGGCGCTGCGCGCCTGGCTTGGGCTCATGGACGTGCCGACGGCGCAGATCGTGACCGACCCGGTCGCGATCTTTCAAGGGCGCATGGACACGATCAGCGATTCCGACGACGGCACGCAGGCGGTGATCACGGTGACGGCCGAATCGAACCTCGCGGACTTGAAGCGGCTGCGGGCGCGCTTCTACACCGACCAGGACCAGCAGCGTCTGTTCCCGGGCGATCGCAGTCTGCGCTATCTGCCGAGCCTGCAGGACCGCCCGGTCTATTGGGGCGTGCGCGAAGGCTCGCCGCAGCTGCCGAGCACGTCCGTCTGATGCGCCCGCAAGACTGGCCGCTCCGCCTCGACGCCTATGTCGACGCGGCGCGGGCGAAGGCTTTCGTGTGGGGCGGCCACGATTGCGTCAGCTTCGCGGCCGGGTGGTATGCGATCGCGACGGGCGCAAATCCGTTCGCGCCGTTTGCGGGCCGCTACGACAGCCAAGAGGCCGCACTCGCCACGATGCACGCGAAGGGCGTGCTCTCGATGAGCGATGCCGGCGACTACCTGTTCGGCATCGATGCCCGCAAGGCGCCCGAGCGCGCGCAGCGCGGCGATATCGTGCTCGCCGAAAACACGCTTGGAGTATGCGTCGGCGCGCGCGGCGCGTTCCCGATGATCGACGGCATGCGCTTCGCGCTCGCGTCCAAGTTTCAAGCCGCATGGGACGTCTGAACGATGGATCCGATCTCGGCCGCGGTCGCGACGTTCCTGACCACGAACTTCGCGATCGGCGCGACGACGGCCGCGATCATCTCGAACATCGTCGTCGGCACGCTGGTCGCGGTCGGCACGTCGCTCGCCTCGCGCGCGCTGCTCGGCCAGCCGGACGATTTCGCGGACCGCGGGCAGACGCTGTCGTTCCGCGCGGCCACGCCGCCCTCGCAGATCATCTACGGCGAAACGCGCGTCGGCGGCCCGGTCATCTTCATGACCACCTCGGGCGGCGAGCGGCCGACCGACAATCAAATCCTGTGGTTCGCCGTCGCGCTCGCCGGCCACGAGGTGCACGAGATCGGCGACGTCTATTTCAGCGACGAAGTGATCGCGTTCCACTTCGCCGGCACGAACGTCGCGAACAACCTGAAAGGGCCTGCGACCGGCGCGCTGCAGACGGATCCCGGCGGCGGCCTCGGCCAGGACGGCGGCTACGCCTATTGCCAGAAATATCTCGGCACCTCGACGCAGGCCGCGCCGCGCAACATGCGCTCCTCGCCCTACGGGATTCCTTCGATCGTCACCGAGGCCGATCAGTTCAAGGGCATCGCCTATCTCGAGCTGACGCTGATCTACGCGCCGACGCTGTTTCCGGCCGGGCCGCCGAACGTGTCGGCGAAGGTCAAGGGGCGCAAGGTCTACGACCCGCGCAAGCCCGCGCACGACATCGACGATCCGTCGACGTGGGAATGGTCGTCGAACGCGGCCCTGTGCGTGGCCGACTATCTGCGCGGCTGCCCCATGGACACCGGCGGCGGCGTGATCGTGCGGCCGTACGGCGTGCAGGCGCGCGACGACGAGATCGATTGGGACAGCGTGCTCGCGGCCGCCAACATCTGCGACGAGAGCGTGCAGGTCCTGAGCGGCGGGACCGAGCAGCGCTACACCGCGAACGGCATGATCGACAGCGACGTGTCGCCGGAGGACGGTCTCAAGGCGCTGCTGTCGGCGATGGCGGGCTATATCGCCTGGTCGGGCGGGCAGTGGAAGATGTTCGCCGGCGCCTATCGCACGCCGACGGTCACGCTGGGCGACGACGACCAGTGCGGGCCGGCGCGCACGCAGGCCAAGCGCGCACGGCGCGATCTGTTCAACGGCGTCAAGGGCAAGTTCCGCGGGCCGAAGACGTTCTATCAGGCGACGGACTTTCCGCCCGTCACGGCGCAAACCTACGTCGATCAGGACAACGGCGAGGCGATCTGGCAGGACATCGAGCTGCCGTTCACCGACAGCCCGTCGGCGTGCCAGCGCATCGCGCGCATCGAGCTGTTGCGCAACCGCCAGCAGATCGTGACGGAGCGGCGCTTCAAGATCTCCGCGCTCGGCACCGCGGTCGGCGACGTGATCCTGCTCGACGACGTGCGCAAGGGCTGGTCGGCGAAGCCGTTCGAGATCCACCGCTGGTCGCTGACCAGCGCGCAGGACGAGAACGGGCAGCCGTATCTGGCGATCGACATGGTGCTGCACGAGACGTCGACCGGCGTCTACGCCTGGACCGCGGACGACGAATTCGCGTTCGACGACGCGCCGGACACGAACCTGCCGCGGCCGTGGGACGTGGCGGTCCCGGGCGCGCCCGGCATCGTCGAGGAGCTCTATCAGACGCGCGAAGGCGCCGGCGTGCGCACGCGCGTCACGGTCTCGTGGGCGGACAGTTTCGAGGGTTACTTCCTCGACTACATCGCCGAGTACAAATTGTCGGCGGCCGCATCCTGGATCGTGCTGCCGCCGGCGACGTCGACGAGCGTCGTGATCAACGACCTGGCCGCCGGCGTCTACGATTTTCGCGTCAAGACGCGCAACCGGCTCGGCGTCGAGTCGGCCTATTCGCAGTCGCTCGCGCTCACCGTCTACGGCTTGGGCGCGCCGCCGGCGGCGCTTGTGGGGCTCGGCATTCAGCCGCTCGGCAATCAGGCGATGCTCGCCTGGACGCAGTCCGACGATCTCGACGTGCGCGAGGGCGGCATCGTCGAGTTCCGTCATTCGCCTTCGTTCTCCGGCGTGACCTGGGAGAACAGTCTGGGCATTCGCGAGGCGGTGCCCGGCGCCGCGACGTCGGCGGCGGTGCCGCTGAAAGCCGGCACCTACGTGATCCGGCCCGTCGATTCGTCCGGCATTCCGGGGCCGGTCACGACCGTCACGTCGAAGCAGGCGAGCATCAACGGCTATTCGTCGCTCGCGGGCTCGCCCTTGACCGAGGAGACGTCGTTCGCGGGCACGCATTCGTTCACCACGGGCACGGGGTCCGTGTTGAAGCTGTCGAACGCCGGACAATGGGACGACATCGCCGATCTCGACGCGCTGGTCGCGAACGTCGACGACTTCGGCGGCTTGGCGCTCTCGGGCACGTACACGTTCGCGAACGCGTTCGACTTCGGTGCGGTGACGCGCGTGCGGCTGACGTCGAAGATCGCGGGCTCGATCGTCGACCTCGCCTCCGGCGGTTTCGACGAGCGCGCGGGCCTGATCGACGAGTGGGACGATTTCGACGGCTCGTCGGCGTTCGGCGGCGCGGCCGACGCCTGGGTCGAATACCGCCAGACCGACGACAACCCGGCGGGCTCGCCCACCTGGTCGGCGTGGATGCGGCTCGACACCGCCGAGGCCGAGTGCCGCGCGGTGCAGGCGAGGGCGCAGCTGCGCTCCACGAACAGTTCCTACAACGTCGAAATCACCACGCTGCAGGTCGCAGCCGAGCAACGGACTTGAGAGGCCGCCCCATATGACCAGGACTTTGAAGCTTGCCGTGATCGACGACGATGGCGTCTATCGCGGCGAGGTCGAGACCGTGAGCGATCCGCTCGACTGGGTGCGGTCCGAAAACCGCTTTCCGGTGCCCGACGGTTTCGATCTGCCGCCGCACCGCTACCAGCTGCGCAAGGACAAGACGACCGGCAAGGAGGCGTTCTGGCCGATCGCGCACGCGCGCGACGCGGCGGCCGAGAACCGGGCGCCGTCCGTGCAGGTGAACCCCGCGTTCATCGCCAAAGCGCTGCTCAAGTTTCAGAACGGCGAGAAGCTCGGGCCCGACGACGAGCGCCAGCTGCACGCGTTTCTGAACTCGTTCGACGGAAAGGCGTGAGCCGATGAGCCAGAACGATTTCGTCATCGCGAACGCCTCGGGCGCCTCGGTTCGCTCCGACATCAACTCCGCGCTGCAGGCGCTCGCCTCGCTGTCGTCCGGCACGGCCGCGCCCGGGACCACGTATCCGAACCAGCTGTGGCACGACGAGACGAACGATCAGCTGAAGATCCGCGACGAGGCGAACACGTCGTGGATCATCATCGCCTCGAAGGTCGGCACGACCTGGACGCCGTACTGGCAGGGCACGGCGCAGGGCAACATGTCGACGCTGAGCTACGGCGCGATCGCGCAAGCGCTTATCATGTCGGCAAAGCAGATCGAAACCGCCAAGGTTTCCGTCGCCAGCGCCACGACGCCGAACCTGGTGACCGCGGCCGCGAACGCGATCGAGCTCACCGGCACGGTTCAGGTGAACGGCTACACGCTGGGCCAGGCCGGAACGCTTTACTATGTGGAGTATACGGGCGCCGGCCTGACGCTGCAGCACAACGCGACGTCGCACATTTTGCCGACGGGCGCGAACATCAGCGCGGCCGCCGGCGACAGCTGGTTCATCTTATCGCGCGGCTCGAACAACGCGCGCATCCTCGGCTATCAGCGCGCCGACGGCACGGCGCTCGGCGGCGCGATCGCGACGCAGTCCGAGGTCGAGGCGGCGTCGCTCAACACGAAGTCGGTTTCGCCGGGCCGGATGCAGTATCATCCGGGCGTCGCGAAGTTCTTCGCCTCGATCGACTGCACCGGCACGTTCGCGACGCGCACGAGCCACAATCTGACGTCGACGACCGACAACGGCTCGGGACGCTGTCAGCTCAACATCGCGACCGACTTCTCGACCGCGGACTGGATTTCGACCGCGTTCAACGGCGCGATCGTGGTCGGCAACCTCGCCGGCGCCTATTCCTCGCTGCGCTCGACCGACATGTCGGCGATGACGGCAGGCACGATCGAGTACCAGATCGGCAACGCCGCGAACGGCGCGCCGACCGACGTCGACGGCAACTGCTTTGCGGGCTTCGGCGATCAGTGATCGCGACGCATGTCATCGTCTACAACCGGAAGGCCGCGGACGATCCGGGCGTGTCGGTCTGCAGGCCGGTGCCCGAGATCATGCGCTTTATGGTGCACGGCGGCATGTGGAACGACCGGCCGCGTGGCTTCGTGCGCACCCAGGTCGAACGCATGGTCGCGCGCGGCATCGCCGAGCGCGCCGCGCGGCGCTATGCGAACGCCGTCACCTACGGCGGCAAGACGCAAGCCGAGGCGTTCGAGATCATCGCCGAGCGCGACTGCGCGCCGCTGGGCACCGCGATCGAGGTGATGCCGATCGGCGATCTGCCGGCGGACCGGTGGTTTCGCGACGCGTGGGTGCGCTCGGCGAACGGCGGCCCGATCTCGATCGACCTGGTCAAGGCGCGCGAGATCCAGCGGTCGCGCATCGCGGGCGCCCTGTCGATGGCGAACCTGTCGCTTGCACAACGCATGCGGCGCCTGATCCGGCTCGAGACGATGACGATCGAGCGCGCGATCGCGCGGGCCGGCGACGAACACGAATTGCGGCGCGTCTGGCCGCGCGAACTCAGAGAGGTGAACGCCGCATGAGCAAGATCATCGTCTACTACGAAGGCGCCAAAGTGACGGGGTACGAAAACGTCGAGGCGAACATGCTCGAAGCCGCGTGCTTCGGCCTCAAGGGCGAGGACGCGGTCGCGTTCGACCGCGCGATCCGCGCGCTCGGCCGCGACGTCGTCGCGCGCTTCATGTCGACGACCCCGAAGAAGGACGCCGACGCGGCGCTCGCCGACATCGCGGGCACGCGCGGGCGGGCCTACATCCTCGCCGATCCGCGCATGCTGCCCGACGGCGCGTTTGAGACCTGGGCCGTCAAGGGCGGCACGATCGTCAAAGCGGGGTAAGCGATGCTCGAACCGCTGTGGCTGAACCTCGCGCGCAAGGAGCTCGGGGTGAAGGAGTTCGCCGGCGCGCCCGACAATCCGGCGATCGTGGCCTACTGGAAGGATGCGGGGCTCGCAGGCGTCGCGCAGGGCCAAGACGAGGTGCCGTGGTGCGCGGCGTTCGTGGGCGCGATGCTCGCGCGCGCGGCGACGCCGGCGTCGGGCAAGGCGAACGCGCGCTCGTACGAGGCGTGGGGGCGCAAGCTCGCGACCGGGTGCCTCGGCTGCGTCGTCGTGCTGTCGCGCCCGCCTTCGGCGTGGCAGGGACACGTTGCGTTCTACCTCGGCCAGGACCGCATCGCGCGGCGCATCTTCGTGCTCGGCGGCAATCAGAACGACGCGGTCACGATCGCCTCGTTCAGCGTCGACCGCGTCGTCGCGCTGCGCTGGCCCTCGGGCGGCTTGATCCAGCCGGAGTGGGTCGGGCCGCTGCCGCCGGTCGGCGGCGCGACGGCCAATCCCGACGCAGCCTGACGACGTCCGCCAAGAAAAAACGGGGAGGGTCCAGTGAACGAACTCGTGCATGCGGTCGAACTGTTTCTGGCGGCGATCTTCGCGATCGCGGTCGCCTTCGTCGGCGCGCTGACGCGGCTCTTTCACGAGCACGCGCACGGTCAGCGATTGACCTGGGCGCGGGTCGCGTTCGCGCTACCGGGCGCGGTGCTGATGGGCGTGATCGGCACGGCCGTCGGGCAGTATCTTCATGCCGAGTGGGGCTTGCCCGAGCTCACGGGCGGCGCGCTCGGCGGCGCGCTCGGCTATCTCGGGCCCACGATCCTGAATGCCGTCGCGCAAGCCGCGATCAAACGCTGGGGGCAATCGAAGCCGGAGGATTCCTGATGCGCAAACCGCTCGAACGCGTGTCGCTCCAGACGGGCAACCGCATCGCCTGGATCGCCGTCGGCCTGTTCGTTGCGTTCGTCGCGGGCTGGATCGCCCATGCGGCATCGAAGCCGATCTACTGTTTCTTCGCGGCCTGACACGCCGCCCCTTTCCGCAGCAACCGATAAAGGTGACACCATGAAACGCCTCGCAGCGTTCTACGCCGCCATGTTCGCGGCCTTCTTCATCTTCTTCGCCACGCAGCTTGCCGCGCAAGACCGGCCGCCGGTCGAGACCGCGATCGAGGCGCCCGCGCTCACGGAGGCGGAATTCAAGGCGCCGCCGGCGCCCGTTCGCGCGGCGGTCGTGCCGGTGCCCGACGCCGGCGGCGGCAGCGACTGGACGTCGATCGCGGATCAGGTGTTCAACGCCGCGGCACTTGGGCTCATCGGATGGATCATCAGGTTGATCGGACCGGCGCTCTTGCGGGCGTCCGATTGGATCGGTCAGCGCGCCGCGGCCGAGGACCTTCTGCGCGACGAAAAGATGGCCGGCCTGTCGAAGATGGTGGGCGCGTTCGCGCTCGACCTTGCGCTCGGCCGTCTCGGCTATACGCGTGCCGATCTGAAAGACGTGCGGATCCGCAACGCCGCGCTTTCGATGGCGGCCGAGTTCGTGCGCGAGCAGTGGCCCGAGATCTGGAAGTGGGTCGACAAGGACAAGAACGGCCAGATCGACTGGTTTGAAGCGACGGCCGCGAACGACCTGCCACCGGTCGACCACGCGAAGGCGGCCCTCGCCGGCGGCGCGCCGGCCGCCTGACGTTTCGTCAAACACTCACTCGAACGGAGATGCTTTCCATGAAGACGATTCTGAACGCGATGGCCGCGACGTTCGCGGCG
>CAZLRW010000123.1:0-11152 GCA_964561925.1 uncultured Flavobacteriaceae bacterium
CGAGCGACTCGAGCTCCTTCAAACGCAGAAGCAGCTTGTTGTCCTCCATCAGCTTGGCCGTGTTCGCAAGCGAACGGGTCGCGGCCGTCTCTTCCTGCCGGCGGATCAAGTTGGCCTTGGCCGTGCGTTCGGCCTCGACCACCTTGTTGATCAGCTCGCGGATCTCACCCGGCAAGATCACGTCCTTGACGCCGAGTTCGTCGACCGCCACGCCGAGCTCGCCCGTGCGCTTGGCCACCGACTCGCGCAACTCCGCGTCCAACCGGTCGCGCGCCGCCAAGATGTCGTCGAGCGTGCGCGCGGCGACGGCCTCACGGATCGCGAACTGTGCGACCTTGTAGAGCGTCTGCGCCACATCGGTCGCACCCTGAACCGCCTTCAACGGATCGACGATCCGCCAGAACGCGGTCAAGGTCACACGCACGCTGACGCGATCCTTCGTCAGGATCTCCTGCGCGGTGATCTCGAGCGCCTGTGGACGCAGGTCGAGCTTCTGCAAGCGAACCGTCCGGTCGACGTTCCAGAACGCGTGCCGTCCGGCCTTGACCTGCTCGACGAACGCGCCGTCGACGAAGACGAGCCCCGTCTCGTGCGCCTCGACCGTCGCCTGAACCGCGAGCGCGTTCGCGCGCGAGAGGTCCAGCCGCTCCAGGTGCCGCTTCTCGATGCGCAGCGAGGCCTTGGCGTCGATCTTCTCGACCTCGACCTTCGTCACGCCCTTCCAGAATGCGCGCGACTGCCACGGCGCGACCAGGTGCGTCGGCACGCCGTCGAACGAGACGATCGCGACTTCGCCCGCGCCCGTCTGCACGGTCGCGAAGTGCTCGCGCGCCGCCTCCGCGTTCGCGGCGCTGAGCGTCGCGTAGCGATCCCACGCGATCTCGGCCCGCACGATCTTGAACGTCTCGGCGCTCAAGCGCGCGTACGGATCGAACAGCCGGTGACGCCCGGCGCCGAGCACGCGCACGAACTTTCCGTCGCGCGCGAGCAACGCCCGCTCGTCGTCTTTCACGATCACCGTCAGATGCAAAACACGCACGGCACTTCTCCTTTTCTCAACATCGAAGGCACGGCACTTCATTTCATGCGCAGGAAACACCGGCCGGTCGCCGACGGAGGCCCGCGGCCGACGCTTTCAGTCGCGCTCTCACGCCGGGTCCCGCACGCGGCAAAGCACGTGCGTTCGCCGGCGCGAGACGCGCGACGGTATCCAGCGCCGGACAAGGCGTTCACACGCCTGCCGGTTCCGATCGACGGCGAAGCCCGCTCGGGCTTAACGCCTTCACGAGTTTCGCTTAGATGTTCGCCGGCTGGCGCGCCGGCCGGTATTCCTCAGTCTCGATCAACGTTTCACCGTTGGATGGCTTTGCAGGCCATTTGCGTAGCGGGATTCGAACCCGCGACAGGAAGAACCCAAATCTTCTGCTCTACCACTGAGCTATTCGCATGGTGCACCCGATGGGATTCGAACCCATGCCCTCCCCGAAAACGGGGCGCTCTACCACTGAGCTACGGACGCCGCTTCCCACCTGAAGACGGAACACGGAAAACCGCAAAGCGGCCCGCGCCAGCCGGGACCTCAACGAGCCCGGACCAAAGTCCTCAAAGGGGCGCGGTGGATACAGCGCTCCGTAGCGGAATGCAAGGGCAAAACCGCTTGCAAATTGACCACATCTTGTGTATATACTTGTATATACTTTGGAGCCGCCGACATGACCATCGCAAAGACGCGCACCTTTCGAAGCGGCAACAGCGAGGCCGTCCGCCTGCCGAAAGAGATCGCCTTCGGCGACAACGTGGAACTGGTCATCGTGCGCTCCGGAGATGTGGTGACACTTTATCCGGCCGCCATGTCCATTTCCGAAATGACCGCGCGCTTGAAGGCGATGCCGGCGCCGCCGTCCGTCGAGAAGCGCGACGAGGATGAACTCCCGGAACGCTCAGGCCTCTGACCGTGGCATTCATTCTCGACACGACCGTCGCCATCCATCTGCGCGACGGCGATCCAGCCACATCGGCAAAGGTCGCGGCGCTGTCGGACGCCGTGTTTATCTCGATCGTCACGCGCGTCGAACTGGAGGGCGGCGTCTATCGCGATCCCGCACATTCCGCCGTGCGCCGCGCGCGCCTCGACGTCATGCTGAGCGCGATCCCGTCGCTCGCGTTCGACGACGTGGCGGCGGAGACCTACGGCAAGATCGTCGCGGGCGCTGGCAATTCCCGGCGCAAACTGCTCGACGGCATGATCGCGGCCCACGCCCTCGTCCACCGCTGCACGCTCGTCACGCTCAACCCGGGCGATTTTTCCGACATCGACGGATTGCAGCTACTGCCGTGGTAGGGTGGCGGCCGTGCCGCAACCCGACAGAGCCCGTCAAGATGGTGATGACGACGCGCCATGGGGCAACGGAAGGCGCCGTCAATCGTTGCAAGTCGGACAGCCGAATCCTGGCGGTCGACCACAACATCGCGGCCGCGACGATCTCATTCCGCGACGAACGTGCTCCAGCGGTGATCCCACGCAGGCTGTGGCACTACCTGGCCCCTCATCCAATCATCTCCTGGCTCTACTTCGCTCTCGGCTTGGTCCTCTATCCCGGTTGGTTGCGGGCAGCGTTTCGCGGGCTCCGGAAGTAGCAGGATCACGGGTTCGCGATCCGTTTCCCACGGCTCCTCGCAACCGCAGCAAGGCGGTTTCGTGTCCAGACGCCGCCGCGCCTATGTCACAATCGTCGCGCATCGTGGTCCAACCGCCGTGGAGGCTCGCATGCCGACAAAACTCACCCGCCGCGACTTCGCCTTGTCCGCGCTTGCCGCAACAGCCTCCGCGCTCCCCTTCCCCGCCCGTGCCGCGTTGCCTCGTTACGCCGGCCCCAACGTCATTCTCATCCGCTACGGCGGCGGCGTGCGGCGGCGGGAGACGATCGATCCGCAGTATTCGTACAGTCCCTATCTCGCGAAGGTGTTGCGGGCGCAGGGGACGCTTTATCCGCTGATGCAGCTCGAGAGCCGGCCCGGCGTGACGACGAGCCATGCGGAGGGCACGCTCTACATCATGACCGGGCGCTACGACGTCTATAACGACGTGACGGGTGCCTTCTTGCGCGACCGGTTCGAGCCGAAGGCGCCGACGTTGTTCGAGTATCTGCGCGCGGCCTATGCGGTGCCCGACCACGAGGCCCTGATCGTCAACGGCGAGAACCGGGCGGATGAGGATTTCTTCACCTACTCGAGCGATCCGCATTTCGGCGTGCGCTATCGCTCGAACGTCTTGAGCCTGCATCAGTTCAAGGCGCATCTGCTGCGCCGCGAGATCGCGGCCGGCCGCTTCGACGGCGAGGCCTTGCGCAAAGCACAAACGGAACTGCGCGATCGCGAGGCGATCGACCTGCGGCGCGAAGTCGTGCCGAACTCGCCCACGATCGAAGGCTTCTGGGACGGCTGGCGGCGCGATTATGGGGACACGGGCCTGAAGAACCCGCGCGGCGACCGTCTGCTCACCGCGCTGGCGCTGCGCGCGATGCGGGAGTTGAAGCCGAAGCTGATGATGATCAACTATCAGGATCCGGACTACGTGCACTGGGGCAACGCCAGCCATTACACGCGCGCGATCTCGATCATCGACGAAGGCATCCGCGAACTCGTCACCGCGGTGGAGGCGAACCCGCTCTACCGCGGCAACACCGTCTTCGTCGTCGTGCCCGATTGCGGCCGCGACGACAACGCGCTGATGCCGCTGCCCTATCAGCACCATTTCGGTTCGCGCAGCGCGCACGAGATCTGGGCGCTGCTGTTCGGCCCGGGCATCGCGAAGGGCGCCGTCGTCGACAAACCCGTGCAGCAGGCCGCCGTCGCGCGCACGGTCGGGCGCATCATGGGGTTCGACGCCGCTTCCGCCGAAGGCGAGATTCTGGGGGAGGCCTTCGCATGAGAACGCTGCTCGCTTTCCTTTGGCGTTACGCACTCGGCGCGCTGTTCACGCTGACGCCGGTGACCGCGATTCTGGTCGTCGGCTGGACGCAGCGCGCGACCGCGCGCGCCGTCGCGCGGCGCTGGCACGCCGCCGCCGGGAACGCGCGGCGCGACTTCGCCGGCTTCGCGCGCGAAGACGACGACACCGCGGCACTCGCCCACTGGCCGCGCTGGATCATGGCCGACGACGCCGGTGCGCTGTTCGCGCAAGCGGGCCGCAGCGGCCCGTTCCGCGCCGTCGGGCTCGTGCTCCGCGCGCTCACCGGCTCGCTGTGGCTGAACGCCGGCGCGGGCGTGCGCGCGCTCGTGCCGATCGCGATCGTCGTGTTCCCCGCCGGCATGTTGTGGCTGCTCTCCTGGTGGGGCGGTTGGGAGAACTCGTTCAACAAGGGCTACGAGCAGGCTTGGGTCGGCCCCGTCACCGCCTTCGCCGGCATCGCGTATTTCGTCGTCGCGATGACGCTGCTGCCGCTCGCCGAGGTGCGCCACGCGGTGAACGGCTCGTGGCGCGCGTTCTTCGACCTGCGCTTCCTGCGCCGCGCCGCGCGCGAGGCGCGCCTCGGCCTCATCGGCCTGGCGGTCGCGTTCGTCACGGCGGGCTTCGTCGTTGCGACGTTGAAGGTGACGCCGCTCGGCCTCGGCAACGCGGCCGCAACGCCCGCAGACGCCGCGCGCATCGCGGAAACCTATCCGCTGCTCGTGGCGGCACTGCTGTTTCCGCTCTACGTCGTGCTTCGCCTTGCCGCCGCGCGCGTCTATGCGAAGGCCGCGGCGCGGCTTGCGGCGCGGGACGGCACGGCCGACTTTGCGGGCCGCGAGCGTGCGCTGATTGAGCGCCTGTCGCTCGACGGCGGCACGGCCAGCGAACGCGGACGCTTTGCGAAGGTCGTCGCGGGTTCCACGTCGTTCGCGGCCGGCGGGCTTGCCAGTATCGTCATGTTTGCCGTTTGGTTTGGGCTCGTCGGCGAACTCTACGTGTCGCAGTTCCTCGTGCACGACTGGACGCATTGGGTAAACCACCCGCTCATCCAGTTGCCGTGGACCGGCAGCGTTTTTCGGCCCGGATGAGCCATGGGGACAGTTTGAACGAATTCTCGGCGGGCCGTTTCAGACCTTGTTGATGTGAGGTCATCACACTCGCGGCAGTTTCGTCTGCGGGAAAGGAGCCCGCCATGTTCATCACCGAAAGCCTCACCTACTGGTGGTATCAGTGGGCCAATCTGTTCGCCGGCCTCGGCCTGCCCTGGGACAAGTATACGAGCGCCTATCTCGCGCTCGGGCTCGTGTTCTGGATGATCGGCCTTGCTTTCAAACTTCTGACGCAAAAGTAGATCGGCGGTTGCCGCGGGCCTTCGCGCCTCCCTATAGTGCGTTTCAACGCACCTTAGGGAGAAAACGATGAAGTCATTGCGCATCGCGACCGTTGCAGCCGCCTGCCTCGCGGCGGGCACCGCGCTCGCCGCCGACGCCTGGTATCCGTCGAAGTACGGGCCGAACGATACGGTCGGGGCGGCGAACAATCTGTCTCCCGCAGGCGCGGCAGCGGCGGCAAAGCTCGTCAAGCTCGGCAAGGTCTATGCGCTCGGCGTCGTGACGGGGCCGGAATCGCCCGCCTATCCGCCGCGGACGTTTCAGCTTGTGGTGACGCAGTCGAACGACGGGACCGGGCAGACCTTGGGCTCGAACATCGCGACGGCCAACGACGACATTTTGATGGCCTATGTCGGCATCGGATCGCAGCTCGACGGCTTGGGGCACGTCGGTATCGATCACCGCTACTACAACGGGGCGCACGCGAAGGACTTCGTGACGCCCGGCGGATTGAAGAAGTACGGCACCGAGAACGTGCCGCCGATCGCCACGCGCGGGGTGCTTCTCGACATGGCCAAGCTTTTCAAGACGAAGCAGCTGCCGGCGGGACGCGCGTTCAACAAGAAGGAGATCGAGGCGGCGGAGAAGGCCGCGGGCGTGACGATCGGCAAAGGCGATGTCGTTCTGTTCCACACCGGATGGCTTGCTCTTGCCGACAAGGATAAGGCGAAGTTCATGGGCGGCGAACCCGGCCTCGGCAAGGAAGGCGCCGCGTTGCTCGCCGCGCGCGGCGTGGTCGCGGTCGGTGCGGATACTTGGGGGCTCGAGGCGGTGCCGTTCGAGGTCAAGACCGAGGCGTTCCCGGTGCATCAGATCCTGCTCGCGAAGAACGGCGTCTATATCCTCGAGAACATGAACACCGCGGCGCTGGCCGCGGACGGGGCGACGGAGTTCCTGTTCGTGTTGGGCCAGCCGCGGCTCCAAGGCGCGGTGCAGGCGGTGATCAATCCGGTTGCGATCAGGTAGCGGGCCGGGCGGCACCAAGCGGATCGCGACCGCCCGCGACGGCGACGAGGCGCTCGACGCGCCTCGTCACGCTCGGGTGGGTCGAGAAGAGGTCGGCGATCGAGTTCTTCTGATTGTCGATGCACATTTCCATGATGCCGGAGGGCACGGCCGGCATCTCCGAACGGCCCTCGATCTTGCGCAAGGCCGAAATCATCGCGTCCGGGTTCTTCGTGAGTTCGACCGCGCCCGCATCCGCCAGATACTCGCGCGAGCGCGACAGCGCGAAGCGGATGACCAGTGAAAGGAACCAGGCGATCGCGATGATCACCATCGCGATGACGATGGCGGCGATCCCGCCGCCGCCGCCCTTTCGTCCGGAAGAGCCGCTCGACTTGATGCGAAAGCCGCCACGGCCGAAGCTGCGGAACGCGACTTCGCCGACGAGCGTGACCACGCCCGCGATGACGACGGCCACGACCATCAACCTGACGTCGCCGTTGCGAATGTGGGTGAGTTCGTGCGCAAGCACGGCTTCGAGTTCCTGATCGTCCAGCGTGTCGACGAGGCCCCGGGTCACGGCGACCTTGTATTGTTTTTCGCTCATGCCAGAGGCGTAAGCGTTCAGAACGTCCGTCTCGATCAGCTGCAGGCGCGGCATCGTGATCCCGCGCGAGATGCAAAGGTTTTCGAGCAGATTGTAGAGCCGGGGCTCCTCGTCCCGGGTCACGTCCTTCGCACCGGTCGAGCGGTCGATCATGCGCTGGTGGAACGAGTATCCGACGAACGTCCAAAGCGCGGTCGCAAGCGTCGCCCAGGGCAGCAGATATACGAACTGATCGAGCGCCGTGTCGAAGATCACGCTCAGCGGTTCGTCGCCGATCGTCAAGCCGTCGAAGGCGAGCACGAACGCGAAGACGAGCAGATAGACGAGCAGGAACAGCCCGCCGATCAGCACGCCCGAACGGAACCGGTTCGCGCGGATGTGCGAATAGAGCCCGTAGGCCTGGTTCATCGCCCGCGCTTCGTCAGAACTTCACTTGCGGCGCGGTGTCGAGCGTCTTGCGCTGATCGTCGCCGACGTCGAAGAACTCGCGGTGCGCGAAGCCGAGCGCGCGGGCGAACAGGACCGCCGGAAACGACTCGATGGCCGCGTTCAGTTCGCTGACCGCATTGTTGAAGAAGCGCCGTGCGGCCGAAAGCTTGTTCTCCACGTCGCTCAAGTCGCGCTGCAGCTGCTGGAAGTTCGCGCTGGCCTTCAGGTCGGGATAGGATTCGGAGAGCGCAAACAGCTGACGCAAGGCGCCGGACAGCACGTTCTCAGCCTGCGCCTGGGACGCCGGGCCATGGGCGGCCACCGCCGCATTGCGCGCCTGGACGACCGCGTCCAGCGTCGATTTCTCGTGCGCGGCATAACCCTTCACGGTTTCGACCAAGTTCGGGATCAGGTCGTGGCGCTGCTTCAGCTGCACGTCGATGTCGGCAAAGGACTGGTTCGCGCGCTGACGCATCGCGACGAGGCCGTTGTAGATCGAGATGATCCAAACGACGATCAACGCCACGATCCCTAAGAAGATCCAAAAGCCGTAACCGTCCATGAGGCTCCTCCTGCGCTGCGCGCCCGAGGGGGGCGCGACTCGCGTGTCACCATAACACGCGCGAGCGACCCTATTAGTTGGGAACCCCGCCCGCGTCGAGCAAGACCTGGGCTTCGGCTTGGAAGTCCGTCATCGCCGCGCCGCGCGCGGGTCCCGACGCCAGGAGGAACCGTCCGAGCGCCAGGGCCTGACGAAGGCCCATCGTGTCGACCTCAACCTTTGCGCCGTCGCCGACATCGTAGGCCGCCGACGGCGCCGCTGCGAGCCGTTCCAGCGCCGCCTGCGAGCGTATGCCTAGGCAGGAGCGCAGGCTGCCTGCGGGCGCGCCCTCACCGCCGGCGACGACTTCGCCTTGGGTCACGAGTTTCACGGACGGCGAGCCGTCGACGCAGAGATTGCCCTGCGGGTTCGCCGTGTCGAACACGACCGTGAAATAGGGCAGCGCCACGTCGGAGCCGACGCGGTGGCTGATGAGTTCGCAGCGCGCGCGCCAGGCCTCGCAGCCGATCGTCTGCGTGCGACGCTCGGTCTTGAGCGGCGGCGCGAGCGCCGTGCCGGCGAGATGCGACGTCACTGCCGGCGTCTCGACCGAGGCGTTGATCTTCCACGTGCCGCCGTCGCTTTGCGTCAGCGTGTAGCGATAACTGAAGCCATCGACCCGGCCCACGAACTCGTGCTGTCTGACGGTGCTGACGCCGCGGCCGTATTGCCGCGCCGCGACGCCGGTGACGAAGACCTCGCCGGCCGCGAAGCCGCCGTCTGCGGCGACGAACGCGCGCACGAACTCGACCTCGGCGCAATCGCGCGTGAAGCGGTCGCGCCGCAGTTCGCCGGCCGCGGGCCACGGATCGGCTTGGATGTGGAGCGCCGGTTTACCATCGCATCGCGGCCGCCACGCGGCGTCGATCGCGAAGGGATGCGCGATCCCCGGTTTGGCGAGCGCGTCGCAGGCCTCGCAGGCAAACAACAGGGCGACGGCGAACAGCGGATCCATGGCGGCAACGCTAGCGGCCTCAGCCCCGATGCTCAAGGCGTCAACAAATTCGAGCGGTGTTGCAGGGCTTGCGGCTAGAATTCGCGCCATGCAGAGGCTGCTGTCGCTCGCACTCGTCTTGGCCGCTGTCGTCGCGCTGCTGCGGCCGGCGGCTGCCGCGGGTATCCGCGTCGACAGCTTGAAGTCGTTCGATTGTCCGGCGGCGACAGGTTACGAGGATCTGGTCGCCGGCACCACGGTGCTGCGCTGCGGGCTGTTGCGCACGAGCGAGGGGCCCGACGGGCTCGGCTTGCGGATCGACTTGGCCGTCTTGGTCCTCGTGCCTGTCGACCGCGCCAAGGCCGCGCGCACGCCGACCGTCTTCCTGCACGGCGGCCCCGGCGGCGGCATCATCGACGGGTGGTGGTCGGTCAGCGCATTGAAGCTCGCGCGCGAGGCGCCGCTTGTTCTCTTCGATCAACGCGCCGCCGGAAAGTCGCAACCCAGGCTCTGCGCGTTTCTCGACCGCGACGATCCCGCGTTCGACACGCTTGCGCCGCAGACGCTTCACGATCGCGGTCTCGCCGAGATGAAGAAATGCGCGGCGGAGTTGCGCGAGCGGGGCCGCGATCCGGCGGCCTACGGCACGCTGGCGACGGTGCGCGACATGGAGGTGCTGCGGCGCGAACTCGGGATCGACACGTGGAACATCTACGGCGTGTCCTACGGCACGACGGTGGCGCTCGCCTATTTGGCCGCCCATCCGGGGCGCGTGAATGTCGCGATCATCGACTCGGTCTATCCGCCGGAGATGCGCGCCTTTTCGAGCGTCCTTCCGGACTTCATGGCGAGCTTCGAGGCGATGAACCGCGCTTGCGCGAGCCAACCGCGCTGCCGGGCGCGTTTCGGCGATCTTCGCACGCTTCTGGACGAGGCACTGACCGCGCTTGAACGCAAGCCGCTGCAGGTTCTCGCGACGAAGTTCGACACCTATGAGCAGGAGCCGCGGCACATCTCCGCAACGACGCTGTCGGCCATGGTCACCAGCATGTTGCTGCAGTCGAACCAATGGAATCTGGTGCCGCTGTTGCTCGCCGACGTGCGCGACGGGACTCCGTCGCCGCTCGTCAACGCGGTGTTCAGCACGCATCTTTGGAACCTCTCGCTGATGAGCAACGGCGCCTATTGGGCGACGGAGTGCTTCGAGCGCGCGCCGTTCGACGACGAAGGTGAAATGTCGCGTCAGGCGGCAGCGTGGCCCGTCCTTGCGCGCACGGCGTCGATCCGCTCGCTGTTCGCGCTCTGCGCCGAATGGCCGGCCAAGGCCGCGACGAATTGGGCGACGCCGCGCGACGTCGGGCCGCCCACGCTCGTGCTCGGCGGCGAATGGGACCCCGTGACGCCCGCGGACCAAGCGCGCGAGACCGCCGCGCGGCTCGGACCGAACGCGAAGCTGCTCGTGGTGCCGAAAGCGGCGCACGGCGTGACGATGATGGACCCTTGCATCGAAGGGATCGTCGCCGCGTTCGCCGCCCGGCCGACGGCGCCGATCGACGCGGCGTGCGTCGCCGGCCGGCGCGATCCCGTCTTCGCCACGCGCGTCTTCGCGGTCGACCAGATCGTTGCGACCAGCCCGACTTTGTTACCCGCAACGTCGTGGCTGTTTCTGGTGGGCCTTCTCTCCGCGCTTGCGTGGCCCGCGGCATGGGTGCTCGGGCAGCGAGCGGCACACGCACCTTTGTGGCGCCGTTCGGCGTTCTGGCTCGCGGCCGCGTCGATGGTCACGGTCGCGAGCGTCGGGACGCTTGCAGCGGCGTTGGTCGCGACGCCCGACACGTTCTGGACTTGGGCGAGCTACGGCATTCCGGCGGAAGAGTGGCCCGCCTTCTCCGCGTTTCTGTTCGCGCTGCCGGCGGCTGCGGCGGGCGCGTTCTTTCTGGTGCGCGAACTCGGCGCCGACGCGCTCTCGACCACGCAAGTCTTTCACCGCGCGTTCGTGCTGACGTCGCTCTTCGTGTTCGCGTTCAGCCTCTGGCAGCTCGGCCTGCTTGCGCAACTGCCCGATCTTGCGCTCGACGACGGCCGCCGTCTGCTCGGGCTTTGAGTTACTCCGCCGCGCCCTTCTTCTTCGCCGGGTCTTCGAGCGGCACGTGGCTGCGCTCCGACCAGGCCTTGCGCGCGGCTTGTTCCTGCGGCGTCAGTGTTTGGTGCGCGATTTGGCGGCCGAGGGCGACGACGTTCGGGATTTCGTCGTCGGCGAGTTCGCGCATGCGCTGTTTGCGGGCGAAGGCCC
>CAZLRW010000124.1:0-2003 GCA_964561925.1 uncultured Flavobacteriaceae bacterium
CTCACCGGAGTCGGTGCGGAAGCGTTCGATAACGCTCCAATCGACCGTTTGGGTGGAGGGGCCTGCTGCGTTGCGGGCCGCCGTTCGAACCGCGGAGCGGGTCTCACCCTTGATCGCGTCGGCCAGCGCCACGATCAACTCCTCGCGGCGGAACGGTTTGCCCAGGTGGGCGTTCATGCCTGCGGCGCGGCAATGAACGATATCGCGATCAAAGGCGTTGGCGGTGAGCGCGACGATGGGAATGCGGCTTTGCGGGCCCGGCATGGCGCGGATCGCTCTTGTCGCTTCCAGGCCGTCCATTTCAGGCATGTGGACATCCATCAGAACGACGTCATAGGTCGCACGCCCGATGGCCTCAAGCGCTTCGAGGCCGTTGCCGGCAAAGTCGGGCGCGATGCCGAACTTCGCCAAAACGGAACGAACCACCAATTGGTTCGTGGCGTTGTCTTCGGCGACAAGCACGCGCAACGGCCGGCCCAGCGCGGATATCGTCTCAAGCGCCTCGTCGACGCGGGCCGTCTCAACGCCCTTGACGATGTTGGCGGCCTCATCCGCGCTGGCGACCGTCACAAGGACTTCGAACCAGAACGTCGAGCCTTGACCGGGGGTGCTCTCGACGCCGATCGACCCGCCCATGCCTTCAGCCAGTTTCTTCGATATCGCGAGGCCGAGGCCGGTGCCGCCATATTGCCGCGAGATCGAGGCATCGGTTTGGCTGAACCGCTTGAACAGGCGGTCCAAATGATCCGCGGCGATGCCGATGCCGGTGTCGACGACGTCGATGTGGAGCACGAGTTTGCCGTCCGCCGCCGGGCGCGCCTTGGCGCGAAGCGTAACCGAGCCCTTGTTGGTGAACTTGACCGCATTGCTCAACAGGTTGAGCGCGATTTGGCGGATGCGGCCCGCATCCGCGCAGACGAATTGCGGCAGATCGGGATGCAACTCGACGAACAAATCGATCGCCTTCGCGTTGGCGCGCGGGGCGACGATTTCCCCTGAATAGTTCAGCAGCGTGTGCAGATCGAAGGGTGCGTTCTCGAATTCCATCGCCCGGGCTTCGAGTTTCGAGAAGTCCAAGATGTCGTTGATGATCGTCAGCAGGCTCTCGGCCGACTCGCGGATCGTCGCGACGCAGCGGTGTTGTTCGGGCGACAGATCGGCGTCGAGCAGGACGCCGGTCATGCCCATCACGCCGTTCATCGGCGTTCGGATTTCGTGGCTCATCATCGCCAGGAATTCCGACTTGGCGTTGTTGGCGCTCTCGGCCTTGTCGCGTTCGAGCGCCGCGGCGATGCGTTGCGCTTCTGCGGCGGCAAATCTCTGCCCCAGATTGTGGCCAAAGACGGTGATGAACGCGACGACGATCAGGCCGGCCACGCCGAGAATTTGTTCGAACTGCACCAGGCTGCTCGAGTCGGCAACATGGCGGCTCCACCATTGCTCCACGGTCTTGCGGATGGTGCTTTGAAGCTTTCGCACGCTCGTGCGGGCCAGCTGCTCGGCGTCTTCCATTTCTTCGGCGTGCTCGCTTGCTTCTTCAAGCCGGCCGCGCCGTGCAGCCGCAATCACCGACAGCGCTTCGGCGTGCGTCTCGCGAAGATGACGCTCCGCCTCTGGCAGGAGTTTGTGAAGTTGAGGGATCGTCTGATGGTCTTCGTGGGTCTCGCTTTCCTCGCGCTTGATGCCGGCAGTCAGCGATTTTAGATCCGACAGAGCCATTGCAAACGCGCGTCGCACCTCGGCCTCGTTCAGTTGCGCTCCGTCGCTGTCGACCGCGCGATAGGATTCTTCTTCGATGACGGCGACGTGGTGCTCGATGCTTGCAGCAAGGTCATGCAGCTTTGTCCAATCCCGGTGCTCGGTCAGAGCTTCGGCGTAGTTGTCGGCCAGCGTGTGCGCCTGCCATAGGCTCGCGGCGATCGTGCCGAAGGTGAGCGCAGCGAGCAGATAGATCACCCAGACGACCGACTTTATCTGCTGCTTGGAACTCGTCTGTTTGGGCA
>CAZLRW010000124.1:2103-8441 GCA_964561925.1 uncultured Flavobacteriaceae bacterium
CGCGCGGCTGAGGGTTGGTATTGGACTTTCGCGATGAGCGGCGCCGCTCATTTTCCGTGGGCTTCTTTGCTGAGCATAGCGTCTCATCACCTGCGTTAAGTTCAGGTGAAGTCACGGTTATCGCGGGTGCGTAAGTGCGCGTATGCGCTTCAGGTCGAAGCGTGGCGACCGGTTGGTGCAAGGCCGGCGCCGGATCGTTAAGCGCCGTTCACCTGTCGTCGCGTCAGTCGTAATCCGGGCGGCCGGTGCGCATGCGTTTGACTTTGCCGCGGTGTTTCTTTTCGTCAACGCGTTCGGCCTTGGCGGCGCGGGAGGGCTTTGTTTTCTTGCGCGGTTTCGGCACGTGGGTCGCTTGGCGGATCAGCGTGACCAGACGGTCGAGGGCTTCGACGCGGTTGCGGTCTTGCGTGCGGTGGGTTTGGGCTTCGATGACGATGACGCCGTCTTTCGTGAGCCTGCGCCCGGCGAGTTTTTGCAGGCGGATCGAGACGTCGGTCGGCAGGCTCGGCGAGAAGCGCGCGTCGAAGCGCAGCTCCACCGCGGTCGAGAGCTTGTTCACGTTCTGCCCGCCGGGGCCGGAGGCGCGGACGAAGGTTTCCTTGATCTCGTCCTCGCCGATCGAGATTTGGTCGGTGATTTTGATCATGTGCGGGTCACGACATAGCGCCGATTGCGCGCGGCGCAAAGGCTTGGCACAGTCCCGGCCGCTTTCGAGGTATCCAAAAGACATGCGCTTGAAACAGTTTGCATTCGCCTTTGTCGCGCTGACGGCGCTTGCCGGGGCCGCGTTCGCCGCATCGAAGCTCAGGCTTTCGATCGCCACCGGCGGCACGGGCGGCGTCTATTACCCCTATGGCGGGGGCCTTGCGCGCGTGTTGTCGCAGAAGGTCGCGGGCTTTCAGGTGACGGCGGAAGTCACCGGCGGGTCGGTCGACAACGTCAAGCTCGTGGGCGCGGGCGATGCCGACATCGGCTTGTCGACGATCGACTCGGCGGTCGACGGGTTGAAGGGCGTCGGCGCGTACAAGGACACCGGGCCGCAGAAGATCGCGACGATCGCGGTGCTCTACGACAGCTTCGTGCACATCGTCGCGCGTGCCGACGGGAAGATCGCGAAGGTCGCCGACATGAAGGGCAAGCGCGTGTCGGTGGGCTCGGCCGGGTCGAGCACCGAGGCGATCGCTGACCGTCTGCTCGAAGCGGGCGGTTTGAGGCCGATGAAGGATGTGACGCGCGAGAATTTGAGCGTCGCGGAGTCCGTGTCGGCGCTCAAGGACGGCAAGATCGACGCGATGTTCTGGATCGGCGGGCTGCCGACGTCGGCGATCACCGACCTTGTGACGACGGGCAATATCAAGATCGTGTTCGTGCCGGCGGCGGACGTGCTCGCGAAGCTCGAGACGAAGTATCCGGGGCTCTATCGTTCGTTCGTGCTGCCGAAGAGCGTTTATGCGGGCGTGCCGGCGGACGTGCCGGGTGTGGGTGTTGCGAACATCATGTTCGTGAGCGCCGACATGAAGACGGAGACGGTCGATAAGATCCTGAAGGGCATCTTCGACAATCTGGCGGAGGTGCAGAAGATTCACCCGGAGGCGAAGACGCTGACGCTCGCCGGCGCCGCGGCGAAGACGGCGGTTCCGTTTCATCCGGCGGCGGCGGCGTTCTACAAGGCGCGCGGCGTGGGGAAGTGATCTTCATATCGCCGCCGAGCACGACGGTTCGCTCCTCCCCTCGCCCTTCCGGAATCGGAAGGGAGAGGGGATGGGGGTGAGGGAAGGCGTTCATGCCGGTCTCCTCTTCTGAAACTTTCGCCCTCGCGGTTGTGCAAAGTGCTCGCGCACTTGAGCGATGGCGCGCCCTCCCTCACCCCCGGCCCCTCTCCCTCCCGAAGTGGGAGGGCGAGGGGTGAGCGAGGCTGTTACCGACGAACAACCGACACGGCGGCTCTCGCGCTCGATGGCGTGGCTGGCGGGGGCGTTGGCGTTTGTGTTGGCGGGGCTTGCGCTTTACTGGACGCAGTATTCGATAGGGACGACGGCTTATCGCGCGGCGTTTCTGGGGCTCGTGCTGGCGTTGTCGTTTCTGCTCTATCCGGCGTGGCAGAAGGGGGTGTGGCGCGATCGGGTTTGGATCGTCGATTGGCTGCTCATCGCGCTTGGCGCGGCGGCGCTGATCTATCTTGCGACGCATATCGAGGAGGTGAAGACGCGGGCGACGCGGCCGCTCGAGATCGAGATTTGGCTGGGCGCGGGGCTCATCCTCTGCATTCTGGAGGCCACGCGGCGCACGACGGGTTGGGCGCTGCCGCTGATCACGGTCGCGTTCTTGGGCTACGCGTTTGCGGGGCCTTATATGCCGGAGCCGCTCGACCACCGCGGCTATTCGATCGCGCGGATTGTCGGACAGAATTATCTGACGCTTGAGGGCATTTTCTCGACGCCGCTCGACGTGGCGGCGACGTTCATCGTGCTGTTCACGATCTACGGCGCGGTGCTGGCGAAAAGCGGGGCGGGGAATTTCTTCATCGAGTGGGCCTTTGCGCTGTTCGGCAAGCGGCCGAGCGCGTCGGCGCCGGGGCGGGCCACGGTCGTCTCCGGGTTTCTGCTCGGCACCGTGTCGGGCAGCGGGGTCGCTACGACGGTGACACTTGCCACGCTGTCGTGGCCGATGCTGAAGCGTGCCGGATATCCGGCGAACGTCGCGGGCGGGTTGCTGTCGGCGGCGGGCATCGGGGCGCTGTTGTCGCCGCCGACGCTGGGCGCAGCAGCCTTCATCATCGCGGAGTATCTCGAGGTCACCTATCTCGACGTGCTGGTGATGGCGGCGATTCCGACGCTGCTTTACTACCTGTCGTGCTGGTTGATGGTGGAGGCCGATGCGCGCCGGCTCGGCGTCAGCGCGGTTCGCACGAGCGAGAAGGGTGTGTGGGCGCTCACGAAGGCGCAGGGCTACCACTTCCTTTCGCTGGGCGCGATTGCGGTGCTGCTTGCGACCGGCATGAGCCCGTTCATGGCCGTGTTCTGGTCGATTGCGATTGCGTTTGCCTTGAGTTTGCTTCGGCGCGAGACGCGGCTGGCGCTGCTGCCTGGGGCGGCGGCCGGCGTTCTGGTTGCGCTTGTGGCGTGGATGCTGGGCGAGCGATTGTCGTCTTCTGTGTTCATCGGGCTGTGCGCGGCGACGGTTTGGTCGGTCGCGATGTGGGTGGGCGCGTGGCGCGAGCGCGTGGCGGTCGACATTGCCGCTTTGCGCACGGTCGATGCGCTGATCGACGGGGCGAAGAACGTGGTCGGCGTCGCCGCGACGTGCGCGTGCGCGGGGATCATCGTGTCCGTGATCACGCTGACCGGGCTCGGGCTCAACATCTCGGGCCTGATCGTCGAGTTCGGCGGCGGTAGCCTCTTCTTCACGATCCTGTTCGCGGCGCTGGCGATGTGGTTGCTGGGCACGGCCGTGCCGGTGACCGCGTCCTACATCATCGCGGCGGTGATGCTGGTGCCCGCCTTGACGGACGTGGGCGTCGCCGAGCCGGCGGCGCACATGTTCCTCTTCTACTATGCGGTCTTGGCCGACGTGTCGCCGCCGACGGCGTTGGCGCCGTTTGCGGCTGCGGCCGTCACGCGCGGCGATGCGTTCGCGACGATGATGCAGGCGTGGAAGTACTGCCTTCCCGCGTTCCTTGTCCCGTTCATGTTCTGCCTTGCGCCGGAGGGTGTCGGGTTGCTGTTCATGGGCGACGCCGCGCAGATCGCGTGGACGACGGCGACGGCGTCGCTTGCCGTCACCGCGCTTGCGGCCGCGTTCGGCGGCTGGATCCTGGCCGAGGCGAATTTGAGCGAGCGCGTGGTTGCAGGTGCCGCGGGCTTGGCGCTCTTCTACGCCGACCCGTGGTTCGACGCGGCGGGACTCGCGCTTGCGGCGGCCGCGTTGGTCGCCCACATTGCCCGTATCCGGGGCTGGACGGCGATGCCGCAAGATCGCGACGACGATGACGAAGACGACGGCCGAGGTGTCGACAATCGAACTTAACGTGCGCGAGATCGCGCAGCTGTTCGAGACGCTCGATCCCTATCCCTTTCTGCAGCGCGACCTGGACAAGGACGCGGAAGAGTTCATCGTCGGCTGGGCGCGCGAGCTGCCGCGGGACCACAAGCTCAAGATCGTCGTGCATCTGCCCACGTGCGAAGCGGAGACGCAGGCCGGTCGCGATCTCGCGCACAGCATGCGCGCTTATTTCGCGCACCGCGCCCAGGCGGTGAAACGGGACTTGCGCGAACTGTTTCGCATCGGGCGCATGTCGCTTGCGATCGGCGTCGGCGTCTTGGTCGCGTGCGTGGTCGCCGCGCAGTATGTGGGCGCGGTCGTGGGCGAAGGGGCGTTCGGGCGGGTGATGGCCGAGGGGCTTATCATCCTCGGCTGGGTCGCGAATTGGCGGCCGATCGAGATCTTTCTCTACGAATGGTGGCCGGTCGCGCGGCGGCGGCGCCTCTACCACAGGCTTGCGGTTGCGGAGGTCGAACTCAAGCCGTCGTGAGCGGGAGGCGGACTTCGAGAAATGCCGCGTCCTCCAGCGCGCGCATTGCGAACGCCGTTCCTGCCGGCAACGAGCAAGCGTCGTCGCTTGCGAGCGTGTGCGTGCCCTGCGCCTCCAGCGTGAGGCTGCCTTTGAGGATTGCCAAGAACAGGAACGCGCCGGTTTTCTCGTGGCCGTACGTTTCGTCGCGCGGAAGGGCGATCACACGTGCGCCGGCGAGGCCGTTCGTGGCGGCGGCGATGCCGGTGTCGCGGATCGGGCCGCGCGGCGCATCGGCCGCGATGTGGCGGACGAAGCGTTGGCCTTCGTAGAGGCGTTCGCGATCGATCGTCGCGGTCGGCAATTCGAGGTCGTGGTCGCGCCAGGTTTCGTGTTCGGCGGGGCTTGCGATTTCGATGACTTCGAGGCCGGGCGAGGACTCCAGCACGCGGTGGCGGATGCGCGGCGGCTGCAGCACGCAATCGCCTTCGTGCATGACGAAGGGCGGGCCTTGATCTTCGTAGACGACGCGCACCCAGCCCTTGCGGCAGTAGATCATCTGAAAGCGTATCGCGTGGTGATGCACGTAGTCGGCGACGGGGCCGCCGGTCTCGATCCGGATGTGCGAGGCGATGAAGCGGCCGCCGCAGCGGCCCGGTATCAGGTCGCGGTATTGCATGCCGGCGCGGCCTGGCACCCAAGCTTGCGCGCTTGCGCGGGTGATGACGAAGGCCGGCGCGTCGGTTGTGGGCGGCGGCCGCTGTCGGGCGACGAGGCGCACGCGTTCGGGCCCACGCGAGAGCAACGCCTCGCGCGGGGCGTCGGCGGGCATGATCATGTCGAGGCGGAAGCCTTGCGCTGCGTGCTCGGCAAGGGCCGCGTCCAGGTCGGCGACGGGGACGATGCGCTCGCTCATCGCGCGGCGGGCGCGAGCGCGGGCTTCACGTCGTCCAGATCTTCGACGCTGCGCAGATAGCGCGGCGGCTTGCGCGCTTTCGTCTTCTGCTCGAAGGCGTAGGCGAGCGCGATCAGTTTCGCCTCCGACCACGCGGGGCCGATGAAGGACAGGCCCAGCGGCAGACCGCGCGCCTCGCCCATCGGCACCGTGATGTTCGGATAGCCCGCGACGGCGGGCAGCGTCGACGACGCGCCCAAGAAGTGGTCGCCGGTGACGACGTCGATCGTCCAGGCGGGGCCGGTCGTGGGCGCGACGAGTGCGTCGAGCTTGTGCTGCTTCAACAGGCGGTCGATGCCTTCCGGGCCCGCGAGGCGTTTCGCGCGGGCGGCGGCCTTCTTGTAGGCGGGGTTGGCGAGGCCCTTCGTCGCCTCGGCTTGCTCGAACAGGTCCTGACCGAAGAGCGCGAGCTCGGCCGGCGTCGCGGCGTTGAAAGCGATGACGTCCTTCAGCGTGCGCGGTTTGACCGTTTGCGGCGTCGTTGCGAGGTAGGCGTTCAAGCCAGCCTTCAATTCGACGAGCAGGACGAAGAGTTCGTCCTCTCCGATCTTGTCCATGTTCGGGACTTTCTCGATGTCGACAAGTTCGGCGCCTGCGTCTTTCATCGCCTCCAACGCGGCGGCAAAGGCCTGATCCGTCGCCGCGTGGTAGCCGGCGGCGAACTTCAGTACGCCGATGCGCTTGCCTTTGAGCGCGCCCGCGTCGAGCGCCGCCGTGTAATCGGTCTTGCGCGCGTCGGCGTCCTTCGTCGCCGGGTCGGCGGGATCGCTGCCCGCCATCGCGGTCAGGAGTGCGGCCGCGTCGGCGACCGAGCGCGTCATCGGGCCTGCGGTGTCTTGGCTGGCGCTGATCGGCACGACGTGCGTGCGGGAG
>CAZLRW010000124.1:8541-11117 GCA_964561925.1 uncultured Flavobacteriaceae bacterium
CATCGGGCCTGCGGTGTCTTGGCTGGCGCTGATCGGCACGACGTGCGTGCGGGAGACAAGGCCCACCGTCGGCTTCATGCCGACGAGTCCATTGATCGACGAGGGGCAGACGATCGAGCCGTCCGTCTCCGTGCCGATCGTGCCGGCGGCGAGGCTTGCCGCGGCGGCCGCGCCCGATCCCGACGACGAGCCGCAGGCATTGCGGTCGCGCGCATAAGGATTGCGCGTGAGCCCGCCCATCGCGCTCCAGCCGCTGATCGACTGCGACGAGCGGATGTTCGCCCATTCGGACAGGTTCGTCTTGCCGAGAACGATCGCGCCCGCCTCGCGCAGGCGCGCGACGAGCGGCGCATCGCGGTTCGTGACGTTGTCTTTGAGCGCGAGCGAGCCTGCTGTCGTCGGGAGCGGATCGGCGGTTTCGATGTTGTCCTTGATCAGAACCGGAATGCCGTGCAGTGGGCCACGCAGTTTGCCCGTCTTGCGCTCCGCATCGCGTGCGCGCGCATCTTCGGCTGCGCGCGGGTTGAGGCTCAAGACGCTCTGCAGTCCATTGCGGTCTATTGTCTCAATGCGCTTCAGATACGTCGCAACCAGCGCTTCGGACGTCGTGCGGCCGGCGGCGAGTTCAACCTGCAATTCGGCGATCGACTTTTCTTCAACGGCGTCGGTTGCGTGCGCCTGCGCTCCGGCAAGCAAAAGCAACACGAGCGCGATGGCGATACGGTACGTCATGCAAGCCCCCTCTCCCGATACGTTAGGTCAAAGCCTAGCTGTTCGCGCGGGGGAGTTGAATATGCACGGCTTGGAGCGCCCATAGGGTCGTGCCCGTCAGGGCGGTTTATTTTCCTTTCGCTCCCGCGAGGGCCATGAAGGCGGCGAGTGTTTCCTCCATGACCGACATGTTCAGGCGGTAGATGATCGTCGTGCCTTGGCGTTCGGTCGTGACGAGTTCGGCATTCTTCAGCACTGTGAAGTGGCCGGAGAGCGTGGGCTTTGCGATCGTGAAATGTTCGGCGATTTCGCCCGCCGACATCGCGCGCTTGCGCAGGAGTTTCAGGATGTCGCGGCGGATCGGATGGGCGAGTGCCTCGAAGACCTCGTTCATGCGCCTGTCCCGCGCGCAGGGTCGTTCCGCCAATAGACATAAGACATAACGACGGCGGCGAGCGAAGTCGCGAGCGCGCCGCCGACGAACAGGATCATCTGTCCTTGGAAGTCGAGGACGAACGGAGATGCGGCCGTTGCCAGCCCAAGCACGACCCACACGCGGCCGAGCCAGCGGTGCGTCTTCTCCCAGGCATAGTCGCTCGACAACGTCCACGGCGTGCGCACGCCCATGACGAAGTTCGAGCGCGTCTTGCCGAGGAAGTTGCCGATGACGACGAAGAGCAGGCCGAAGGCCGGGATCAGGAATGAGGGTTTTTCAGGCGCGAAGCCCAGTGCTGCCCCCACAATGTGGGCGTGAACGGCGGCAAAGACGAGCATCATGCCCACCCACAGCGCATGGTAGAGCGTGCGCCCGCGGTTCAAATTCTCGCGCCGCGGTTCCAGCAACGGCACGGCGGCGAAGATTGCCGCGATCAGCGCTGCGACCGCAGGGGCGAAGAGCAACGCCACGGCCTTCGGTGCGTAGCCGTCGACCTCGCCAGCGACGTTCCAATGGATAGGAAGTTGCGCGTCGGCGGGCAGCACCGTCCACGCGTACCACGACGCACCGAGCATGGCGGCGAGTGCGAGCGCGCTCCACGCAAGGCCGCGGGCGATCTTGATCGGTGGGACGGTTTCAGAGTCGGACATGGCGCTGTCTCCCCGCTAATATTCGTTATTTAGGAAAATAACGAAATATAGTCAAGGGTCGGCGCTCCGGCGCTCGCGGCGTTCGCTCCTTTAGAGCATCTGATAGAGGTGCTTCGACGGGATGCCTGCGCGAAAGCCCGCCTTCTCGTAGGCGCGCATTGCGGGCGCGTGGCTCGCATCGGCGCCGGCACCCACGACGGCGACGCGCAAGCCCTCAGCCCGCATGGCGGCGAGCGCTTGCGCGATCAGCGCCGAACCGACGCCTGCGCCCGCCGCGCCCGGCGAGACCGCAATCAGGACGAGTTCGCCGATGCTTTGAGCGCGGTCGAACGTCACGGCCACGAAGCCGACGCTGTTGCCCTGCCGTTCGGCGACAAACACGCGCGCGTTCGGGTCTTCGCTGCAGAGGCGGCGCAGCAAGGCGGCTTGTTCCTCTTCGGCGCTCGCGAGCGCCACGGCGGAGATCGCCTCGCCCAACAGCGCGCGGAACGAGGCGAACACGGGCGTGAAAGCCTCCGCCCTGATGGTCTGCAGACGCTCTGCGTCTTCGGGCGCATAGGCGCGGATGACGAGGTTTTTGGCTTGCATGGCTTCGTTCTTCTGTTCGTGTTTCCCCACGCCGCGCAGGTTGTGCAGCGCGATGGGGGAGCCGGCGGACATTCAGATCTTGGACGTCATCGCGCAATTATCTGCGACGCACTCGTCGCTGGACGCGGGTGCGAGGTGGTGCCGCCTGCGTGACTCGAACACGCGACCCCCGCATTACGAATGCGATGCTC
>CAZLRW010000125.1:0-10855 GCA_964561925.1 uncultured Flavobacteriaceae bacterium
CAAGGTCCTGCCAGAGAGTACGAGTTTCTTGGTCGCTTGTGAGTGCTCTAACGGCGATCTCTTGGACGATCGTTGGCTGTTGCCCGGCGAGCGCGGTTGCTACGCCAGCCACCTCGCGATTCTCGAACGAATTGTCGACACGAACCGGCCGGCGCTCATCCTCGAAGACGATGTCGGGGTCGACCGGCGCCTGTTGACCCTGTTGGACGAAATCGACCGGCACTTGCCGCCGAACTGGGATTTTGTCCGGCTCAGCAACCGGACGAAGCACCCCGTGCACGCGGTCTCACGCTTAAGCGGCGGGTTGCGTTTGGTGCGCTACGCGCGGATTCCACGCGGGACCGGCGCCTCGCTCGTCAGTCCCTCCGGGGCCGCCAAGTTTCTGCGAAGAACGCGCCGCTACCACGCGATCGATCAAGACCTTCGCATGGCCTGGCGGTGGGGCTTGAGCACATTCGGGATCGCACCGGCCATCGTCGACGGCGACGTTTGCGGCGGCTCCAGCATCCGGATGTCGGCGGCCGACACCGCGCAGATGAATCGCCGCAATCGCTTTCGCCGCTTCTTCGAGAACGAGTTCCTTGCGCGTCACAGTTTCGGCATTCGCGAAGTGGGCTTCACGCCATGGGTTCGCATGATCCGCGAGGATGTCGTGCGGCAGGCCACGCGGCTCGCCGCGCCGTTCTCGCCTCGGCACCTGTGGGAGAGGCGTTCCGTCTGACGCGTGCGTTCGGAATTCGCGCTTATCGCAAGTTCTCGACTGCGTCGTACACGAGGGCGCGGAACTTTTCCGAGTAGATGCGGCTCTCATCCGGTTGCTGTGTAAGCAACACGCCGCAGAGGCGCGCGGATGGATCGATCCAGAACGCCGTGCCGCCGCCGCCCCACCAGCCGAACTCGCGGATGTTGGCGTAAGGGTGGTCCGGGTCCTTGGCGCGGCGGACAAAGCCGCCGAGGCCGAACGTGTAGGATTTGCTGAGATTGAAGCTTGGGTGATCGGCGAGCGGGCCGAGTTGGTCGGACGTCATCGATGCGACCGTGGTCTTGCTCAAGACGGGCACGCCGTCGAGTTCGCCGCCGTTCAGAAGCATACGACAGAAGCGGGCGTAGTCGTCCGCCGTGCCGACGAGTGCCGCGCCGCCGGCGAAGAACGTGCGCCGGCGCGCAAGGTCGGTGAAGGTGACGGGGGCGGCGCCTGGTTGCGGCGGGCCGGGTTGGGCGGCGCGCTTCAGTTGTTCGGGGGACAGATTGAAGACCGTGTCCTTCATGCCGAGCGGCTTGAAGAGGCGGCTCGCGAGGTACTCGTCGAGCGGCTGGCCTGACGCCACTTCGATCACCCGGCCGAGGACGTCGGTCGAGCGGCCGTAGGCCCATTGCGTGCCGGGTTCGAACGCGAGCGGGACGCCGGCGGCACGCCTCGCGACCTCTTCGTTCGTCAGCGCGATCACGCCGTCGACCTTCTGCCAGGTTTCGGGGATCAGGTTTGCGGCTTGATAGTCGCGCCAATTTGCTGGGCCACCTTGGCCGTAGGTGAGACCGGATGTGTGGCGGATCAGGTCGAGGATCGTCGGTGCGCGTTTGGCGGGCACGGTTCGTTGCATGAGATCCGTCGGGCGGCCGGGGACGAACGGCGGTTCATAGACGCGCGCCCTGGCGAACTCGGGGATGTACACGGACACGGGGTCGGTCAGACGAAGGCGGCCGTCCTCAACGAGCTGCAACGCCGCGACCGTGGTGATCGACTTCGTCATCGAATAGAGGCGGAAGAGATCGTCGACCTGCATCGGCGCGTGAGTCGACGGATCGCGTTCGCCGAACGCGCGGAGATAGACGACGGCGTCATCGCGCACGACAAGCGCAACCGCGCCCGGGAGGCGATGGTTGCGCACTTCGTCTTGGAAGAAGGTGTCGACCGCGGTGAAGCGCGCGGTGGGTATTCCTGTTTCCGCTTGCTTCTGAACGCAAGCCGCCGTGAGGAAGCAGAGAAGCAGGGGCAGAGCGACGGCCTGTCTCATCGGCGGCATCCTCGGGCGCCATCGGCCCGTCGCGATTTCCATGCTAGACTGTAGCGGGTGTTCGCAATGCAATCGAGGGATGATCCATGAGACGACGTTGCGCACCGATGTTGGCCGTGGTGGCGGCGTTTGCATTTCCGGCGAACGGGGCGCCGCAGGACACGACGCTTGACGCGCAGATCGAACACGCCTGGTCATTGTGCGAAGGATCGTCACCAGGAAAGAAGGTGTTTGGGCTTGTTCCACCGGGATTCGACTATCGCTTTACCGCGACCGGTGCGCCGGATGCTCGCCCCATTGCGGAGGCGCACATGACGCTCGCGACCGGTTGGGAAAGAAGCTTTAGACGATCGATCCTTTCAAGGGCGGACGCGAGCGAGTTGAAGTGCGAGCTTCGCCTACAAGGCTCAAACGCGGAGGCTTGGCTGTTGGCGTCCGAGTCGCAGATCGATTCCCTGCTCGCAGAGTTCGAACCTGGAAAACCAGTCGTCTACGAGGTCGCGCTCATCGGTTGTGCGGGCAGCGCGGGAGCGTTCGACGCCGTGATGGCGCTGAGAGAATTTGAAGTCGAAGCGGATTAAGTCTGGATCGTGCCGGTCGTAGATCGCCGAAGTCAGCAAGATGTCGCTTGTCCTGGGAGCGCAGGCGTCCCGCCTGCTCTTGCTGACTCTCGACGGTTGGTGCGGTTGAGATGCCGCAAAGGGCAGGCGGGACGCCTGCGCCCCCAGGGCTAGCGCTTTCTGCGGAGTCGTCGGGCCTTTCGATAGGCGGTGTTTAGCGCCTTCGTCCTCTGTACGGTGCGCGTTGGCCCGGGCGGCCGCGGGTGGATTTGCCGGTTGGGGTTGGGGCGGCCGGGCGTTCGGTTCCGTCTTCGCGCGGGCGCGGGCGTTTGCGGGCTTGGGCTTCTTCGGCGGCTTCGGCGATGGCTTCTTGCCGGGCGAAGGGGTCGTCGGCGATGGCGAGTTCGGTTGCTTGCAGGCGCTTGATTTCGTCGCGCAGGCGGCCGGCTTCTTCGAATTCGAGGTCGGCGGCGGCTTCCTTCATGCGTTTTTCGAGGCCGGCGATGTGGGCCTTCAGGTTGTGGCCGATCAGCGGTTTGCCGTCCTGTTTGCCGATGTCGACGATGACGTGGTCGCGCTCGTAGGGGCTTTGGATGATGTCGGCGATCGATTTGCGCACGCTTTCGGGTGTGATGCCGTTCGCCTTGTTGTATTCGTCTTGCTTTGCGCGGCGGCGGGCGGTTTCAGCCATCGCGCGCTTCATCGAGTTCGTTTCGTTGTCGGCGTAGAGGATCACGCGGCCGTCGATGTTGCGGGCGGCACGGCCGATCGTCTGTACCAGTGAGGTTTCGCTGCGCAAGAAACCTTCTTTGTCGGCGTCGAGGATCGCGACCAGTGCGCATTCAGGGATGTCTAGACCCTCGCGTAAGAGGTTGATGCCGACGAGGACGTCGAAGGCGCCGAGGCGGAGGTCGCGGATGATCTCGATGCGCTCCAAGGTTTCGATGTCGGAGTGCATGTAGCGCACGCGGATTTTTTGGTCGTGCAGGTATTCGGTCAGATCCTCCGCCATCTTCTTCGTCAGCACCGTGACGAGCGTGCGGTAGCCTTTCGCCGCCACCTCTTTGCATTCGGCGACGAGGTCGTCGACCTGGTGCTCGACGGGGCGGATGATGACCGGCGGGTCGATTAGGCCGGTCGGGCGGATGACCTGTTCGGTGAACACGCCGCCGGTGCGTTCGAGTTCCCAGGGGCCCGGCGTCGCCGACACGCACACGGTTTGCGTGCGCATCGCGTCCCACTCCTCGAATTTCAGCGGGCGGTTGTCCATGCAGGAGGGCAGGCGGAAGCCGTATTCCTGCAGCGTGAACTTGCGGCGGAAGTCGCCGCGGTACATGCCGCCGATCTGCGGGATCGTCACGTGGCTTTCGTCGGCGAAGACGATCGCGTTGTCGGGCAGGTACTCGAACAGCGTCGGCGGCGGTTCGCCGGGTTTCCTGCCCGTGAGCCAGCGCGAGTAGTTCTCGATGCCGGGGCAGGAGCCGGTCGCTTCCATCATTTCGAGGTCGAGAAGCGTGCGTTGTTCGATGCGCTGGGCTTCGAGCAGTTTGCCCGCCTTGTTGAACTCGTCGAGGCGCAGGCGCAGTTCGTCTTTGATGCCCTTCATCGCCTTGGTCAGCGTCGGGCGCGGCGTCACGTAGTGCGAGTTCGCGTAGACCTTGATCTCGTCGAGTTCGTCGCTCTTTTGGCCGGTCAGCGGGTCGAACTCGTGGATCGACTCCACGTCGTCGCCGAACAGCGTGATGCGCCAGGCGCTGTCTTCGTAGTGCGCGGGGAACACTTCCACCGTGTCGCCGCGCACGCGGAAGGCGCCGCGCGTGAAGTTCGCATCGTTGCGCCGGTACTGGAGCGCCACGAGATTCGCGAGCAAATCGTTGCGCGAAATGCGGCTGCCCACTTTTACGCCGAACGTCATGGCGGTGTAGGTTTCGACCGAGCCGATACCGTAGATGCATGACACCGACGCCACGATGATGACGTCGTCGCGCTCCAGGATCGCGCGCGTCGCGGAGTGGCGCATGCGGTCGATCTGCTCGTTGATCGAGGATTCTTTCTCGATATAGGTGTCGGTGCGCGGGACGTAGGCTTCGGGCTGGTAATAGTCGTAGTAGGAGACGAAGTACTCGACCGCGTTTTCGGGGAAGAAGTTCTTCATCTCGCCGTAGAGCTGGGCGGCGAGCGTCTTGTTCGGCGCGAGGATAAGGGCCGGGCGCTGCGTCGCCTCGATGACCTGCGCCATCGTGAACGTCTTGCCGGAGCCGGTGACGCCGAGCAGAACCTGATCGCGCTCGTTCGCCTTGATGCCGGCGACGAGTTCCTTGATCGCGGCCGGTTGATCGCCCTTCGGCGTCATGTCGGAGACGACCTTGAAGCGCTTGCCGCCTTCGGATTTCTCCGGACGTGCAGGCTTGTGCGGCACGAACATGGCGGCCGGCGCTTCGGCGAGGCCTTGTCTGGGCTTGGTGGGCATGGTGCGAATATAAGGGCGCGGAACGGTTCGGTCGAGGTTGCGTGCTCCGCCCGTTACAGGGCCGACCAAAGTTGCCTGGCCAAAACAATCCAGATCAATTTTGAGACGAGTTATTGAGATCAAACGGGATAAGCGCTATTATGAACTCAAGTTCGGTATGCGTTAGTTGTAGTGTGATTTGACGACCATGAGGATCGCATGCCGAAATACTCAAAACGAGTTGCACAGATCCCGGCTCTGTTGTGCTTCTGCTCCTTGTCCTTGCTTGCTTCAGGCTGTGGGCCGGCCGACCAACAATCCTTTTCAAACGAGGCGACGACAAGCCCAAAATCGGCACCTGCCGATCTGCCATTCGAGCGCATTCCAAAGCAGTCGCCCGGATTGTTGCCTGCGGTATTCACCGAACCGCCGCCGACCCTCGCACCGCGAGCGGATTTCAAACCGGTCTGCACGTCGGAGGCGTGCAAAATTTGGGCCGCCTATCGAGCGCAACGCCCATTTCCTTGGCAAGCTTTTGCGTTCGCCCGCAGTGGCGACAAAGGCGTGTTGATCATAACCGAGCCGACCCTTTCTCGTCCGGCACTGGAAAGCGAAATCAGGGACTTGTTCGGAAGCGGAACTGCTGTCGAGGCGCAGCGCTGGCTTATCGGTGTAGACGGATGGTTGGGCGATCTTGTTATCACGATCCCGGCCGACGCTGTGCCCGCACCGGGAGATCCGTTATCGGACGAAACCTTTAGGGGGCGTCTTTCGTTGCTCGCTGAGAGTCTCTGGGGCACCTCGTTCGGGATGTACCTTGAGGACGCGCGCAGTTCTTGGCGATCTACTGCCGCAGCTGCAGCTCCACGGCTTTCCCTAACAGCTGCGGAGATTCAATCTTGGCTTCTTGACGGAACTAGAAAATGGCGTGATCCCGCAGGGCGAGAGGAACACTCGTTCGTCGATCTAGCGAACGCGGGCAATGTGGGGACGTATATCGGTAGCGCGGGCGATTTGTGCCTCTTCATGGTGGATGGAGATACTCTCTCGCGCGGTACGCTTGAGGGCCAGCGCGCAGATTTTCGCCGCTTCGCAATCCTCACCGATACGGTTGTGGGTGCAATCTGGAATTCAACATCGGGCAATCTCGCAATTGTTGGTCGTTTGCGGCAGGTGCCACCCAGCGTGATGCCTCCGTTGCGTTTCGAGACGATCGAGGTCCTCGCCGCTCAGGATTCCGACAGCCTCTCGCAGAGTTACGAGCGAACGGCGCCACTTGCCGGAAGACTCTTCTCCGGCACCTATGCGAACAACGATTGGGCACCGGTTTACCTGTCCTATGACCTTATCGACACCGAGTACGGTGCGTTGCTCAACATTACGGACCAGCTTCTGAAATCATGGTCCCAGGCCGGCTCCATTGAGTACATTTACTTCAACTATCCTCTGCGTCCGGCATCTGGCCATTTCGTTTTTGGCGGCGACAAGATCTCGGAAATTCTACGCAAAAAAACGGGAGGCACGTCAACGCTGTTCAACTGGAACACGGCCGGTGCGGCAGCGATTGTCGCCTCCGACGGATGGAGTGCACTAAGCCCGACCCGGAGCAGCTCTTTGCCGATCACCTACGGTTCTGAATTGACTCCAGGGTCGGGAATGAAAATGGGTGAAATCACACAAGCGTACGAAGACCAAGCTTACGACTTTTACTCGGGCCTTGGTGACCCCAATCTCTCTCGTGTGGTCTCTTACGCGACGGTGTACCAGGCATTCCGCGCTAACAGCCGGGCGCGGCGCGGAAGCTCGTCAAGCATCGAGCCCCGGACAGCATCGGGAAAGTTGGTCAAGGCGCGCGCGCGTGCCGGCTACGCGGCGCACGCAGATCAGGTGGCGACGGCTCTTGCCAAGCTAGAGGCAGGAGAAGTCACGCCTGGCGCCGTCGAGCGCCAAATTGCTCCTTTGGCCGCAGAACTCGGTAAGCTGTCTCGGGAAAAGCAAGACGCAGTTCGCGCCAGGTTGGCAAGCGTCATCGAGGCGGACCTGAAGAGCACTGTTGCCAAGGGGCAAATAGTGCTTCGGACTTTCAAGGCGTCCAATCCAAACTATGCAAACAACGCTGAGCTTGCGAAACTTCTCGTCGATCGGGGAGCTTTGGCAACACTTTTTGCCCAGCACGACCAGGCGGTCAACGCATACAACAGCGATGTTGAGCGATACAACCGCAATAATAACTCGGTCAGTGAAATTGATCTGGAACAGCGCAAGACTCAGATCATTCAGAACGAGCGGGCCCTTGCATCCCTTGCGAAGGGGCTTGAGTCCTTGCAGAGCGCCCTGAGCGGGCCGATTGAACTTACGGGCGACGTTGACGTAGCGAGGGCAGTTTTCGTCGAAGCGCACGCGCAAGCCAATGTCGGGTGGATCAGAACGCCAAGCATCGTGCTGTCGTGGAGCAGTACGGACTCTTACTCCGTTGGTGGCCACAATCTCGATGCGCGCGTGCTCCGTATCGAGCCCAAAGATGGATTGACATCTGCGCGGGTCGTCGAATCTGAAAGTGGGCCGGTGCTGCAGGTCCCCCCGGAGCATGCGGCTGCGGCAAGGGCTAACGCCAACCAACTCGCCCGCCTTGTCGAACACGGTCGTGCGGAACAGGTTGAGCTCAACCAACGACTGGCCTCACTGGCTTCGCCCGGGCCAGTACGCCCTTCGTCCGTCGCTCTCGGCATTGCGCGACCTGCCGATCCTATGCGGGCCGCGCTCGGTATGCGCGGCGGGGTGTCCGCCAATGCAAGCAACGCCGTGCGTGCCATTCACGCGGCAGCCAGGAAGGCCTATGGACAACCGGGCATGCTCGCGATACGCGCCGACAACGGGGAGATTACCGTTTCCTTCTTACGTCGCGGCAAGGAAGATTGCTGCGTCAGTATGGAAGATTTCGCGAGCTTCCGGAGGGTGGTCCAGCGAGAACTTCGAAATGGTGATGTGGTGCTGCAAGGGTTCAAGGAGGGTCAAGCCAGCGCACTCGAAATCTCTCTGTCTACCAGCGATCAAAAGGCAGTTGTGCAAGCGCTTGCCGGAGGGGGCGGCAGCGGTGGTTGGATTCCGCCGACCAGCGACAGCGTTCATTTCTTTAAGGCCGGGAAGGATCGCCGGAGTGGAGACGGTTTGCCGCCCAAAGAGCCGCCGAAGGTTTCGTTGTTCTTTTTTGGAATTGAGAATCGTCCCCATCTTGTGTGGGCTGCCAAGGAGCCGCGCGTCTTCAAAGAAGTGTCTCTTGTGGGCGACGATGCAACGGCGGCGCAAATCTCAAGGAATGCCGGTCGGCCGACCGCCGGCGAACCCGTGTTCCGGATCACTTTTGAAAGCCGTGCGCTTTCAAAGACGGAAGCGTACGCGTTTGTCGAGGTGGCGCCTGGCGGTTCGCGGACCGATGCGATCGGTGCTGCCACTCGCGCTCTCGACAAGGCCAAGGAAAAGACAAATCTGATCGATCTGACGGCCGAGGCCAAAAGAATCATCGCAAGTGATCCGAAACGCTCGTCGCTCAAGAGGCTGATCATTTGGGTGAAGGAAAGCGTGGGTAGTTTCTCACTTACGGAGATTGTTGTGACTGACGATCAGTCGGGCCGTGGCTAGTTATCCGGCGGCACTCCTTATCGCCATTCCAACGTCGCTGGACGAGTTCGTCGCGTCGGTGACGAACGGATCGGACTATGGGCGGCGATACGCTGATGATCCGCGTGGTCGCTGGTCTGCGCCAAGGGGTTATAGAGAAAACGTTGCGGATCCGACAAACAAGCTCTGCGATCTCGCTGATCGACTTGGTCTAAACGTCATACGCGAAGCCACGCTTGAGAGCCTCCGTGTTGCGACTCAGCTCAGCGCAATTGTTGTACTTGTTGCGCACTGGAAGGGGGCGCAAGTTACCCCCACTGACCTACTCGTTGATGGTCCGTCGATAGCAGATGCACTGCGCGACCAAACAGACACTGATCTGTTGCGCCTGCGAAAGATTTCCCGCAGCGCACGGAGCCGGTCGGAACTAGCTGCGATGCTCAATGCGACCGTGCAACAGTGGGGCGACCGCATGCTTCGCGAGGCAAAGAGATCGAGGGGGGTGGATCGCTTTGTCATGATGCCGCAAACGGCCAGAGCGCGCGCGCGCCTTGCGCTCGATGCGGTGCTGACCGGATGCTTGCGGCCTGGCGAGAGGCTGGAACTCGCGGATGGCATGCATGGAGCCGTCGACGTCGCAGAAGCAGTGTCGCCAGACTTTGCTGGAGTGTTGGACCTGACCACCTGTACCTCGATGATCTTGGCGGACCAACTCGACAAACTGCGCAAGAGCGCGTTCCGTTGCGTCCAGTTCGAGCAGCCGCTTCCACCGTCGATCGCAACGCTGACGTTGTGTCAGACACTGGCAACGACTGATTGGACACCTGACGCATACTTGGCGGCGCGAAAACGCGCGATCGAAGATGTTGAAAGCGCTATTTCCGCCGAAGCCAAAATCGCGCTCCGTCGTACGTCCTGGTTTCGGTGGCTTCGATGTTCGAAGCAAGAATGCACGTAACACAAGGTGCGCCGGTACCGCTTGCGCTGAGGTTGCCGCACACATCGCTAACATGGCCTTGAAGAGGCAATAATGGAAATCCTCGCCGTTCTAACCGCGTCTGCATTGTTGATTTTGCTGTTCTGGTGGTTTGTCCGCCGTCCGCGCCCACGCGCCGACTTCGAGCGTGACGTGCTGGGTGATGTCGATCCTGTTGGGCGAAACGACTCCGCGCCGCTATCGCCTGAGCGCTTTCAGCTCAGCGCGTTTGCACCCGACAGCGCGGCGCCTGGGGCTACGCTCCTCGTCCAGGCCTATGTTCATTTCGCGGCGCAAGCGCCGGCCGTCGCTGAGATGGCGCAGCGCCGCGATGCCGATGCGCGCCGACGAGGCGAAACACCGCTAGCTGCTTCGCCGAAGCCGGGTCAACACATCCGGGTGACGATGCAAGCCGTGGGCCTTGAGGTCGATGAGCCAGAGCAGAATCTCGTTTGGTCAGGCACGCCCATCTCGGCCGATTTCGAACTAAAGATGCCGAAAGAGCCGAGCGAGAGCGCTTACACGCTGGTCCTTCGGGTGGAGGTGGAAGGGCTTCCGATCGGAAGCTTGAAGCTGCGCCTTGCAGTCGGCGCCACGGCGCAGCGGTGGGCCGGCATCCTTAGCAATCCCCTGCCGAAAGGCGAATTCCACGCTTACGACTATGTTTTCCTTTCCTATTCATCGAAGGACCGCGAACGCGTGCTCGATGTCGCGCAAGGGTTCGATCGCTTGGGCATCCGCTTTTTCCAAGACGTGCTCACGCTGCGCGCAGGCGACGCCTGGAAGCAGCGGATAGAAGCCGAAATCAAACGCTCCGATGCGATGATGTTGTTCTGGTCCAAGGCTGCGGCCGAATCGATGGAGGTCAGGCACGAGGCGGAGACGGCGCTTCGCTTGCAGCAAGCTTCCACAACGGCGATCCCACACATTTTACCGTTCATCCTTGAACAGCCTCCGCCCTTGCCGCCCGAGTCGCTCAAAGCAATTCACTTCAACGATCCGATCAGTTGCATCCGGGCAGTTGCCGCGCGCGGCACAAAGGGCGCTCCGGCGGACATGTGAGGGCTCCTAGTCAGTGGCGACTAAGAACGGTAACGACGTGTCAGCGCATAAGCCATCGAGTCAGGTAAGGTAAGCGTGCGCTGCACGCCCGTGACCAGTTCCTTGATCGCCACCGGCTGGTCGCCCTTCGGCGTCATGTCGGAGACGACCTTGAAGCGCTTGCCGCCCTCGGATT
>CAZLRW010000126.1:0-10791 GCA_964561925.1 uncultured Flavobacteriaceae bacterium
AGCTCTTGCAGCGCGGCGTCCGCGTCGGCCGCCTTGTTGTCGGCATCGGAGTCCACGAGCGACGTCGGTTCGTTGAACATGACCTCGCGTAGGATCGCGAGCAGCGACTTGCGCTTGGCGAACCACTGACGCCGCAGTTTGGTCAGCGTGTGCGCCGCCGCCGGCTTGTCGAGGGGCACGAACCGCGTCATCCAGCGATAGGGCACATGGAGATCGTTGAGCTCGTCGAGCAGTCCCGGCCGCGTCAGGTTGGGAAAACCCTTGATGCTGAGCACACGCACATGCTGCTCGCCCAGCATCGGCTCAAGCCCGCCGAGCAACGGTTCGTCGACCAGCACCGCGTCGAGATACATCGGGGTCTCGGGCACCGCGACCGGATGGCGTTTGGTCGAGATCGTGCCGTGCAGATAGGTCAGGGTCTCGGCATCGTCGAGCGCGCGCAGCTCGGGCATGAGTCCCGACAGCAGATCCTGGATGCGCGCGCTCTCGGCGGTGAAGAAGGCGAGGTAGTCGCGACCCACAAGGCTCTGTCCGACCTTGGGCCGATCGAGCAGCGCCTGTTCCGCCCGGTTCACCCTGTCCTCGGGCGGCAGGTAGAGAAGTGTCAGGTGATAGGTGCTTTCGTGATGCAGCCGTTGCGCCTGCCTTGCGTCGGCACCCAAATCGAGTTCCGGCTCGAACAGCGCCCGGCGCTCTTCGTCAATCAGCCACGACAGGGGATCCGGAAATGTCGCCGCCGGATAACCGGGTGCCGCGCAGCGCTCCGCCTCGACAAAGAGTGCCCAGCCCGATCCCAAGCGGCGAAACACATTGTTGAGCCGGGCGCAGGTCGCCACCAACTCCGCCTCGGTCGCGCTTTCGAGATCCGGCCCGCGAAACCTAAAACTCCTCTGAAAACTTCCGTCCTTGTTCAGCACGATGCCAGGCGCGATCAGTGCGGCCCACGGCAGATAGTCCGCGAGCAGCTTCGAGGTCTTCCGGTATTCGCGCAGGTTCAGCATGCGAGATAGGCCTTGTGCCGGAGGTGGCGGCCGAGAACTTCGACGAACTGCGGATCGCGCTTCGCGGCGTAGACGGCGATGGCGTGCCCGATCACGCCAAACGCGATCCCGGCAATCCAAAGCCGCAAACCAAGGCCGAGTGCTGCCGCGATCGTGCCGTTGACGATGGCAACGGTTCGCGGTGCGCCGGCGAGCAGGATCGGCTCGGTCAATGAGCGGTGCAGCGGCACCTCGAAGCCTGCGAGCGCCATCAAACGAGCGCTCCGCCGCCGAACGAAAAGAACGTTAGGAAGAAGCTCGTGGCGGCGAAAGCGATCGAGAGCCCGAACACGATCTGCACCAAGCGCCGGAACCCGCCGGAGGTTTCGCCGAAGGCGAGCGAGAGCCCCGTGATGATAATAATGATGACGGCAACGATGCGGGCGACCGGGCCCTCGATCGATTCCAAGATCGATTGCAGCGGCGCTTCCCAGGGCATGTTCGAGCCCGCCGCGAAGGCGGGGCTCGAGAGCGCGACAATGGCGGCCGTGGCGGCGAGCAGGGAGATGCGGTTCGCAAATCTCATGAGCGGGGTCCTTCTTGGGCGAGAGTCAAGGCGGTGTAGGTGTCGATATTGCGCAACCGGTAGTCGCCGCCGGAAAACCCTTCGACGACGGCAATCGTCTCGACGCGCCGGTTACCGCCGCGCCCGGTGATGAAGACGATTAAATCGATCGCCTGCGCGATGAGCGCGCGGGGCACAACGCTGACGGCTTCTTGGATCAAGAGTTCGAGCCGGGTCAGAGCAGCGGCGGCCGAGTTGGCATGAACCGTTGCGATGCCGCCGGGATGGCCCGTGTTCCAGGCTTTGAGCATGTCGAGAGCTTCGCCACCCCTCACCTCGCCCACGATGATCCGGTCGGGGCGCAGGCGCATCGTCGAGCGCACGAGGTCGGCAAGGGTCACGCTGCCGCGATGGGTGCGTAGGGCAACCGTATCCTTGGCCGCGCATTGCAGTTCACGGGTGTCTTCGATGAGCACGATGCGCTCGTTCGCATCCGCCATCTCGGCCAGGAGCGCGTTTGCAAGCGTGGTCTTGCCCGAGCCTGTGCCGCCAGCAATCAGGATCGTCTGCCTGTCGGCAACGGCCTTGCGCAAGACCGCTGCATGAAGCGGCGTCAGGATTTGATCGGCGACGTAGTCTTCGAGCCGCAACACCTGGCCGATGGGTTTGCGGATTGCAAAACACGGTGCCGTTGAGACCGGCGGCAACAGACCTTCAAAGCGCTCGCCGGTCTCGGGGAGTTCGGCGCTCACGATCGGGTGTGCGGCGCCGGCCTCCAAGCGAACATGGCTCGCGATCAGGCGAATGATCCGCTCAACTTCGCTGGCCGCCAGGTGGATGTCCGTTACGACACAGCCCACGCCGTGCCGCTCGACACGAAGACATCCGTCGGGATTAACCATGATCTCGACGACGGCGGGATCAGCCAAAGCCGATGCAATCGCAGATCCCATAGCGGTGCGCAGCATCGTGCGGCGCCGCTCGCGACTTTCGTCGCTTGGTTGGAACGGCGTCATTCGCGCACCTCATGCAGTTCGCCGTTGCGTTCGATCACGGCATCAGGCGTCACGCGTTCCAAGACATCGCGCGTCAGACTCTTGCCCCCGGCAATGCGCCGGCCGACCTGATCGACGAAGCTATTGAACCGCTCCGTCCCCAAAGCCCGGGCAGCCGGTTGATCGCCGTCAGGCAGTGGCGCGGTCACCGTGAGTTCGAAGCGGACAAAAAGGGCGAGCGTCTCCAGGACCACTTGCTGGTCGCGCTCAAGGCGTGCGAGGTGGCGTGCGACCTTGTCGAGCCTGACCTTTAAAACCGCATCGATCTCGTTGGCGGCCCCGCGGGCGAGATAGTGTTTGAGAGCGTCGCTCACGATCGCCGATTTCGACGATCCCGGCTTTGCCGCCAAGGCATCGAGCCGGTCGTTGAGGTCGTCGTCGATATAGACGTTGAGGCGGGGCTTCATGGTGTTCAGAAACTCGGGATGAGATCGTCGTGGTGCCGCGCGGCATCGCCGTTCATGGTGTGCGCGCGCTGCGCCGGCGTCCGTCGGACGGGTTTGCCTGTTCCGGTGTTTTGCAGGTCGTCATCAAGCAACTGAGCAACGTCGTCGGACGGTTCCTCAGCGGCACGAACAGCCCGATCGCCTCCAAGCGCCGGATGCCGATGCAGCCCGCCGTCGCCCTCGTCGGCACCGCTGCCGAGGTCCTGCGCGAGCGCCGCCGCCAATCTTGGATCGGTCACACGCACCTGCCCGCCCCAATCGTCCGCCACTGGGGAACGAGGAAGGGTTGCGGGATTGGGAGCAGGCAGGATGCGGTCCGTGAAATTCCGGTCCTCGAAATACCGGAGCTTCTTGGCGCGAATAGGCGCCAGGCCCGAGATCAGAACAAGCTCGTCGCTTGCCGGCAGCTGCATGACTTCGCCGGGGGTCAACAGCGGTCGTGCCGTCTCCTGGCGGCTGACCATGACATGGGCGAGCCACGGCGCGAGGCGGTGACCGGCATAGTTGCGCTGGGAGCGAAGTTCGGTCGCCGTCCCCAGCGCATCCGAGATGCGCTTGGCCGTACGCTCGTCGTTCGACGAGAAAGCAATTCGCACATGGCAATTGTCGAGAATGGCGTTGTTGTCGCCGTAGGCTTTGGAGACTTGATTGAGGGACTGCGCGATCAGGTAGGCGCGGATGCCGTAGCCCGCCATGAAGGCAAGCGCGGTCTCGAAGAAGTCCAAGCGGCCGAGGGCCGGAAACTCGTCCAACATCATCAAGACTTGATGCCGGCGGCGCTTCGCCGGATCGCCCTCGAGCTTTTCTGTGAGGCGGCGGCCGATTTGGTTCAGTACGAGGCGCACGAGCGGCTTCGTCCGCGAGATGTCCGACGGTGGCACCACGAGATAGAGCGAGGCCGGGCGCTCACCGTCGACCAGATCGGCAATCCGCCAATCGCAAGCGGCGGTGACCGTCGCAACCGTCGGATCGCGGTAGAGCCCCAAGAAACTCATCGCCGTCGACAGGACACCTGAGCGCTCGTTCTCGGATTTGTTCAGCACTTCGCGCGCGGCTTGCGCCACGATCGGGTGAACCCGCGGCTTCTCGCGCGTGCCCAGATGGTTCGTCGCCATCATCGCGCGCAGCGTGTGCTCGAACGACCGGCGGGGGTCGGACAGAAGGCTTGCGACGCGGGCGAGCGTCTTTTCCTCCTCCGCGTAAAGGACGTGCAGGATCACGCCGACGAGAAGCGCGTGCGAGGTCTTTTCCCAGTGGTTGCGCCGCTCAAGCGCTCCTTCCGGATCGACGAGGATGTCGGCGATGTTCTGAACATCGCGGACCTCGCACGGCCCTTTGCGCACTTCGAGCAGCGGGTTGTAGCGGGCGGAGCGCTCGTCGGTCGGATTGAAAAGCAGGCAGGTCGAGAACGTGCCGCGCCAGCCGGCGGTGATCTGCCAGTTCTCGCCTTTGATATCGTGGATGATGGCGCTGTCGGGCCACGACAGAAGCGACGGGATGACCAGTCCAACGCCCTTGCCTGAGCGCGTCGGGGCGAACGCCATGACATGCTCAGCGCCGTCATGGCGCAGGTAGCGGGACTTCAATGTGCCGAGAAAAACGCCATGCGGCTCAAACAAGCCTGCAGCCGAAACCTCGCGCGACGACGCCCAGCGCGAAGAGCCATAGGTCGTGACGAGTTGATTTTGCCGCGCGCGCCACAGAGAACCGACGACGGCGACCACACAGCCAAGCAACCCGCTCCCTGCCGCCAGAAGCCCGGCGCGATCGAAGAGCTGCGGCGCGTAGGCACCGTAGCCGTACCACCATTCGAACAGGCGCCACGGGTAGTAGATCGGGATCGAAAGCAACTCGAACCAGGGCGCGCCCAAACGCGGTTGGTACCCGAGCATCGCCGCCGCCCATTGGGTCGACATCCAGACGCCGCCAATCACGATGGCAAACACAAGCGTGATCTGACCGATGAGAAGCCGGGTCGGCGTCATTCCCGTTGCTCCGCGTGATGATTGCTTCTTCTTGAAGCAAGTGATCGCGCAGGAGGTCGAGTTGGGAAATCGCGTTTATCTGCGCCGTCGTGCGCTTAACGACGATGGGCCCGATCAGGCAAACAGCACGCCGAGCGCACGCGCGTATTCCTCCCGGCGAAAGACCGGGTGGGCACTGAAGAACGCGCGGGAACCAGGGTGGGCGGCATTGCCCGACATTGAGTATTCTCCGGAGAAGATCACACCTAAAGCATGCTCTTCCACCCAACTAACTCAATGATTCCCTCAATCAAACGAGAATATCGTCATAACCCATTGGCCGGAAACGGTGACCAGTACCCGACACGCTTCTGGGCCCTCTCCGAACGAAGAAACTGAAACGGGTTTCCTCTACGATTTTTACGCGTAGTCATCGATCGATTCGTAGAGCGCCTCATCAAAAGGCACGCCGAGCGCCCGGAAATGTGCCTTAAGCGCCCCTTCCTTCGTGAAGAACGTGCCACCCGACTGATGGCATAGAGCGTCGCCCTCAACGGATACATGCGCGACCATCCAATCCTTCACGCCGGACGTTGCGCTGCAAACCACCGACAAGACGCCATTTGCCACGGCAGCCTCGACAACCGTGCTCTCCCCATAGCTATTGCGCGCGAACACAACGCCGGTCTGCAGTTGCTTCAAATACTCTTCAAGGGTCGCTTCGCAGACCGTCGGCGGACACTGGGGAAACGCCGTCGGCGTGCGCCAACGTCGCTGGTATGCACCCGGCGTCAGCGATGGCATATCAATCGGCTGCGAGCCTGATTGAAGCTCGGATAGGGCGTGTCGGCCGCTCGCTCCCTCGGCGGCCGGCATCTGCGGCCGAAGTTTGCTTGCAAAAGACTTCTGTTCAGTTGCGCGCGGCGCGAAGAGCCAATCGCCAATCACACCGCCTTTGGCGGGGTCTCCCTTCTGCGCCCACGCCAGAAGCCGTGCACGGCTCTCGGCGGCTTGCTCTTTGGTGACGGTACGCATCCAGTCCCAGTTAGGCACGCTAAGCGCGCCGGGATTCTCGAAGAACGCGTCGAGGGAGCCAAACACGAGTTCGATCCGCCGACGCGTTATCGGATTGAGTAGCACGTTCTCAAGGCGCGTCACCCACCGCAAGTTCTCGGAGCGATTGTTCAGTCGGTTGGTGTCGATATGATCGACGACATGATCGGACGAAGGCTGGGATCCGCAGAACGCGGTCGCGACAATGCGGTGGACTACATGCCCATTCATCGCAAAATAACCGCTGTGCTTGTTCACGGTACCAAACGTCCATATTTCATCGAGCTTTCGGCGTCGCGCACCGGGCCGGGAGCGACGCAGCACGGCACCGTTGTCGCGGACGAGATACGTCTCCGCCTTGAACACGACCTCGCGTTCCTCATCGAAGCGATGAAGGATGTCCTCGGTTGTCGGCTTCCCAGCGCCTGACGCCGGCATCCGCGAAAAAACAGGCGAGTCGCGCATGCGCGGCCTCCGTTTCTGTCTGGACTTTCGTCAGCCTTACCGACCACACGCCGGCGCTGGGTTCTTGTCGGCAGCGGGTTCGAAGTACCGGGCGCTGCTTTTGCTCACATGCACAATGGAAGTGTGGATGCGCGGCCAGTTTTCGTCAAGCGGCTTCGTCGCAACCGATCGGCGGCGTGTCGCCGTGTGTTCGCGCTGTGATCGCAGTCGACTGTTGAAAGATCCAACGAGCGTTCCAATTCATCGTTGGCGCAGTACCGCACTGTCCGGGGCAGCCGAAATGGGATATCGCGTTTTTTCTACGCCGTCGTTCGCTCAACGGCGACGTCGGCGAAGCAGGATCGGCGCGCGTGGCCTCTTGACGGTCGTCTTCGTATCTCGCCCGCGCGATTGATCAAGCCCGTTGAATGCTGCCGGGCGTCACACCCAACCTTTTGCGGGATCCCAGGTGCCAGGCGTCTTTCGCGTACCCTCTTGCGGATCGTCAAGAACGGGTTTGAGAAAGGTGCGGATCTCGGCGATGAGGTCCGCAAACGGTGGTGGCGCGAGTGTGGGCGACGTGCGGCGCAAGAAGGCCTGCCACTGCGCGGCATGAAGGGGCGACTCCGCAAAAGTGACCGTGAACGGCGCTGGTAGAGAAATTGGGAGGGCACTCCCACGCCGCTTGAACGTCTTCGCGATGGCCGCGGAAAGTATTGCCTTATCGAACCGGAAGATCCGTGACAGCGCCCATATGTCGTAATGATCCTTGAGGCGGCTCGTCAACGCGTCGAACCTCACGGCCGCCTCCAACTTCTCGGCAATTACTGTTTCGGGCGGATAGGCAAGGAGGCGCGGCGCCGGAAGCTCGGCGATCAACGACGGATACTCGACAATCTTGGGTGCCGGATGGACGACGTCGCCAAAGCCGATGTCGACTTGAAGCGGAATGACAGCGGTGCCGAGCTTGGCGTCAAGACGAATGCGTGCGCCCTCGTACTCTTCGTCCTCACGCAGGGCTTCGACGCGGATCGACGCGTTATCAAAGGCGAGGCCGTCGTCGGGTGCGCTCTGCCGGCAAATCTCGGCGAAGGCCTTTCGAAGCGTTTCCGGGTCGTTGCGGCACGAACCCAGAAGATCCAAGTCGCCGGTCGAGCGAAACGGCGTCTTCGCCCAGACGGCAAACAGCATGGCACCCTTCAGCACGAACCGCTTCTTCGCGGTGGATTGGGAGAGCCGATACAGCAAGCGCTCGATCGCGTAGCGGACCAGCAACCGCTGAAAGTCCTGCCCCTCGCCGGCGCGCGCTTTATTGAGCAGGCGCTGGCGCACCGAAGCGGCCATGTTCTTCGGTTTGTCGGTCATGCGAGGGCTTCGAAATAGGGACGCATAAGGGGTTGCACGTGGCAGACGCCGGCATAGTGCCAGAGATCGGCGCGCGTGGCCTTGCGCTGCTTGAGAGCGTCGCGCAGCGCCTCAACTGCAACGTCGAGGCCGACGCGGCGCCTGTGCTTGAAACAGTCGGCCACGGTCTTCGCGGGATTGAAGACCGGCACATCCACGCCTTCGATTTTTACGGTGGTTCTGCCTTCGGCGAAGGCAAGCCCCGACGCGCGGATGACTTCGAGCGGAAAGGGCGTGTTTTTCGGCGCCCGGGCTTTATGATGCACGGTCAGCCAAATTTTCTGGGGCAGTTGCGTGGTCAGCCCGTGAACACGAAGCGCCGAAAGAAGGCACACCACACCGTTCGGTATCAGGCGTGCGGCTTGGGCGAGATCGTGGCCCGCGTGAAAATCGGCGAAGCCGGCGATCTGATAGAGGCCGCGTCCCAGACGCACGAGCCTTCCGTCGTCGCAGAGCCGTTTGAGATAACTGAGCGGGACGCCGGCGGCATGAAAATCGCGCGCGCGGGCGATGCCGCGTGCGCGCGCGACGTGGAGGGCTGTGCCAGCGTGTGTTGAGTCTTGTCGCATGGGTCTCATGTTATATAGTTTACAGTATATGCCGACAATTAATAACACAAAATTGCCAGAAAAGCAAGGTCCCGGGGGTACGTTCTTGGTGGACCCGGCGTTCTATCAGGGCACGCCGATACCCCGATTCCGGCCGATGCTCCAAGAAATGCTCTCACCGCGCACCACCCCTTTCACCAGTTTTCCGAGACTGCGATCAAGGACCGGCCGCCAGGGTACAAGCGTGAAATCCCGCGCCCGCGCGATCACGGCGAACCGTCCGCTGACAAGATCCAGCCGCTTCACATACTTCCCCTCCACCCGCCCTGCCCCACCGAACTCGGCATAGGGCAATTGCAGCTCGCCAGAAACTTGAGCCGCGATGCGCGTAAGCTCTCGCCGGCGAAGGATCGCAAGCAAGTTGGCGCGATAGATCGTTTCTCCTTGGCGCTCATCGGCAAGCCCTTGCGCTAACAACCATTGCCGCCGCTGCGCCAGTGCTCCCTTAACTGCGCCCCCAAATCCCGCATCGCGAATGCTCGCGGCCTCATCTCCAACCAACTGCCGGTCCAACCATGTCGCGGCGTTGGCGTTCGTCAGATTCTCAAGTGACGCCGACGACAAGATCTCGACCTTCGCTGGCGTCTCGCGCGCATGCTTGTGCTCAAACGACTGGGCAGCTTCCAGAAACTTCGCCGGCACTGTCCAGACACCCTCCGCGCTCCGCTCGCCAATGCCGGCGCGCCGCAGCGCCTCCAACCTGCGCAAGTGCGCCGCCACAAACTCGCTACCCGCCGCCGGATCGGCGGCGCGATGCAGCGCATCGCTATAGTGCCCGTCGTTTCGGACCGCGACCTCGGCGATCGTGCGGTCCGCCGGCCGCGGCTCGGCCTGGCGTGGCCCGACCGAAACGATCGAACCCCGCCGCGGGGCTTCGACGGCCTCGCCCGTCCCGATGTCGATCCAATGGGACCGTCCATCGACGCCGTCGACGATCAAATAGTGCCGCTCGTTCGCATCGTGCAGCCCGCGTTCGACGACACGGCCGACAAGTTGGACCGAACCGCGCGGATCGAAGACTACGCAATCCGCCGGCGCGCGATCGATGCGCGCCTCTTTGAGCGCGCGATGCATCGTCTTGATGATATCGTCGCGCTCGCCCATCTGGCGCAAGGTCGGCTCTGCATCCGCCGAGAGCTTCCATTTCCCAGGCGCCAGCTCCTCCGCGAGCCCAAGACGACACAGGTGTTGTAAACGCCCAACGCGCAACGCCTGCCGAAACCGTCCGTGCTCATCTCCCACCTCAGCGCCAAGTTCGACGACACCGCGCGCCGCCGCCTCGCGGATGAGCTGCCGGTCGATGCTGGTCAACCGGTTCTGGCCCACCTCAAGCGTCAGCCGCTGCTCGATCTCAAGGTCGGTCCGTGGGCCGAGGTCGAGCGTCACGATCTCGACCGCGCGCTGACGCATCCCATGCGAGATGTATTCGCGGGCGATCACGAGGTCGTGGCCCTCGTCGTCCTTGCCCCGAACGACGACGTGGGTATGCGGCTGACCGGTATTGAAGTGATCGACCGCAACCCAGTCGAGCTTCGTGCCGAGGTCTTCCTCCATGCGCGCCATCAGCCGCCGCGTGAACGGCTTCAGGTCTTCATATTCGACCCCGTCCTCGGCCGCGACAATGAAGCGGAACTGATGCCGGTCACCATCGGCTCGTTCCACGAATGCCTTACCGTCTGCGCGATCGCGGGTTGCGTCGTAGAGTTCGCCCGGCGTCCCCTCGCGCGTGACGCCGTCGCGCTGGATGTAGCGCAGATGCAGCCTGGCAGCATTGAGGCCCCGCGCTCCGATCTTGACGATCCGCGCCTTGATGACCACCCGCCGTGACCGCAGCCCGGCATGACGGTCGCGCAACACACGGCCGGCACCCGCGCCACGCCCTATACGGCTGCCATCGAACTGCCGTCTGCCGCCGATGCGTCCGAGTGCACGGCCGCTGGCGAACGCAGCAGCGCGCAGAGCTCTTTGCAGGTAGCGTTGCGCACGCGCTCCACTCTGCGGTCGAATCTTTCCAAGCTTGGGCTCGAAGTCGTCGTCGCGGTTCATGGCGGACCAACACACATCGCTCTCAAGGTGGTCACTTCTACGCGGCGCACAAGCCTCGACTGCCGATTCAGTCTGCGAAATCGCTTGGTGCTACGTTGGTGCCATCGCCACAGCGATGGCACTATGAACTTGGATGTGCAGACAACGGCTTAGGTGACCCATAGCGTCACCGCTTTTATCTTGCCCTCCGAATTTCTGGTCTTTCTTCTTACGCTCACATTTGCCT